>NZ_JBSGZV010000065.1:0-38829 GCF_053611185.1 Streptomyces sp. NPDC054834 | reverse complement strand
TATCAGATCTTTTCTCGATCCGATTTCCTCGGTGCTTTCCAGGTTCCCGCTTTCGCGTTTCCCTTTCCGGCGGTTCCGACTTTATCAGAAGTTCTGAGTCGGATTTTCCGCCCGGTCCGGGAGACCGACGTCCAGCGCATGAAGCACTTGGGTTCCCGATCGGGCGGAGCCGTAAACGTACTGGAGCGGGGCGCCCCGATGCAAATCGAGGTGCCCCGCTCCAGGTTCACGCGTACGAGGGTCGTACGCAGGTCAGACCTCCACCACGACCGGGAGGATCATTGGCCTGCGGCGATACGTGTCCGAGACCCACTTGCCGAGGGTCCGGCGGACGAGCTGCTGGAGCTGATGGGGCTCCACGACCCCGTCCTGGGCGGACCGCTCCAGTACTTCCGTGATCCTCGGGATGACGTCCGCGAAGGCGGAGTCCTCGATGCCGGAACCGCGGGCCTGGACGTGCGGGCCGCCGGTGATCTTGCCGGTGGACGAGTCCATGACCACGAAGACCGAGATGATGCCCTCGTCGCCGAGGATCTTCCGGTCCTTCAGCGCCGGCTCGCCGACGTCGCCGACCGAGAGCCCGTCGACGTACACGTAACCGGCCTGGACCTTGCCGGAGATCTTCGCCTTGCCCTCGACGAGGTCGACGACCACGCCGTCCTCGGCGATCACGATCCGGTCGTGCAGGACGCCGGTCAGGGCGCCCAGTTCGGCGTTGGCCCGCAGGTGGCGCCATTCGCCGTGCACCGGCATCAGGTTCTTCGGGCGGCAGATGTTGTAGAAGTACAGCAACTCGCCCGCGGACGCGTGGCCGGAAACATGCACCTTGGCGTTGCCCTTGTGGACGACGTTCGCGCCCCAGCGGGTCAGGCCGTTGATCACGCGGTACACCGCGTTCTCGTTGCCGGGGATCAGTGACGACGCCAGGATGACGGTGTCGCCCTCGACGATCCGGATCTGATGGTCGCGGTTGGCCATGCGCGAGAGCGCGGCCATGGGCTCGCCCTGGGAACCCGTACAGACCAGGACCACCTCGTGGTCCGGAAGGTCGTCGAGCGTCTTGACGTCGACCACCAGACCCGGCGGGACCTTGAGGTAGCCCAGGTCGCGGGCGATGCCCATGTTGCGGACCATCGAGCGGCCGACGAAGGCGACCCGGCGCCCGTACTCGTGCGCCGCGTCCAGAATCTGCTGGATGCGGTGCACGTGGCTGGCGAAGCTAGCCACGATGATCCGCTTGCCGGCACCCGCGAAGACCTGGCGCAGGACGTTGGAGATGTCCCGCTCGGGCGGAACGAACCCCGGGACCTCGGCGTTCGTCGAGTCGGCGAGGAGAAGGTCGATGCCCTCCTCGCTCAGCCGCGCGAACGCGTGCAGGTCGGTCAGACGGTTGTCCAGCGGGAGCTGGTCCATCTTGAAGTCGCCCGTGTGGACCGCCATGCCGGCGGGCGTACGGATGGCCACGGCCAGGGCATCGGGGATGGAGTGGTTGACCGCTACGAACTCGCAGTCGAAGGGCCCGATGCGCTCCCGGTTCCCCTCGGCGACCTCGAGCGTGTAGGGGCGGATGCGGTGCTCCTGGAGCTTGGCCTCGATGAGGGCGAGGGTCAGCTTGGAGCCGATCAGCGGGATGTCCGGCTTCTCGCGGAGGAGGAAGGGGACGCCGCCGATGTGGTCCTCGTGGCCGTGGGTGAGGACGATGCCCTCGATGTCGTCGAGGCGGTCTCTGACGGACGAGAAGTCCGGCAGGATCAGGTCGATTCCGGGCTGCTCCTCCTCGGGGAAGAGCACTCCGCAGTCGACGATCAGGAGACGGCCACCGTACTCGAAGACCGTCATGTTTCGGCCGATCTCGCCGAGGCCGCCGAGCGGGGTGACCCGTAGGCCGCCCTCGGGGAGCGGCGGGGGCGGGCCCAGTTCAGGATGCGGATGACTCAAAAGACTCTCCTCACCACGCGCGCCACGTACCGGTTGGGCACGTGGCGCGCGTGACGTTCGTGCAGAAGCAGTTGTCGTTGTGGGGTGCGGGCACCGGTGGCCCGCTGATTCAGTTGGTTTTCAGTTGTGGAGCCTTGGCGCGCGGTGGGCTCGCGCGAAGTCTGGTGTTAGAGCTGTACCCCGCCGGCAGCAAGATCGATCTTGAGCTGGGCAATCTCCTCGGGCGCGAGCTCGACCATGGGCGCGCGCAGCGGTCCGCCGGGCAGGCCCTGGAGCGCGAGTGCGGCCTTGGTGGTCATGACGCCCTGGGTGCGGAACATGCCGGTGTAGACCGGGAGCAGCTTCTGGTGGATCTCGGTCGCCTTCTGGACGTCGCCGGAGACGAAGGCCTCCACCAGGGCCCGCAGGTCGGGGGTGACCACGTGGCCGACGACCGAGACGAAGCCGACCGCGCCCACGGAGAGCAGGGGCAGGTTGAGCATGTCGTCGCCGGAGTACCAGGCGAGGCCGGACTGGGCGATGGCCCAGCTGGCGCGGCCGAGGTCGCCCTTGGCGTCCTTGTTGGCGACGATTCTCGGATGCTCGGCGAGGCGGACGAGCGTCTCGGTGTTGATCGGGACGCCGCTGCGGCCGGGGATGTCGTAGAGCATGACCGGGAGCTCGGCGGCGTCGGCGACGGCCTTGAAGTGCCGGTACAGGCCCTCCTGGGGGGGCTTGTTGTAGTACGGGGTGACGACCAGCAGGCCGTGTGCGCCCACCTGCTCGGCGGCGCGGGCCAGCTCGATGCTGTGGTGGGTGTCGTTGGTACCGACTCCGGCCACGACGTGGGCGCGGTCGCCGACCGCCTCCAGCACGGCTCGTACGAGGTCCGATTTCTCCGCGTCACTGGTGGTGGGGGACTCGCCGGTGGTGCCGTTGATGATCAGGCCGTCGTTGCCTGCGTCCACCAGGTGCGTGGCGAGCCGCTGCGCGCCGTCGAGGTCGAGTGCGCCGTCCGCCGTGAAGGGCGTGACCATGGCGGTGAGGACCCGCCCGAAGGGGGTCTGCGGAGTGGAGGTCGGAGCCATGGGTAACACGCTACTCGCTGCGCAATGAGTGGTCTGCCCGCGGGGTGTCGGGAAAGTCTGGACAAATATGGAACCCGGCACTGCCTGCTCGGGGGTTCAAGCAGTGCCGGGTCCGTTCGATCAGGCTAGATGAACTTCTCCAAATGCCGCAATACGGACACTTCGGGAGGCTGACCGCACATCTGTGCCGAGCTACGGCGCGACGCGGCCGTTTGCGTTGAAGGCGGCGTACGTGAGGGGCATGAGCCTGGCCCACTCCGCCTCCATCTTCTCGCCGACCATCTCGATCTCCCGCTGCGGGAACGACGGCACCTTGGCCAGTTCGTGCTGGGTGCGCAGGCCGAGGAAGTGCATCAGCGAGCGGGCGTTGCAGGTCGCGTACATCGAGGAGAACAGGCCGACGGGGAGGACCGCGCGGGCCACCTCCCGGGCGACGCCGGCGGCGAGCATCTCCTGGTAGGCCTCGTACGCCTGCCGGTAGGAGTCCTCCATGACGCGGCCGACCAGCTCCTGCTGCGCCTGGGTGCCCTCGACGAAGACGTACTTGCCGGGGCGGCCTTCCTGGACGAGCTTGCGGGCCTCGTCCGGGACGTAGAAGACCGGCTGGAGCTCCCGGTAGCGGCCGCTCTCCTCGTTGTACGACCAGCCCACGCGGTGCCGCATGAACTCGCGGAAGACGAAGATCGGGGCGCTGATGAAGAACGTCATCGAGTTGTGCTCGAAGGGGCTGCCGTGCCGGTCGCGCATGAGGTAGTTGATCAGGCCCTTGGAGCGCTCCGGGTCCTTGTTCAGCTCGTCCAGGGACTGCTCGCCGACGGTGGAGACGCGGGCGGCGAACAGCACGTCGGCGTCGGACGCGGTGTGCTTGACCAGCTCGACGGTGACGTCGCTGCGGAAACCGGGCTTGAGGTCGCCGGCGGGTGTGTCGGTCACGGCTCGGAGGGTCCTTCCCACTGCTTCTGTCGGGCGGCGCCCACTCTACGGCCCGGCTCTGACATCGGACCGTTCGGTGCCGGGACGCGACATCTTCGGTGAAGTTCTGTGAATTCGGGTCAAGCGGGCACCTTTGGGGGGACTCATGCGTCTGTGTTGGTGAGACACAGCAGTTCGACCCCGAGAGGAGACGCGTTACCGATGTTCCGTCGGCGCGAGCCCGTACCCTTCGCCTTCCTCGCCGAAGCCGACAAGTTCCGCAGCAATGTCACTCCCCCGGCCCGTGAGCGGGCCTCCGTCGGCCAGATGGCCGGGCGCTGGCTGCTCGGGCTGACCATCGTCGCCGGGCTGGTGGGCTCCCTGGTCATCGGCATGCCGGCGCTGTCGAGCCCGACCGCAGCACAGACACAGCAATCCCAGGCCTCACAGGGCCACTGACTCTTCCGGACCCCCTCGGGTGGTGAGCGGGAACACAGGCGGATAGCCTCACCGGGCACAGCCCACGCATGGATTGAGTGAGGACCCGCCGTGCCCCTGTCCTTCCTGGCGGCCGACCGCACCTTCGAGGCGACACCCGACAGCGCGCTGCCGTACGACGACCGCGACCGCTGGCGCCGGCCCTACCGGCCCGGCCCGTGGCGCGTGGCCGTGGCGGCGCTGTGCCTGATGCTCGCCTCGTTCGTGCTGTTCGCCGCGGTTCTCATCGCTCTGACCGGCTCGCCGTCCTCGGCCGGGGTGGTCCTCGGCTGTGCGCTGGTGATCATCGTCGGCTCGCTGCGGCTGCTGCGCATGGGCGTGTGGGTGAGCGGGCACGGAGTGCGTCAGGTGGGCTTCCTTTTGACGCGCACCGCCCCCTGGGAGCGGATCGTCGCGGTGCGCACGCTGCAACAGCCGGTGCGCTGGCTGGGGCTGCCCCGCACGGTGCAGGGGCAGGCGCTGATCCTCGTACGCCCAGATCGCGGCGCGCAGGATCTGCCGCCGCTGTTGACCACGCACAACATGGACTTCCTGGGCCGGGCCGCCGCCTTCGACCGGGCGGCCGACGCGGTGGAGGCGTGGGCGGCGGAGAACCGGCGGGGCTGACCGGCTCTCCCGGGAGCAACGTGAAAGGGGCCGGTCCGCGGTGGTGCGGACCGGCCCCTTTCGCGTCGGCTCGGGGCTCACACCTGGACGGGCCTGCCCTCGTGCAGGGCGATCGCCCGCTGCATCGCCTTGCGGGCGCGCGGGGTGTCGCGGGCGTCGTGGTAGGCGACGGCGAGGCGGAACCAGCTGCGCCAGTCGTCGGGGGCCGCCTCCGTCTCGGCCTTGCGCTTGGCGAAGACCTCGTCGGCCGAGTCGCGGTCGATGCGGCCGCCGGGGGTACGTTTCAGCTCGTCCACGGGCAGGCCGCCCTCGGCGTCGAGTTCTGCGGCGAGCTGGTTGGCCTTGCGGACGAACTGGGTGTTCTTCCACAGGAACCACAGGCCGATCACCGGCAGGATCAGGACCGCGATCCCGAAGCTGACGGTGAGGACCGTGCCGGACTGGATGAGCATGACGCCACGGCTGCCGACCAGGACGAAGTAGAAGACCAGGACGGCGGCCGTGACGGCATAGGAGATCTTCGCGCGCATATCAGGAGGCCTCGGATCAGCCCAGGTCCAGGAAGTGCTCCAGGCCGAAGGTCAGGCCCGGAGTGGTGACGACGCGGCGCGCGCCGAGCAGGATGCCCGGCATGAAGCTGCTGTGGTGGAGGGAGTCGTGGCGGATGGTGAGGGTCTCGCCCTCGCCGCCCAGCAGCACCTCCTGGTGGGCCAGCAGGCCGCGCAGGCGGACGGCGTGCACGGGGACACCGTCGACGCTGGCGCCCCGCGCGCCGTCCAGGGCGGTGACCGTGGCGTCCGGAGCCGGGGCCGCGCCCGCCTGTCGCCGGGCCTCGGCGATGAGCTGGGCGGTGCGCGTGGCGGTGCCGCTGGGGGCGTCCACCTTGTTCGGGTGGTGCAGTTCGACGACCTCGACGGACTCGAAGTACGGCGCGGCGATCTGCGCGAACTTCATGGTCAGTACGGCCCCGATGGAGAAGTTCGGGGCGATGAGGACACCGGTCTGCGGGGACTGCGCCAGCCAGCCCTTGAGCTGTGCGAGGCGGTCGTCGGTCCAGCCTGTCGTCCCGACGACCGCGTGGATGCCGTGGCGCACGCAGAAGTCGAGGTTGCCCATGACCGAGGCAGGGGTGGTCAGCTCGACTGCGACCTGGGCGCCGGTCTCCGCCAGGGTCTCCAGCTTGTCGCCCCGGCGCAGGGCGGCGACCAGTTCCATGTCCTCGGCGGCCTCGACGGCCCGTACCGCCTCGGCGCCGATGCGTCCCTTGGCCCCGAGGACCGCCACGCGCAGCTTGCTCATGTCTGTTGCTTCCTTAGCGAGGGGATGGCGAGGGGATCAGGCCACGACGTCGTGCAGCCGTGCGGCCTGCTTGTCCTTCAGCGGGCCGATGACCGACAGCGACGGGCGCTGTCCCAGGATGTCGCGCGCCACCGCGCGCACCTCGTCCGGCGTGACGGCCGCTATCTGAGCCAGCATGTCGTCCACGGACATCTGCTCGCCCCAGCACAGCTCGCTCTTGCCGATACGGTTCATCAGCGCGCCGGTGTCCTCGAGGCCCAGGACCGTGGAGCCCCGGAGCTGGCCGATGGCGCGGCCGATCTCGTCGTCGGACAGGCCGTGCTCGGCCACGTGGTCGAGCTCGTCGCGGCAGATCTTGAGTACGTCGTGCACCTGGCTCGGGCGGCAGCCCGCGTACACGCCGAACAGGCCGCAGTCGGCGAAACCCGAGGTGTACGAGTACACGCTGTAGGCCAGGCCGCGCTTCTCCCGGACCTCCTGGAACAGGCGGGACGACATGCCGCCGCCCAGGGCCGTGTTGAGCACGCCCATGGCCCAGCGGCGGTCGTCCGTGCGGGCCAGGCCGGGCATGCCGAGGACGACGTGCGCCTGCTCGGTCTTGCGGGCCAGCAGCTCGAGGCGGCCGGCGGTGCGGATGCCGCGTCGGCCGTTGCGTGGGGCGACCGGCGCCGAGTCGTCGCTCGTGAAGGCGCCCGCATTCTCGAAGGCGGCGCGGACCTGTCGTACGACCTTGTTGTGGTCGACGTTGCCGGCGCACGCCACCACCAGATGGGTGGGGTCGTAGTGCTTCTTGTAGAAGCGGCGGATGCGGTCGGCGGTGAGGGCGTTGACCGTGTCGACCGTGCCGAGGACCGGCCGGCCGAGCGGGTTGTCGCCGAACATCGTGTGCGCGAACAGGTCGTGCACGCAGTCGCCCGGGTCGTCCTCGGTCATGGCGATCTCTTCGAGGATCGCGCCGCGCTCGACGTTGACGTCCTCCTCGAGGATGAGGGAGCCGGTCAGCATGTCGCAGACCACGTCTATGGCGAGCGGCAGGTCGGTGTCGAGCACGCGCGCGTAGTAGCACGTGTACTCCTTCGCCGTGAACGCGTTCATCTCGCCGCCGACGGCGTCGACGGCCGCGGAGATGTCCAGGGCGGAGCGGCGCTGCGTGCCCTTGAAGAGCAGGTGCTCCAGGTAGTGGGTGGCGCCGTTCAGGGACGGCGTCTCGTCCCGGGAGCCGACGTGGGCCCAGATACCGAAGGTCGCGGAGCGGACGGAGGGCAGGGTCTCGGTGACGATACGCAGGCCGCCCGGGAGGGTGGTCCTGCGGACCGTGCCGATGCCGTTGGTGCCCTTGATGAGGGTTTGGGTACGGGCGACGGCCCGCGCCTCCGAAGAGGTGCGGGCCGTCGCCTTGGAGCTACGGGACGTCACTGCTCGGCGTCGTCCTTCTCGGAGCCCGCGGCGGAGCCGCTGTCGGATGCAGTTTCCTCGCCCTCGATCACCGGAACGAGGGAGAGCTTGCCGCGGGAGTCGATCTCGGCGATCTCGACCTGGACCTTCTGGCCCACGCCGAGGACGTCCTCGACGTTCTCCACGCGCTTGCCGCCGGCGAGCTTGCGGATCTGCGAGATGTGCAGCAGACCGTCCTTGCCGGGCAGCAGGGAGACGAACGCACCGAAGGTGGTCGTCTTGACGACCGTACCCAGGTAGCGCTCGCCGACCTCGGGCATCGTCGGGTTGGCGATGCCGTTGATCGTGGCACGGGCGGCCTCGGCGGCCGGGCCGTCGGAGGCACCGATGTAGATCGTGCCGTCGTCCTCGATCGTGATCTCGGCGCCCGTGTCCTCCTGGATCTGGTTGATCATCTTGCCCTTGGGGCCGATGACCTCACCGATCTTGTCGACCGGGATCTTCACGGTGATGATCCGCGGCGCGTTCGGGGACATCTCGTCCGGCTTGTCGATCGCTTCCATCATCACGTCGAGGATGTGGAGGCGGGCGTCGCGGGCCTGCTTCAGGGCCGCGGCCAGGACGGAGGCCGGGATACCGTCCAGCTTGGTGTCGAGCTGGAGGGCGGTCACGAACTCCTTCGTGCCGGCGACCTTGAAGTCCATGTCGCCGAAGGCGTCCTCGGCACCGAGGATGTCGGTGAGGGTGACGTAGTGCGTCTCGCCCTCGATCTCCTGGGAGATCAGGCCCATGGCGATACCGGCGACCGGGGCCTTCAGCGGCACACCGGCGTTCAGCAGCGACATGGTGGAGGCGCAGACCGAGCCCATGGACGTCGAGCCGTTGGAGCTGAGCGCCTCGGAGACCTGGCGGATCGCGTAGGGGAACTCCTCGCGGGTCGGCAGGACCGGGACCAGGGCGCGCTCGGCGAGGGCGCCGTGGCCGATCTCGCGGCGCTTCGGGGAACCGACGCGGCCGGTCTCACCGGTGGAGTAGGGCGGGAAGTTGTAGTTGTGCATGTAGCGCTTGCGGGTCACCGGGGAGAGGGTGTCCAGCTGCTGCTCCATGCGGAGCATGTTGAGGGTGGTGACGCCCAGGATCTGGGTCTCGCCACGCTCGAACACGGCGGAGCCGTGGACCCGCGGGATGGCCTCGACCTCGGCGGCGAGCGTACGGATGTCCGTGACGCCACGGCCGTCGATGCGCTTCTTCTCCTTGATCACGCGCTCGCGGACCAGCTGCTTGGTGAGCGAGCGGTACGCGGCGGAGATCTCCTTCTCGCGGCCCTCGAACTCCGGCAGGAGCTTCTCGGCGGCGAGCTGCTTGACGCGGTCCAGCTCGGACTCGCGCTCCTGCTTGCCGGCGATGGTGAGCGCCTGGGCGAGCTCGGGGCGGACGGCGGCCGTCAGGGCCTCGAGGACGTCGTCCTGGTAGTCCAGGAAGATCGGGAACTCGGCGGTCGGCTTGGCAGCCTTCGACGCGAGGTCGGCCTGGGCCCTGCACAGCACCTTGATGAAGGGCTTCGCGGCGTCCAGACCGGCGGCGACGACCTCCTCGGTGGGCGCCTCGACGCCGCCCTCGACCAGCTTGATGGTCTTGTCGGTGGCCTCCGCCTCGACCATCATGATCGCGACGTCGCCGTCCTCCAGGACGCGACCGGCGACCACCATGTCGAAGACGGCGTCCTCGAGCTCGGTGTGCGTCGGGAAGGCGACCCACTGGCCCCGGATCAGCGCGACGCGGACGCCGCCGATCGGGCCGGAGAAGGGCAGACCGGCCAGCTGCGTGGACGCGGACGCGGCGTTGATCGCGACGACGTCGTACAGGTGGTCGGGGTTGAGCGCCATGATCGTGGCGACGACCTGGATCTCGTTGCGCAGGCCCTTCTTGAAGGACGGGCGCAGCGGGCGGTCGATCAGACGGCAGGTGAGGATCGCGTCCTCGCTCGGCCGGCCCTCACGGCGGAAGAAGGAACCGGGGATCTTCCCGGCCGCGTACATGCGCTCCTCGACGTCCACCGTCAGCGGGAAGAAGTCGAGCTGGTCCTTGGGGTTCTTGGAGGCGGTGGTGGCCGACAGCACCATGGTGTCGTCGTCCAGGTACGCCACGGCGGAACCGGCGGCCTGCTTGGCCAGGCGGCCCGTCTCGAAGCGGATGGTACGGGTGCCGAAGGCGCCATTGTCGATGACGGCCTCGGCGTAGTGGGTCTCGTTCTCCACTAGCGTTTTCTCCGTTACTTGTCGTCTTTCGTCCCTCTTCGCCCGTGTGGCGGGGGGACGGTGGCGGAGAAGCGCTCCGTCTGGTGCGGGCCGGTCTTCGATCGAAGCACCCGGGGCTCACTTCCCCCCGGGGGCCACTACCGAGGACCGGCGGCGGCGGGGCGCGCTTCTCCTCTTCTTCTTGTCGTGCTGTGTCGTGTTCTTCTGGTCGTGCTGTGTCGTGCGTATTGCGTTGTGCTACCACACTACAAAGCGTGGGTGACACTCCGCACGTTTCCGACGTGCGGCAAGCACGTACGGCAAAGGGAGCGGCCCCCGATCTTTCCGGGAACCGCTCCCCTCACAGCGTCTTACTTGGCGCCCGCCGCACCACGGCGGATGCCGAGGCGGTCGACCAGCGTACGGAAGCGCTGGATGTCCTTCTTCGCCAGGTACTGCAGCAGGCGGCGGCGCTGACCGACCAGGATCAGCAGACCACGGCGGGAGTGGTGGTCGTGCTTGTGGGTCTTGAGGTGCTCGGTCAGGTCGGAGATCCGGCGCGAGAGCATGGCGACCTGGACCTCGGGGGAGCCGGTGTCGCCCTCCTTCTGGCCGAACTCGGTGATGATCTGCTTCTTCGTAGCGGCGTCGAGCGACACGCGTACTCCTCATAGTCTGCGATTGGCCACCGAGTGCCCCCGGTCTTCATCTCGGGGAGGCTTCCGTTACTCGGGAGGCAGCGATCCGCTGGGCGCGGCCTCCAGGGCTTGCAGGGGGTGCCTGCATGACTCCGGGGGTGCGTACACAAACGGCCGTCACTCAGGGTACCAGTGCCCGCGGGCGGCGCTACGCCGCCCTATCCCACCAGGGAACGCACCTCGGTGAGAACACCCAGCACCGCGAGACAGAGCGGGGCCAGGGTGAGCAGGACGGCCCCCTCAGCGAGATCGAGGAATCGGCCCCAGAAGGGTGACAGTCCCTTGCGCGGGATGACGAGGCCGATCGCGGTGATCAGTGCGGCTCCGGCCGCGACGGCCACCGTCAGCCAGGCGGCACGCAGGTCGAGTGCTCTGCTGTCGCCGTGCAGGACGAGGTCCGCGACGGCGTCGCCCGACGGGTGCAGGGCGAGGCCGAGCAGCAGGAGCGCGACGGCGGCCAGGCCGGCGACCAGGACGCAGGCCACCTGGGAGGTGTACCGGAAGAGCCGGGCACGGATCAGCATGGCCAGGCCCGTGGTCAGGGCGAGCAGTTGACCCCAGACGTTGTCCGAGAAGCCGAGGACGGCCGCGGCGGCCACCACCACGGCCGACGTGCCGCCCACCAGGCCGAGCAGCATCTCGTGGCCGCGGCGGGCCTGGGCGGCGATGTGCTCGGCGTCGAGCGGGCCGGCGTCCGGGCCCTGGGCGGGGTCGGGGTCGAAGTCGTCGTGCGTGGCGGAGCGCGGCGAGGCGTAACCGATGGGGAGTCGCGCGAAGCGGGCCGAAAGGCCCGGGAGGAAGGCCACCAGTCCGACAGCGGCGGGAGCGCACACCGAGGCGGTGGCGGTGGCGGACGCCTTGGTGAGGATGGCCGCGAAAGTGGCCAGAGTGCCCACCGTCGCCAGGAAGGAGGCGGCCACGAAAGGCGCGTCCCCTCCGGGGGTGAGTGCCACCAGCGCGACCGAGACCACCAGGACGGTCACACAGCCCAGCATGAACTGGAGCTTGCCCGGTCCCTGCCCGTGGGGCGGTGCGACGATTCCCGCGCCCGCGATCATCAGCAGTGGCAGCGCGCCCAGGCCCACGGCGACGGCCGCGGCCCGGTCGGCGTACACACGCGCGCGTACGCCCGCGAAAGCGGTCAGCAACAGGCCGAGACCTCCGGCGATGATGCCTGGCAGCCCGTTCATGTCGTGGCGCACGGGATCGGCGTACCAGAGCACGAAGCCGCACAGCAGCAGCAACAGCGCGCCGCCGGTCAGGCCCGCCACGCGCAGCAGGTCGTCGCTCCACAGGTGCCGGTCGCGTACCACGGCGGAGGCGACGGCGTCCGAGACGTCGTCGTAGACCGCGGGCGGAAGCGACTCGGCGAAGGGACGCAGGCTGAGCACCTCGCCGTCGAGCACTCGTTCGTCCGCGAGGGTTCGGGCGCCGTCGAGGACGCTGCCGTCGCGGCGGACCAGGTGGTAGCCGGTCGGGGTCCCGGCCGGCTGGGTCTGGCCCGTGAGGCGGAGGATCTCCGGGTAGACGTCGGCGACGGCGATGTCCACCGGCAGCGCCACGTCGATCCGGCTGTCGGGCGCCACCACCGTGACCCTGCAGAATCCCGTCGTCGCGGTCGTACTCACCTTCACTGGCCCCCTGTTCGCGGATGCGTACGCTGCGGGCGTCACCCTACCGGCAGGTGGTGTCAGTGCTGACAAGTAGGATCGCCTGCACACGGAGGACGACCGTCGCCACGGGGGTGCCGGTGATCAACCGATCGTCCGTATAGGGGATTGATGCTCCGGTGAGCCAGATCGTCATCAAGCGCCCGCCGCGCACCCTACCGCCCGAAGTGCCCGTGGATGAGCTGCAATTGGAGGCTCCTCCCGAGCTGCCGCGCGGGCAGCAGGAGGGCATGCTGATGCAGGTCCTGCCGACTCTCGGCATGGGCTCGTCGGTGGTGTTCTACTTCGCGTCGCCGAACGCCCACCCGTTCATGCGGATCATGGGCGTGGTGATGCTGATGTCGACGGCCGCGATGGTGGTCTCGCAGATCGTCCGCTACCGCCGGGGTACGCAAGGGCAAATGGCCGATGTGCGCCGCGACTACCTCCGCTACCTCGCGCAGACCCGGCGTTCGGTCCGCAAGACCGCGCTGCGGCAGCGTGACGCGCAGCTGTATCTGCATCCGTCGCCGGAGCAGCTCTGGTCGGTGGTCGCCGAGGGCAGCCGGGTGTGGGAGCGGCGCGTCGGGGACCTCGACTTCGGGCAGGTCCGCATAGGGCTGGGACCGCAGCAGCTGTCCACTCCCCTGGTGGCGCCGCACACCGCGCCGGTGGACGAGCTGGAGCCGTTGTGCGCGGGCGCCATGCAGCGGTTCCTGGCGGTGCACGGCCAGTTGGACGGCCTGCCGGTGGCGGTCTCGCTGCGTGCCTTCTACCACGTGACGGTGTCCGGCGACGCGGAGTGCACCCAGTCGGCGGCACGTGCGCTGGTGTCGCAGGCGGCCACCCTGCACTCCCCCGACGACCTGGTCGTGGCCGTGGTGACCTCGCCGGGTTCCGTGGCCCGCTGGGACTGGACGAAGTGGCTGCCGCACTGCCAGTTGGCGGGCCAGTTCGACGGGGCGGGCACGCGCCGTCTCTTCGGTGACGACCTGGGCGAACTGGAGCAGCTGCTCGCGGGCCGACTGGACGGCCGCCCCCGGTTCAGCCGCGACGGCCAGCCCATGCTGGACCAGCCGCACATCCTGGTGGTCCTGGACGGCGGCATGGTGCCCCCCACGTCGGCGTTCGCCGCGGCTGAGGGTCTTCAGGGGGTGACGATCGTGGAGGTCGTCCCCGGGGAGCTCGACCAGCCTCGCGGCGACCTGTCGATCGTCGTTCGCCCGGACCGGCTGTGGCTGGACTCCGGCGGCGGTGTCGCCTTCGAGGGGGTGCCCGACGGGTTGTCCCTGCCTGCCGCCGAGGCGCTGGCCCGGCAGCTCGCGCCGCTGCGCATGGGCGGCGGGGACGACGACGAACCGCTGCTCGCCAACCTGGACTTCACCGACCTCCTGGGTCTGGGCGACGCCGCCTCCGTGGACGTCACCCGCACGTGGCGGCCGCGTTCCGTCCCGGAGCGGCTGCGCGTGCCGATCGGTGTCGGCGAGGACGGCCAGCCCGTGATGCTCGACCTCAAGGAGGCGGCCCAGGACGGCATGGGCCCGCACGGCCTGTGCGTGGGCGCCACTGGCTCCGGCAAGTCGGAGCTGCTGCGCACCCTCGTACTGGGCCTGGCGGTCACCCACTCCTCCGAGACGCTGAACTTCGTCCTCGCCGACTTCAAGGGCGGCGCGACCTTCGCCGGCATGTCCCAGATGCCGCACGTCGCAGCTGTGATCACCAACCTGGCCGACGATCTGACGCTGGTCGACCGCATGGGCGACGCGATCCGGGGTGAGTTGCAGCGGCGTCAGGAGCTGCTGCGCTCGGCCGGGAACTACGCCAACATCCACGACTACGAAAAGGCCCGCGCCGCCGGTGCGCCCCTGGAGCCGCTGGCGTCCCTCGTCCTCGTGATCGACGAGTTCAGCGAACTCCTCACGGCCAAGCCGGACTTCATCGACATGTTCATCCAGATCGGCCGCATCGGCCGGTCCCTGGGTGTGCACCTGCTGCTCGCCTCGCAGCGCCTGGAGGAGGGCCGTCTCCGGGGGCTGGACACCTACCTGTCGTACCGGATCGGTCTGCGGACCTTCTCCGCGGCCGAGTCCCGGGCGGCCCTGGGCGTGCCCGACGCATATCACCTCCCCTCCGTCCCCGGCTCCGGGTATCTGAAGTTCGGCACGGACGAGATGGTGCGCTTCAAGGCGGCGTACGTGTCGGGGACGTACCGAACGGGTGGTCCCGAGGTCGCGCAGGGCAGCCTGCCCGTCGAGCGCCGGCCAGCCCTCTTCACCGCGCCTCCCGTGCCGGTGGCCTACGTGGCCCCCGACCCGGCGCAGGCACCGGCCGCCCGTCCGGAGGACGACGCGCTGGCCGACACGGTGCTGGACGTCATCGTGCAGCGGCTGGAGGGCCAGGGGGTGCCCGCGCACCAGGTGTGGCTTCCCCCGCTGGACCAGGCGCCCACGCTGGACCAGTTGCTGCCGACACTGTCCGTGTCCCCGGAACGCGGCCTTCAGGCGCCCGAGTACACACGCCTGGGCGGTCTGACGGTGCCGATCGGCCTGATCGACAAGCCGTTCGAGCAGAAGCGCGAGGTGCTGTTCCGGGACTTCTCCGGCGCGGCGGGCCACATGAT
The DNA here is from genome assembly GCF_053611185.1 of Streptomyces sp. NPDC054834. Lineage (NCBI taxonomy): Bacteria > Bacillati > Actinomycetota > Actinomycetes > Kitasatosporales > Streptomycetaceae > Streptomyces > Streptomyces sp. NPDC054834. The sequence goes on along the minus strand of NZ_JBSGZV010000065.1, from coordinate 23,910 downwards.
GGTCGTGGGCGGACCGCAGTCCGGAAAGTCGACGCTGCTGCGCACGTTGATCGCGTCCTTCGCGCTCACACACACACCGCACGAGGTGCAGTTCTACTGCCTGGACTTCGGTGGCGGTGGTCTGGCAGCCCTGTCGGACCTACCGCACGTGGGCGGGGCCGCGTCCCGGCTGGACCCCGAGCGGGTCCGCCGTACGGTCGCGGAGGTGGCGGGCATCCTCAACCGCCGCGAGCAGTTCTTCCGTGCCAACGGCATCGACTCCGTCGCGACGTACCGCAGGCGCCGCGCGGCGGGTGAGCTGCCCGGTGAGGCCTGGGGTGACGTCTTCCTGGTCATCGACGGTTGGGGCAACTTCAAGACGGACTTCGAGGGCCTGGAGGGTGTCGTCAACGACATCGCGGGCCGCGGTCTGGGATACGGCATCCACGTCGTCGTCTCCGCCTCCCGGTACATGGAGGTCCGGGCGGCCCTCAAGGACCAGATCCTGGGCCGACTGGAGCTGCGGCTGGGTGACCCGATGGACTCCGAGTTCGACCGCAAGGTGGCGGTGAACGTGCCGTCGGGCGTCCCCGGCCGTGGCCAGGTGCCGGAGAAGCTGCACTACATGACGGCCCTGCCGCGCATCGACTCCTCGCCCTCATCGCACGATCTGGCCGAGGCGACGACGCAGCTCGTCCAGGCGGCGAAGGCCAACTGGCAGGGCCCGGCGGCCCCCACGGTCCGTCTTCTGCCGCGCAAGCTGCCGGCCGACCAGCTCCCCAAGGGCTTCGAGTTCCCGCAGCACGGCATCGCGATCGGCATCGACGAGGCGAACCTGGAGCCGGTGTTCGTCAACCTCGACTCCGACCCGTTCTTCCTCGTCTTCGGCGAGAGCGAGTCCGGCAAGACGAACCTGCTGCGCCTGATCGCCAAGCAGATCGCGGAACGCTACACACCCGCCGAGGCCCGGATCGTCGTCGGGGACTACCGGCGCACGATGCTGGAGGCCGTGTCGGAGGAACATCTGCTGGAGTACGCCCCGATGGCGTCGGCGATGCAGGTCCACATGGACGCGATCCGCCAGTTCATGGAGATGCGTGCGCCGAAGCCGGACATCACGCCGCAGCAGCTTCGCGACCGCAGCTGGTGGAACGGTCCGCAGCTGTTCGTCATCATCGACGACTACGAACTGGTCGCCACCAACTCGGGTAATCCACTTGCCTCGTTGGTGGAGCACCTGCCCTTCGCGCGCGATGTCGGCGTCAAGTTCATCATCGCCCGTAGCCAGGCCGGTGCCTCGCGCGCGATGTACGAGTCCTTCATGCAGCGTGTGAAGGAGCTCGGCGCACAGGGCCTCGTCCTGTCCGGCGACCCGAGCGAGGGCGACATCCTGGGCAACGTCCGAGCCCGCCCGATGCCACCCGGCCGCGGCGTGTTCGTGTCACGCAAGCGCGGTGCGTCGCTGATTCAGGTGGGGTTGCTTCCGCAACGCCATTAGAGTGATTGATCGAGTCTTTACTTCGTTCGAATGAACGAGCGAACGAAGCGAATGGGGAGAACGGGGAGGCAGCTGAGGTGAGTTCGAACGGGGGCGGCGGAACGGGCGGTGTCCATGACGCACCGGACACGGGCAAGTCGTTCGACAGCCTGGCCGGGGTGAACCCGCAGATGGCGCTGGACATCCAGCACACCGCCATGAAGAACTTCAAGAAGCGCGTCGACGAGCTTCTGATCGAGCTCGACAAGTCGGAGGCAGCCCCGGGCAAGGTCGGCCAGGACCGCCTGTCCCGCGCCCAGCTGGGCTCCTCCGACTTCAAGGAAGCACAGTTCCTCTACGACTCGTACACCCTCGTCCATGACGAGTTGGAGAACCTCTCCAAAGCGCTCAGCGCTCAGATCGAGGGGATGGGGCTGGCGGTGCACGCGTCGCGGGTGGGCTACGCGAACCTGGACGAGGACATCCGGGCGCGGATGAAGCAGGTCAACGCGCAGACCGAGAAGTACTACGTGGCTGACCGGGATCCGTACGCCGATCAGCGGACCGCGTCGCCCACGTCGACGCCTGCGGCGGAGAGCGAGGAGGGCCTGTAATGGGTGAGCAGCCCGCGCGGCGAGAACCGGAACTCGCTCGTACGGACTTCGAGTCCATGACCCACGAGCAACTGGCGGCCATGTTGGACGAAGCCAGCTCGGCCGGCGCCTCCCACCTCGCCGGAAAACTCGCCAAGGCCGCCTCGACGATCACCAAGATCGGCGACGACCTCATGGCTCACGTAAAGAGTCTGGAGTGGCAGGGTCAGGCAGGCGACTCCTTCCGGGACTGGGGCGGCCAGACGGCGAGCGCAACCCTCCGGCTCGGGCAGTACGCCGAGGTGGCCTCGAGCTGGATGGGGACGGTGTCTCAGGCCATCACCGAGGCGAAGGCCGCCATGCCTGACACCTCGGAGACGACCCAGGCCAAGGCGGACCTCGCCGACGCCCACGCGACGATCGCGGCGGCCAGGCAGCCGGGCGCCCATAACGACCCCGACGCGCGGAAACTGGCGACGTCCGCCCAGTCCGACGCGACAGCGGCCCAGGCCCGCATCGACGGGGCTCGCGCCGAGGCGGCCCAGCAGATGCGAAAGCTGGCGCAGTCGTACGAGTACTCGGCGCAGCAGGTGAACAGTGTGCCGCCGCCTACGTTTACGCCGCCGGCCGGGAACACGGGCTCCAATGACTGGTGGCGCGGCGACGACAAGAGCCATGTGTCCGGTAGCAGCACTTACGTGAGTGGCGGCAGCAGCAGCTCGGGGAGCGGCTACGTTGCCGCGCACGGGGGCGGAACCGTGTCCCACACCGCCACGCATCTGGGCTCGCCCGTCGCCACCGGCCAAGCCTCCCCGGGCCTGGGCGGCCACCACGCGCAGCAATCGCAACCGGTCTCCCTGGACATCGACGGTGCAGACACGCTGCCGCGGACTGCGCCACCTGCTTCCCCGGCTCCCGCCGAAACCCGTCTGCCGCACCCAGGGGTGCCGCTGCCTGACCAGCCAATCGCCGTGCCGCCTACATTCGGCGGTGGGGGGCGTGAACCCGTCCTGCCCTCCCCCGGGCGTGTGCCCGCCTCCGGACGTCTGCCCCAGGTGCCCGGATTGGGAAGACCGACCGGAAGCGTGCCCCGGATGCCGCGTGAGACGGGCATCGTAGGGGGGCGCCCGGTCACGAATCCCGGACGCGCGGCGAACGGCATACCGCGTGGAACGGTCATCGGCAAGGAAAACACGCAAGGTCGCACGCCCATGGGGCGGGGCATGTCCCCGGGTTCGCCCGCCGGTGGGGGGGCGCGCTCCGGCGGCGGCCTGGTCGGCGGCCGTCGCCTGGCCTCGGAGACGGGCGGCGTCGTCGGTAACCGTCCGGGGCAGCCCGGGCGCACCAGCGGACGTCCCTTCACCGCTGGCGGCTCGGGACTCGTCCGACCGTCGTCCAATGCCGCTGAAGCAGGGCACGGTTCGGCGGCCGGCCGCACGGGAGCGACAGGTCGTCCCTCCAACTCGCGCAAGGGCCAGCAGCAGGAGGGGGAACGCCCGGATTACCTCGCCGAGGACGAAGAGACCTGGACCCGGGACAATCGCCGGACTCTTCCTCCAGTGATCGACTGAGTCCGAGACGCTCTCCCCAGGAAGGCTTATGCGTACCAGAGACAAGCGGACACTGCGGCCCCTGCCGACGGCGTCGGCTGTTCTCGGCCTGCTGCTCGTCGGGGTTGCCGCCACCCCCGCCCATGCGGAGTCCGTCCGGGCACGCCAGTGGCATCTCGACGCCATGCACGCCGACGAGATGTGGCAGACAAGCACCGGTCGTGGCATCACGGTGGCCGTCATCGACTCGGGAGTCGACGACTCATTGGCGGACCTCAAGGGTCAGGTGCTGGACGGCAAGGACTACTCGACCCAGCGCGGCGACGAGCACACCGACATCGCCGGCCACGGCACCGACATGGCCGCGCTGATCGCGGCCACAGGCGCGCGGGGTTCACTGGACGGGTCGCACGGGCTCGCCCCAGGAGCCAAGATCCTTCCCATCCGTATGCGCTACTCGACCGAGCAGTTCGGCCAGGTCGACGAGGGATCCGAGTACGCCGCGACGATGTCCAGGGCCATCCGCTACGCGGCGGACGCAAAGGCTCAGATCATCAACATCTCCATGGGCGCCGGTAACTCACCCGGTCGAAAGAACGTCAGTACGCCGGAGTTGGCAGCCGCCGTCAAGTACGCCATCGCCAAGGGGAAGCTGGTCTTCGCTGCCGCGGGCAACAGCGGCGACACCTCCAACCTCCCCGAGTACCCGGCTTCCACTGCGGGCGTCGTGGGAGTGGGCGCGATCACTCAGAAGATCAAGCGAGCCGCGTTCTCCCAGCACGGCTCGGAGGTCGATGTCACCGCTCCCGGCGTCGACATGTTCCACGCCTGCCTCGGCGGAAGCCAGATCTGCAAGAGTCAGGGCACCAGCGACGCCACCGCCATCGCTTCCGCCTCCGCCGCCCTCATCTGGTCCAAGCACCCCGGCTGGACGAACAACCAGGTGCTGCGTGTCCTCATCAACACGATGAAGGGCAACGAGAAGAGCTGGACCCGGAACGACGACTTCGGATACGGCATCGTCCGCCCCCGTGCTGCCCTGCAGAACCCCGGCGACCCGGGTCCGGCGGACGAGTACCCGCTCCCCGAACTGGCCGCCGCAGCCTCCAAGTCCCCGTCCGCCAAGGCCTCCGAGTCCCCCGGCTCGGCAGGCGCCGGAAAGAACGCTGCCAAGCCAGGAGCGACGGCATCCAAGTCGGGTGACGACGGAAACACCTCCTTGTGGATCGGCCTGGGCATCGCTGCCGCCGCACTCCTGGGGGTTGGCGTCACCGTCCCGGTACTCCGCGCACGCCGCCGCCGGTCGACTCCAGCTCCGGCCGCGCCGCCGACGCCGCCCGCGTACCAACCGTACGCACCACACCAACAACAGCAGCAGTACCCGTCCTTCTGTCCACCCCAAGGCCACGTCACTGGCACCCCAACCGAGGGAGCGCCCCGCCCGGGACAACACCCGTGAGCGAGCGAGCACGCAACCGATCAGTCGCCAGTGACATCCGAAGGGACCGCCGTGTCGTTCGATGAGATGTGGGGGCAGGCCCGTAGCAAGGCCGCGGCCCGCCAGCACAGCAGCATGGAGCTCAACCAACTCGCCGCAAGCGGGGGTGGAGGAGGAGGCTCGGACTACACCGTGACGTCGCCGGACCTGAAGGCCGTGGGCAATGAGGCGCAGGAGCTGTACCACCACCTTGAGACCGATGCCTTCCACGCGGGCGCTCAGACGGGCACGGCGTCGACCGACCTGACCGATGACGGCTTCAAGACCGGCTTGGCGCTGTACTCGGCATGGGACACGTGGCGGTCACAGGCGGAAGCGCTGCTGAGTGCATGCGCGCACATCCACAACCATCTCGAGGACACCGTCATCACCCACAAGAAGCACGAAGAAGTCCTCGTGACCAACCTCTCCGTCGAAGATATCGACAAGCACTTCAAGTGAGGCATTCATCATGGTGAGTTTCGACCAGCTGCTCCAGGCCCGCCTGGGAAGCATGCAGGATGCCGTCGATGACTGGACGGAGACGGTCAAGAAGCTGACGACTCTGCAGGAAAAGGCGGAGAACGGGCTACAGCGCAAGGCCGAGAAAGCCGACTGGAAGGGCGAGAATGCCGGCATCACCCTGCCCTTCGTCAAGAAGACCTCGAAGGAGTTCGGGGACGCGGTCAAGGAAGCCGAGAGTATCCGGAACATTCTTCGCGACGCGCTGAGCGAGTTCAAGGCGGCCAAGAAGAGTCTCAACGATGTCGTCGACGACGCTCCTGCCAAGGGCATCCGCGTCGACTCGGGCGGGGCCGTCAGCTACTTGGTCCATCCCGACCGTCGCGGCAAGGACTACGACGGGCCCGATCCCAAAGAAGCGGACTTCGACAAGGTCCGTGCCGATGTCAAGGCCGCACTCGACAAGGCGAACGACGCCGATGACATCGCCTCCCGCGCACTGCGCACACTGGTCGGCAAGGATGAGAACAATTTCTCGGGCACCGACTACAGCTCCCTGAAGGACGCCGAGAAGGCGCAGGAGGTGGCAGACGCCAAGGAGTTCGTCTCCATCTCGAAGAAGGGCGCCGACGCGTCACCCGCCGAACTCGCTCACGCGGACCAGCTTCTCAAGCAGCACACTGGAGACAGGCTGTTCGCCGAGAAGGTGGCGACAGGCATGGGTGGCAAGGGCACCATGACCTTCTGGGCAGCTGTCGTGGATTCCCATCAGGGCAACATGCCGAAGAAGGAACTGGCCACACTCAAGGACCTGCAGAAGAACCTCAGTCTCACGCTGGCCGAGGCGTCACACTCAAACAGTCCCCAGATGCAACAGTGGAAGAAGGACGTCATCGACCTGGGCGATCAGCAGTTCATCACTGATCCGACCAAGGAAACGACTGGTCCGTACGGCTTCCAAATCACCAGCAGCCTGATGCGGCAAGGGGAATTCGACTCGAAGTTCTTGAACGACTATGGCGATAAGCTGATCAATTACGAGAAGAACACCAATGCTCCTCAGTTGTGGTCACACGGCGGACAGTATTACGACGCTCTGAACTTCGGTGCGACGAAGAACGACGACGGCAAGGACCCGATGACGGGTTTCCTGGAAGCCCTGGGTCACAACCCGCATGCGTCGACCGACTTCTTCCATGACAAGGAGCACTTCAACTACCTCACCGGAGTCGAGACCAAGAACGGTCCGGAACCCAGGATCTGGCCGCAGGACAGCGCGAGCTTCGTACCCAATCCCGACCAGAAGCAGGGTCTTCCTGGCTTCGACTCACTCGGGCACGCACTGGAGGCCGCCACTACCGGCCACAATTACGAAGACGGTCCTTCCCCCGAGACTTCGGTTCATTCCAAGGACCAGGCTGAAATCATGAAGCGCATCGTGACCAGCATGTCCAAGGACCCTGATCTCGTTCGGGACGGCATGGCAGGCAGCCTCGGCAAGATCTCTGCGGAGTACATGCCCGACATCCACCGGGCCCTGGATCCCAACAAGGGGTCCCTGGACACCATGTTCCCGAACAACGGAGCGAGCGCCGGACTGCACGAGCGTGACGTCACACGCTTTTTGCACACCGTCGCGCAGGATCCCGACGGGTACGCGGCGGTGAATCTGGGCCAGCACCAGTACACGGCAAGTATCATCGACTTCCACGCCCAGCATCCCGAAATCTACGTCAACCACCTTTCCCCCAACCATCGGGATGCCATGAATAGTGCCGTAACCAGCTTCGCCAAGGATGCCGGCGAGATCGAAGGCATTATCGGCGCCGGTCGCGATTACGCGCTTGAGAACAAGATCGTCGAAAGCGATGGCAGTTACAACGACGCTCTCGGAAAGGCGGGAACCTGGGCGGGCAGCCTAGCAGGCATCGGAGTCAGCCTCGGTACAGCACCGTTCGCAGGCCCTTCCGGTACCGTCGCGGGCGGCCTTCTCGGCACCGCTACAGGAGAAATCCTCAACGGTATCGTCGGCTCCAATCAGCATGATCACCTCGCGGACCAGGTCTACCGGAACGGGGCGAGCTGGGAAGATCTCAAGAACGACACGGTCACCACCACGAAGCAATCGATTTCGGCGACAGACCTGCGCCACAGCCCCGACCTGGGACTTTACCAATCCACTGCAGCCACGGCCGTCGACGACGGGTTCGGCGCGGCAAAGGACGACGTGGATAAATACTTTGCGGGTGAAGCGTCCCGGATGCCGAAGGACTAGTAGCGACTCCATGGACACGATGAAAAAGACATTCGACAAGAGGCATCTGGCCCTCGCTTCGGCGCTCACCCTGTTGATCGGTGGCGCTTTGGGCTATCTAGTCGCGGACATGACATCAGAGGCCACTCCGCAGTCCGCCTCACTGCAAAATGCCTGCCCGGAGCTCGCCTCCGGATCCAACTCCTGGAAGGCGCTTGTCCGGACCGCCGGCTCGGGGGACACCATCAGCTCTCGTTCGACGGATTCCTCGGCCACCGATAGCTACCGTTCCTCCTGCTTCGTCACGGTCGACGGCAAGACGCGGCTCACCGCGACCGCCGAACTCGCCCAAAGTGGGGATATCAGCACTTGGGAGAAGTCTTTGTCCGAGAACGGAGACATCGGCCCCTCGAGCGGCCGCATGCATTTCTCCGTCGGTGGGGATGGCAAGGGCATCTCTGCCGCTAACTCCGCTGCCATCTATCTGAAGTGCAGTCCACAGGGATCGAAGATCACGGCAGCGAGAAATCTGGCCATTACCGTCGCCTCCGATTCCAGCACAGACGCTTCGTCACGCCGTACGGACCTCGCGGAGATCGCCGTCGCCTTCGCCAAACACGCCCAGGATGGCGCCCATTGTTCCACCCCGGTGAAGCTGCCCGTAGGCCCGCCGAAGCTGTCCGACGATTAGTGCGGGGCGGAAGACCTCTGCTCTGAACACGCAGCACGGGGCGACGTCTCCGCTATCTGTCTATTTGGCAACTCCTCCTGGAATTCAAGGCTCGACGGATACGGATTGATGTATGCGGAAGGCACACGAAGCCTATTCGAAACAGACACGGTGGGCGATTGCCTTGGCCGCGCTTCTGTTCGCCACTGGATGCAGTAGCGGGACCGATAAGACCGAAAATCCTTATCAGTCGGCCCGAGATGTGTGTGGTGGCATGTCGGAGACGTCGGCACATACTCTGGAGACCGTTGCGGGTACCGAGGATTTCTCCAGCAGCCCCGCGTCCGGAAACCTCACGTTGCCCACCAACGTCTCGGAATAGCTCGAGGGAAGCCCTACCCAAAAGCAGCACCTGCTCTGCTCGATCGATTCGGAGAACGTGCGCAACGAACAGCACATCAGCCTTTCCTTCAAGGTGCTTCCGGAACTGCCCGCACCGCCGGACAAGCGGCTCAGGGGCAACGTCGGCTTCAATGTAGGCCTCCGTGGCGAAGCCTCTGACCTGGGCGCACAGCTGCATTTCCGGTGTGCCCGGTCGAGTTCTGTCACCGGAAAGCGCGCCGCTTCGGTTGTCGAGACGGAATTCCGGTACTCGCCGGCAGGTCGTGGAAAGGTTTCCTACAAGGGAAACATGCAGCTGCTCAACGAGACGTCGTACAGGCTGGCAAAGCAGCTCTCCTGCCTGGAAAGCTCGCGCTTGAGTCGAAAATTGCAGGCCTGATTTATCTGAGCGAGAGGACAGAAATGGCTGCCGTTTCTGTGCGTAGCGGCGCGGCATCTCTGGCCCTGGCATTGCTGGTCGTTGTCGGCGCCTCGGCGTGCTCCGAGGACGGCGGGGACGAAGCCGAGAGCGTCAGGGCAGGTGAGCGTGACTGCTACGGCGCTTTGAACAGTTCCGCCGCGAGCGCAGTGAAACAGCTCGTCGGATCGGACTCCTTCCGGACTTCGTCTCCCGATGGTGGAGCTGCCGGGGCGGCGAAGGAGATTGTTTCGAATTATCGAAGCAATGGCGCCGAAAGAGGAGGCAAGACGGGGCTCTGTTGGGTTTATGGGTCCAAGAAGGATCTCAGCGATCTGACCATCTCGTTTTCCCGCTCCAGTGACGTTCCCCAGAGCGACAAGGTGGCTTCGGTCTTTACCCCATATCACATGGGTGCGCTAGCACTGGCCAGTAGCCAGCGGGCTGTCATCTACCTGAAATGCTCCAGTACGAAGTTCGATTCCGATGGCAGCAGGGAGACATTCGTGATTCGTGGCGAGACGAACAATCGCTATGAACCGGACGGCAGCCCTGCTCAGGTGCGGAAGAACAACCTGATTGTCATGCACTCCGGAGGCCTTGCTCTGGCCAAAGCGCTGGCTTGCACAAACGATGCGGACTTGCCAAATGACTTCAGGATGCCGTCCAAAGCTTGATGGATATCCGGAGCTGAGGCTTGAAACGACCGCGGTGCAAATACATCAGACCGCACGGACGGAGTCGCCGGTGAGTCGCTATCGCGTTGTCACCCTGGGAGCAACCCTTATTTTGCTTGCGTGCGCTGGATGCGGAGAAGACAAGCCGCCTCGTGGGGCCGATGCTCTGAAAAATGCATGCGGTGGCATTCTTGACTCTGCCACCGTCAAGGAAGCTCAGGAAAGCGACAATTTTAGTCGCGCATATGACGTCTCGACGTCGAAGGAATCACACGCTTCTGCGGCGAAGACTCTACTGGACGACAACCATGCCGCATACGTATGTCGGATCGCCATTGACGATGCTCCGGCATCCGGAGATGATGCCCTGTGGATCAAATTCACACCGGGACTGGACAGCCTCTTCCCGGAAGAGGAGAACCGAAGCTTCAGCTCCTATAAAGCCTACAAGCTCGGTTCGGGTATACAGGCGACCACCGAATCAGGAAGCGCCGACGTCTATTTTCCGTGCAAGTCGCAGGACGAGGATGCTCCACTACCAGTAACGGGCAGCCTCTACAACGACCTGGATCTCTCCGTGGAAGCTCGATTCAGGACTCTCTTCCGCTCTTCCCTGAAGATGGCGAAAGCCCTCAAGTGTAACAACAAAATCAGGTTCCCATCGCCGGAAAAGATGAGACCTCTGCCTCTTGACGAGAGCTGACGCCTTCTACGTCTGTAACGGCATCCGAAACGCCGAAGGCAACTTCCGGCGTGTACTTCACAGGCTGAGAGCCATGAGAATACGACGCACCTACATCGTCACGATGGTGACCATACTGACCCTCCTGGCCGGCGGCTACGCCTGGTACTGGAACTTCGCGCCGTCCGCCCGGGTCGGCAGGGCGTGTGGCGGGATGCTGCCGGTCGACGACACGCTGGCGATGAGCGGGAAGCACGCGCGCCTGGGTGGGCAGGCCGGCCTGAAGCTGTCCACATGGCACTACGATCCGTCGTCCGATGTGAGTGAACCGGGAGGCCTGTCGGTGGCCTGCCAGGTCAATGGGGTCGAGGTGCACATCGAGCCGTCCGCCGGCAGTATCAGTCCCTTCGGCGTCTACACCTTTCAACAAGGCGACGATGTGCTGCCGATACCGCTCGGCAACGGCTGGTCGGGCTTTCTCGTCGCCGAGCCGGAGGGCAGCGTCGGTGTGTCGGTCGTGTTGGACTGCACGAACTGGAAGCCCAGCCGGGGCAGCGGAATCCTGGTCACCGCCGATGCGGACACCGACACCGACAGCGCCAGTTCCTCGGCCGGGGCCCGGCTTGCTCGTATCGCCACGGAAACGGCACGGAAGGCAGCCGGGAAGCTCGGCTGTACAGCCGAGCCGGGGAGCACGATCTCCAAGGTCGATTCCCGGTCGACGACCGCCCGCAAGAGCGCCGACCGGGCCGAAGGCACCTGCGCGGGCACCCGCTCGCAATCGCGGGTACGGGAAACAGCAGCGCGGACGGCCCCGGTCGAGTTCTGCGTGCTGGGAGACGAATTGCGGCTGATGGCCTCGTACGGCCCGTTCGCCAACACCGCCGAGACCCGTTACGACGGCGCCTACGGCGGCTTCGACAAGCCCTCGGGGCTCCGGGGCGGCACGGCATGGGGGACGGCGACGTGCACGGGAGCGCAGGGCATGGGGCTCTACACGGTGTCTCCGCCGGAGGGCTCCGACCGCCGCTTCGACTCCCAGCCGCTCACGCCGCGGGAGTGGCAAGACCTGCGGCAGTTCGCCAAGCGTTCCGCCGCGCGCCACCACTGCTCGTCGCCCGTCCTGCCCCCCGCTGCCGCTACTCCCGCGTCCGGTATCTGACCAGCAGCCAGATCAACAGGATCACGCTGGCGATCAGGATGAGCCACTCCCACCACGCCACGGGACCACCCCCGCCCGAATGGGTGCCGTAGTGGTGGTGGTACCTGCCTGCGGTTGTCGTGAGCGGTGTCCGAGACATCCATCAACCCGAATCGTCGTGGTAGCTGAGCGTGCAGCGGGAAACGGCAAGGGGAGGCGGCTCAGCGCCGCCTCCCCTCTCGGTTGGGCCGGGTCAGCCCATCAGCATGCGGAAGCGCGCCGCGTTCCCCTTGTCCGTGTCCTGGTAGCCGATGACCGAGTCGTCCAGGAGCTGGGCGATGCGGGCCAGCTTCTGGGCCATCTGGTCCATCTGGTCGCTGCTGTCCCGCTGGATCTCGGTGTAGGCCGTCTTCGCCTCACCCTCCCAGGTCTCGGCCACGGCCTTGACCCTGCGCATGAGGGTCTCGAGTTGCTCCGCAAGGTTCTTGGCGGTGTTGCGGACGTCGCTGGCGGCCTGCGTGACGGTGTCGTAGTTTACGGCGGTACGGTCGGCGTCGTAGCTCATGAAACGTATCTCCCTCGTGGATGCGGCGTCGGGCTCAGGCGAGGTCCGTGATGCGGCTCGTGACCTCGTAGGAGTTGTCCACCTTCCGGATGTCGGAGATGCGCTCCTGCTCCTGGTCGGTGAAGCCGCCGATGCTCGCCCTCATCGCCTCTTCGAGGTCGACGAGATCGTCCTGGAGCTTCTTGAGGTTCTTGTTCACACCCTGCTGAACGGTGTCGAACTCCTTGCCCGCCGCACCCTTCCAGCCGGCCTGGATCATGTCCACGACTCGGTTGAGTGAGGTGACCCGCTCACTCACCTGGTGGTGGAAGTCGCGGATGTCGTTCGCCAGACCTGTGAGCGCGTGTGCGCTGAGGTCAACGCCCGAAGCCATACGTTCTTGCCCTCCTGTTGAAGCGGCGGTGACCTTCACCACCGCGACGGGTTCACCCGGACGGCTGTCCGGGCCCTCCTGGCGGGCAAGACCTGCTGCGCTCTCGCGCGACGCGCCGTCGCAGCGTCGCACCGCCCCCGTGCGGTACCACATGTGTGGCACCCGGAGCCACTCTAGTCACTTGACGTGGCGCTTCCAACTGCAAAGGGGGGACAGGGAAGTTCTGGGGACCAGTACTGTGACCGACACAGCGTTCGTACGTCGGGAAAAGGGGTCGCTGCGGGATGACCGAGACGGCTGAGGAGATCAAGGCGCGCAAGGAGCGCGAGCGGGACGAGCTGTACGCCCTCGACATCTCAGACGTCGAGTGGCAGTGCGCGCCCGGTACGGAGGAGCACGAGGAGCGGGTCGAGATCGCCTACCTCCCCGGCGGGGCCGTGGCCATGCGGTCCTCGCTCGACCCGAAGACCGTGCTGCGGTACACGGAGGCGGAGTGGCGGGCCTTCGTACTCGGTGCGCGTGACGGGGAGTTCGACCTGGAGCCCGCGCCGCACAACGGCGGACTGCCGACCGAGTAGCGGAGAGGGCGAAACACCGCCAGAGGCAGGTGAGGGGGCGGCACGCGCGTGTGCCGCCCCCGGCGGCCCGTTTCACCTCAGTGTTTGAGGCCCGCCGTCCCGACCCCGAGGACCGACAGCGCCGGATACGTCGGGTGGTCGTCGTCCCGGACCAGTTCACGCGGTGCGAAGAAGACGTGGCCCTGCTCGTAGGTGATCTCCGTCTTCTCCGGGTCGCTGAGTTCGTACTCGTCGTCCTCCGGGAGCCGGAAGAGGAGGTACGGGGTCTCCTTGTCGGTGCTGGGGTTCCAGCTGACCACGGCCGCGGGCTGGACGGTGTCGATGCTGCTGCGGTAGATGAGCAGGTCGTCGCCGCTCGTGCGGAGGGGGACGACCATCTGGAAGGGACGGCCCTCGAACTTGCCCGTGGAGGTGCCCTTGTCGACGTCGAAGGCCACGATCCAGTCGGAGGGCTGCTTGATGTCGGTCTGCTCCTTGCTCATGACGTAGAGCCGGCTGCGGCCCACGACCAGGCCGTCGCAGTTGTCCACCGTGCCGAAGTAGTCCGCGAAGGAGTACCGCTTGCCGCACTTGGGCTCGTAGCCGCCCATCGAGATGGTGGCCAGGCGTTTGCCGCGGTCGGCGTCGAGTGTGATCAGGTCGGTGACCTCGCTGTCGCCCGCCGCCACGGCCAGGACGGGCGGGTCGGAGGAGGGCAGGTAGACGTCCTGGACGCCGTCGGCGAGCTTGTACGTCCACCGGGTCCTGCCGGTGCGCGGGTTCAGTTTCTCCACGCGGTAGCTGGCGTCGGACTCCTCACCGCAGGTGACCAGTGCCAGGAGCGCGCGGCCGCCGGCGAAGCCCTTGTCGTGGCACTGGGAGACCGAGGTGGTGTTCCAGAGCCGCTTGCCGGTCTTCATGTCGTACGCCACCGAGCCATGGCCCCACGCCACGGCGACGACGCCCTTCGTGAGGGTGAGGTTGGTGTTGGTGACGTAGGCGAAGTCGGCCGCGGGCATCTTCTCCTGCCACAGCTTCTTGCCCGTGTCGAGGTCGAGGAAGACCACCTGGTCGCAGACGCCCTCGGTCTTGGCGCCCTTGGCCTTGGGCGGCTGGATGACGACCGCTGTACGGCCGTCGGCGGTGACGTCCCTGCTGGTGGCGCAGAGGTGGCCGTCCAGCTTGAGGGTCCAGGCCTTCTCGTCGTACGTGGGCTCGATCTTGTAGCCCTCGATCCGGTTGGCCACGCCCCTCGCGACGATCTTCCCCGTGGCCCAGGTGCCGGGGGCGTAGCGTGGGCTGGTCACGGTGTTCTTGGAGAGCTTCTCCTCGTTGTGCTGGGTCACGATCTGGCCCTCGGGCGAGACGGGGGCTTTCTCGACGGTTTCGCGGACCTCGTCGAGCGCCTGGTGCACCGCGACCGGTGTCGTCTTGCCGGTCCCTTTGTCACCGGCCTGGTACCACAGCAGGCCCGCGCCGAGGCAGAGGGCGGCGGCCGTCGACGCCGCGGCCGTCCTCAGGACCCGTCTGCGGCGCTTCTGACGTGTCTTGTCCGCTGCCAGCGCGGACTCCGTGTATATCGACGGGGGCGGGCCGAAGCTCACGCTGTGGGTTCCTTTCGGTGACGGCGCAGGTCGCGCGTGACGACGGCCGCGCCGGCGATGACCGCCACCAGCACGACGGTGATGCCGAGGGCGTAGGTGGCGTACCGCTGGTTGCGTTCCTCGGCGGTCTCCGCGAGGGAGAACGGTGCCACGTCGGGGGCCGGGGCCTTGCTGAGGCCGGGGTCCGGGGTGGGCGAGGACGGCGGGTCGTCGGTGTCGGATTCCTGGACGGCCCGGACCGGGTCGACGACGCCCCAGCCGACGTAGTTGTCGTGGCCGTTGACGGAGCGTTCAGCCGTCTGCTCGATCCGGGTGATGATCTGGGCGGAGGTCCAGTGCGGGTACTTCTCCTTGAGCAGGGCCGCCACGCCCGCGACGAAGGGGGCCGAGAAGCTGGTGCCGTTGTCGGTGCACTGGCCGCCGCCGGGAACGGTGGAGACGATGTCCACGCCGGGGGCCGCCACGCCGACGAAGGTGCCGGCCTGGGAGAAGGTGGCGCGTTCGTTGTTGCGGTCGGAGGAGGCCACGGCCAGTACTCCGTCAAAGGCGGCCGGGTAGGTGTTCTTGACCTTGCCGTCCAGGCCGTCGTTGCCCGCGGAGGCGACCACGACGACGCCCGCGCCGATCGCCTTGCGGACCGCCTGCGCCAGGGCGGAGGTGGCCGACAGGGGCTTCGTCGTGTCCTGGGAGATGTTGATGACGTCGGCGCCTTGCGTCACGGCGTAGTTGATGGCAGCGGCCATCGTGTCCGAGTCGCCGCTCTGGTCGGCGTCGTTCTGGCGGATGGGGATGATGGTGGCGTTCGGGGCGAGGCCGACGAAGCCCGTGCCCGAGCGGGGACGGGCCGCGATGATGCCCGCGACCTTGGTGCCGTGCCCGACCTGGTCGTCGGTCGGGTCGCCGCCCTTGCCCTTGGCGAGGAAGTCACGGCCGGCCGCCTTGTCCACCACTGCGCTGAGCTGCGGGTTCTTGTCGTCGACGCCGGTGTCGATGACGGCCACGCGCACGCCGTTGCCCTTGTTCGTGCCCTGCCAGAGCTCGTCGAGCAGGACGCGCTGCAAGGACCAGGGTGTCCCCTTGATCGGTTTGGCGGGGAACGTGCACTCTCCGCTGCCGTCCAGACGGAGGGAGGGTGCGGGCGGGGCCGCGCCCAGGGTGGCCAGCAGTACGGCGGCGGTCAGCAGGGTTGCCTTCGTCGGCAGCACTCGTACGGCGCTCCTATTGATCATGTCCGTAAACAGAGGCGGGCTACGAACCCTGCGGCTGACGGGCGCTGTTGGTGTCCAGGCGCGGGCCCTTCGCCAGGAACTCCGACCAGACCGCGGGCACCTCGGCGGGCCTGACGTTTTGATAACCGAGCTTGACCTGGGCCTCGCTGGGCTCGGGGGTGCCGTCCGAGGTCTTCTTGCCGTCGGCGCCGATGTGCGACTTCTGGCTGTCGCTGTCCCCGTTGGCCTGGACGGCGTACCGCAGACCGGTGTCGGTGACGAGGAAGAGCGCGCCGGCGCCCGTCTCGGTGCCCTGGAACTGGGTGTAGAGCAGGCCCGTTCCGGGGGTGACGTAGGTGCTGGTGCCGTCTGCGGTGATCTCGGCCGGGTAGTCGGTGCCCGCCCAGGTGCTCAGGGTCGTCGAGTTGTCGTCGTCCACGTCGCGCAGCACGCTGCAGACGGTGTCGCGGCCCGAGGCGGACGAGGCGGAGTTGGCCTGGCGGGCCCGCTCACGGGGCCAGTCGGCGGGTTGTCCGGCGAAGGGCTCGGTGTCGGCGGTGAAGTCCTGGAGGCCTACGGTGCGGGCCTTTCCGTTCATGTTCAGCGGTGCCGTCTGGGGCGAGGAGATCAGCAGCCAGGCGGTGAAGTCGCTGATCGGCTGCACCTTGCCGGGCAGGACGACGTAGTGCTTGGTTCCCTCCCCGGTCTCGGTACGGAGGACCATGCCGACCTTGTTCTCCTCCGCGGAGAGCTGGCCCGGGACGTTCGCGGGCGAGCCGACACCGGAGGGCAGTTGGGGGAAGCGTATGGGCGCGCCCTGGTGCAGGGTGCCGAGCCACTCCTTGGTGACGAGCTGCGGCTTGCGGGAGCCGACGAGCGCGGTGGTCAGCGCGTCGGACTCGGCGCCGGTGACGGCGTACGACGTGCCGCGCGAGTCGACCAGATAACGCCGGCCGGCACGGGTCTTGACGTACAGCACGTCACCGCCGGCGAGGCGGCGCGAACCGTCGGTCTTCGCCGCGTCCCGCTGGGCGAGGACGAAGGTCGCCTCCTGGACGGTCTCGCCCTTGCCGCCGGGCTGCTCGCAGACGGCCCAGCGCTTGGCCTTCCCGGCCTCGTCGGCGGACGGGAGGCGGTCCGGCGCGTAGGGGATGCCCAGGATCGGACCGCGCGGCAGCTTGCCCGAATCGAGGATGTCGTCGCTGACCTGGATGACCTGGTAGTCGGCGTCGTTCATCAGCAGGCGCGCGGAGGAGAGGTTGAGCACCGGGTGCAGGCGGGTGACCTTGCCGGTCTTGAGGACGACGTAGCGGGTGGTGGACTGCTTGCCCACGATGACCCGGGTGCCGGGCTTGTCCCAGCCGGCGGGCGCGGTGGGCTGGAACATCCCCCAGGCGCCGAAGACCGCCAGCGTCAGCGCGCCCGCGACGAGGCTGGGCACGACCGCGCGCAGCGGCTTGGGCGCGCCTTCCTCCGATCCGGACGGTGACGGCTGGAGGAAGGCCGCGAGGGTGCGCCTCTTCGCGAACGTGTAGGCGTTGAGTTCGTCCCGCCGTGATGCCATGAGTGACTGTTTCTCCCCGTTGTCACATCCGGAGGCGTGACTGGCCGCCCTCCGATGTCAGACCCGCCCCCTACTATGCCTGGTGTCGGCAGTGGCTGGAGGGGCGGGTAGGGTACCCGGGCCTTCCGGCGCCCAAGTGCGGTGTCGGCACCAGCGAGTTGTGAGAAAAACGGGGGGATGGAGTGATGGCTTCCGGTACTCGGACGCGGTCGCGTGGGCGGTCGCGGGCCCAGGGTGCCGCAGCGCCCGGTCCCGAGACCGCTCCGCGGCCGTCGGCCGTTCAGCCGCGGCAGCAGGCATCGGGCGCGCTGCACCTCAGGGCGCGCCCGGGACAGGGCGGCTCGTTCCGGCTGCAACGGCTCGTGCTGCTGGAGCTCGCGGTGGCCGTGCTGGTCACCGGCTGGGCGACGGGCCCCGCGGCGCTCGTGCCGGCGGCTCTGGTCGCCGTCGCGCTCGTGCTGCTCGCGGTGGTCAGCCGTCGGGGCCGTTCACTCCCCGAATGGCTGGTGACAGCAAGGGCGTTGCGGGCCCGCCAGCGCCGGGCGGCGAACACTCCGGTACCGCCGGGCACCGAACCCGCGCTGGTGCCCGCGGTGGAGTGCGAGCCCGCCCTGCGTACCTACTCCTACGGTGCCCGCGACCGGCGTCCCGTCGGAATCGTCGGCGACGGCACCTTCGTCACCGCTGTCCTTCAGGTGGAGGCCGACGCTACCGCGCTGCGGGCCGAGCGGAGCCGTCAGCCGCTGCCGCTCGGGCTGGTGCGGGACGCCCTCGAGGTGGACGGCATACGGCTGGAGTCGGCGCAGATCGTGCTGCACACACAGCCGGCGCCCGCCCTGCACCTGCCCCAGCAGTCCGTGGCCGTCGCCAACTACCTGCCCCTTCAGGAGCAGACCGGCGCTCCGGCCGTCCGCATCACCTGGATCGCGCTGAAGCTGGACCCCGAGCTGTGCGCGGAGGCCGTGGCCGCGCGTGGGGGCGGTCTCCTCGGCGCGCAGAAGTGCGTGGTCCGTACGGCGGACCACCTCGCCAGCCGGCTGACCGGGGCCGGGTTCCGCGCGACCGTGCTCGACGAGGAAGAACTCGTCGCCGCGCTCGCCACGTCGGCCTGCGCCAACCCCTTGGTGACGGCCGAGGCCGGGCGGACCGAGGCGCGCGAGCGGCGCACGCGTGAGTCCGGCCGGAGCTGGCGCTGCGACAACCGCCGGCACACCTCGTACTGGATCCGCCGCTGGCCCCAACTGAGCGCCGGCAGCGAGGCGTCATTGCCGCAGCTGGTCGCCGAGATCACCGCCATACCAGCGCTGGCCACCACCTTCAGCCTCACCCTCGCGCGCGGGGAGCGGCAGGAGGTGTCCCTGTGCGGGCATCTGCGGGTGACCGGCCGCAGCGACGACGAACTGGTCGCCGCCCGGCGTGCTTTGGAGGGGGCCGCCCGGCAGGCCGGCGCGGGCCTCGCCCGGCTCGACCGGGAGCAGTTGCCCGGGATGCTCGCCACGTTGCCCCTCGGAGGTGTGCGTTGACGACCCCGACGACACAGCGGACCGCCGGTCCGGTGGCCGCACCAGAGCCTGCCGCACCCTCCGCCGCCCAGCGGGTGACCGCGCGGGTACGCAACGGCTTCGGGCTGCTCGGCCCCCGGCACGGGCGGCACGCGCTGCCCGCGCAACTGCTGGACTCGCTCGCCCTGCCCATCGGCGACGACGGGGTCGTGGCCGGTGTGGACTCCGAGGGGCAGCCGGCCGTGCTGGGGCTCAACCGGCCCACGGCGTACGACGTCGTGCTGATCGGCGGGCTGTGGACCGCGCAGGTCCTCGCGCTGCGGGCCGCGGCGACGGGCGCGCGGGTCGCGGTCGAGACCGGTCGGCCACAGGCCTGGACACAGATGGTGCACGCCATGGGTGGCGGTCAGAACGGCCTTGCGGTGTACGACGTGGGTCGCGTGCCACCGCAGGGCGCGTCGGCCGGCACGCCGGTCCTGGTGGTGCGGGACTGCGGCATGCGGCCACCTCGCGGGCGAGTGACTTCCGGTCCCTGGCAGTCGGTGCTGACGCTGCTGCCGTATCTCAGCCCGGTCGCGCCCCGGCTGCTGCGGCAGGCGCGACTGGCGGGCGTCCAGCGGGTCTCGCCGGACGAGGCCGGGGAACTGGGCCGCGTCATGGGGCTGAACCGGGTCGAGGTGGAGGCCCTGCCCACGCTCGCCGACGGCGTCACCCTCTGGTGTGCCGACCGTGATCGGCAGTATGTGATGACGCAGCCGACCGATGCCGAGATCGGATTGTTGGGTACGCCACGGCGGATGGACTGACCAACGGGGTGCGCACTGACCCGACCTGACGGTTATTGTCCGCTTTGTTCGTTGATGGTGCGCCAATACGGCAGCGCGGTGGGGCACTTCGGGGCGGGGTGTGACCTGGTGGGTCGGTGCTGAGGGGCGGACGGGCCTGCCCGGGTGCGGCTCGTGGTGATTAGGCTGGTACCGGGTGCGATGCCAGAACCCGTGGACCGGGCATCGACGGCCCAGGGGGAGAGCCGGTGGATCGGACTACCTCGAACGACTACGGACGACTGAGAACGACACGACATGGTCGCCCCGGCACGGCATGAGGGTGCTCGACCACACCAGGAGGAACTGTGAGCAGCGATCGGGACGGGATCCGCGGGGGCTGGGCCACACCCGGCGATGACCAGCCCGACGCGGAGTCCTCCGTCGAGACGACGGGCGAGTTCACCATCGACTACGCGCCGCCTGCCTGGTACACGCAGAACGCGTCGCAGGCGGGCGGGGCGGCGGAGGGCTCCGGGCAGGGCTCGGGGGCCGGTGGGACCTCCGGTCCCGCATCCGGGGCGCCCGGTACGGCCGGGGGGCCGCCCGCATCGCCGTACGCGGATGCCGGGGGCGCTCCGATTCCGGGGCTGGCCCCTCCGCCGCACGCGACTCGGGCGGCCGGTGCCGTGACTCCGGGTTCGCCCTTCACGCCGCCTCCTCCGGCTCCCGCGCCGGGGGCGCCTTTCACGCCGCCCGCGCCCGCTCCGGGTGCGCCGTTCACGCCGCCCGCGCCGCCAACCGGGGGGCCCGGTGCGGTGCCGAGGCTGCCGATGGGGAGGGGGTTCGAGCCGCGGGCCTCGCAGCCGCCGCAGCAACCTTCGCAGCCGGAGGGGCAGGCTCAGTCGTGGGCGCCGCCCACGCCGCCTGCACCGCCCGCGCCGCCCGAGGCTGATAACGGTGATCTGGAGAGCGGCGCCACCATGCGCTTCTCGGCCGTCGCTCTGAAGCGCGAGATGGCCGCGATCGCGGAGCGCGCCAACGTGTCGAACGATGACGGCTCGGGTGGGCCGGCTGAGCCCGACGCGTCCAAGGACGTGACCGAGGCGGAGGCACAAGGCACGGAAGAGGCCGACGGAGCCGACGTGGTCGAGCTCCGGAGCGTGTCCGGGGGCGCCGTCGAGGCGTCCGAGGATGCCGACGAAGCTGTCGCCGACTCCGGCGAGGACGCCGAGCCGGTGGCGGCGGAGGCCCCCGCCGAAGAGGCCGCGCCCGCCGAGGAGGTCGCGCCGCAGGCCGCCGTTCCGGTGGAGGAGGAGTCCGCGGACGCCTCCGCCGAGGACACCCTCGCCGAGGACACCGAGGCGGCGGACACGGACGCCCAGGTCGACGCGGCGGCCGAGGCCGAGGACGCGGTGAAAGCGGAGGCCGAGGTCCAGGACGCCGCTCCCGCCGACCCCGAGCCCACCGACCCCGAGCCCACCGACGCCGTTCCCGCCGAGGCCGTTCCCGCCGAGGCTCCGCCGGCTCAGGATGACACCCCCGACGCGGAGGCCGCTGCCGCTGACGCCGTTCCCAAGGACAGCGCGCCCCAGGACAGCCCACCACCGCCCGCGCCCCAGGACGCTCCGCCCGCCTGGGCTCCCCCGCCGGCGCCGCAGGCCGGGGTGCCACCGCTGCCGCCGTCGTACCAGCCCGCCGCCCCCACCCCGGCGGCCGATTGGCCTGCCCAGCCGCAGCCGCAGCAGCCCGACCCCGTGCCGCCGCAGCAGCCCCCGTTCCATCCGCAGGCGCCCCAGCCCGACCCCGTGCCGCCGCAGCAGCCCCCGTTCCATCCGCAGGCGCCCCAGCCCGCGCCCGCCGCCTGGAACCAGCCCCCGGCGCCGCCGGCCGCCCCCCAGCCGGGCCAGCCGTATGCCCCCGCCCCTGCACCCGATCCGCAGGCCGGGTACGGCTTCCCGCAGCCCACCGGTCCCGCCGACGCACCACCCGCCCAGCCGGCCCAGGGCTACGGCTTCCCACAGCCCGGCGACCCGGCCCCGGCAGCACCACAACCGCCCCACGCCGCCGCACCCACTCCCCACCCACAGGCGGGATACGGCTTCCCGCAGCCCACCGGTCCCGCCGGCGCACCACCCGCCCAGCCGGGCCAGGGCTACGGCTTCCCACAGCCCGGCGACCCGGCCCCGGCCCCGGCCCCGGCCCCGGCCCCGGCAGCACCACAACCGCCCCACGCCGCCGCACCCACTCCCCACCCACAGGCGGGATACGGCTTCCCGCAGCCCGGTGCGGCGACCCCGGCCGCCCCGGTGCAGCAGCCGGGCGGCGCGCCCGTCCCTCCGGCTCCCCACCAGCCCGCCGGCTACGGCTTCCCCCCGCCCCCCGCCCCCAACCAGCAGGCCCAGAACCAGCCGCAGCCCCCGCAGGCACCCCGACCCCCACAGCCCCAGGCACCCGCGCCGGACGCCCAACCCCCCGGCTACGGCTTCCCCCACCCCACGGGCGCCCCCAACTCCCCCGCCGGCCAAGGCGGCTACGGCTTCCCCCAGCCCCCCAATCTGCAGGGTCAGGAGCAGCCGCAGCCCCCTCAGCCTCCGCAGGCGGCTCAGCCTCCGCAGGCCCCCGTCGACCCGCGGGCCGGTGCCGCCTGGCCGCAGCCCATACAGCACGACCAGCGGCAGATGACCCACCCCGGTGCGGCGCCGCTGGGTTACACGGCGGCCGTGGAGCTGTCGTCGGACCGGCTGCTCAACAACAAGAAGCAGAAGGCGAAGAGCGGGCGGCCCGCCGCGGCCTCGTCGCGGTTCAAGCTGGGCGGGAAGAAGGAGGAGGCGGAGCGGCAGCGGAAGCTGGAACTGATCCGGACGCCGGTGCTGTCCTGCTACCGGATCGCCGTCATCAGCCTCAAGGGCGGCGTGGGCAAGACGACCACGACGACCGCGCTGGGCTCCACCCTGGCCTCCGAGCGGCAGGACAAGATCCTCGCCATCGACGCGAACCCGGACGCCGGTACGCTCGGCCGCCGTGTGCGCCGCGAGACGGGGGCGACCATCCGTGACCTCGTCCAGGCGATCCCGTACCTCAACTCGTACATGGACATCCGGCGGTTCACGTCGCAGGCGCCGTCCGGCCTGGAGATCATCGCCAACGACGTCGACCCGGCCGTGTCCACGACCTTCAACGACGAGGACTACCGGCGCGCGATCGACGTGCTCGGCAGGCAGTACCCGGTCATCCTCACCGACTCGGGCACGGGTCTGCTGTACAGCGCGATGCGCGGTGTGCTCGACCTCGCCGACCAGCTCATCATCATCTCCACGCCGTCGGTGGACGGTGCGAGCAGCGCCAGTACGACGCTGGACTGGCTCTCCGCGCACGGGTACGCCAATCTCGTTTCGCGCTCCATCACCGTCATCTCGGGTGTGCGCGAGACCGGCAAGATGATCAAGGTCGAGGACATCGTGGCGCACTTCGAGACGCGCTGCCGGGGCGTCGTGGTCGTCCCCTTCGACGAGCATCTCTCCGCCGGTGCCGAGGTCGACCTCGACATGATGCGGCCGAAGGTGCGGGAGGCGTACTTCAACCTCGCGGCCATGGTCGCCGAGGACTTCGTACGGCACCAGCAGTCGCACGGGCTGTGGACGAACGACGGCAATCCGCCGCCGGTGGCCGCCCCGCCGATGCCGGGTCAGCCCATGCCCGGCCAGCCCATGCCCGGCCAGCCCATGCCCGGCCAGCAATACCCGGCGCCCGGGCAGCCGCCGTACGCCCCGGGCCAGCCGCCCGCCCAGCCGTACCCGCCGGGCCCGGGCCAGCCGTACCCCCAGGCCCCCGGCCAGCCCTACCCGCCGGCCCAGGGCCAGCCCGGCCAGCCGTACCCGCCGCAGCCCGGTTATCCGCAGCCCGGCCAGCCCCAGGCACAGCCTCCGCAGGGCCAGCCCCCGCAGGCGCAGCCTCCGCAGGCTCCGCCCCAGCAGTAGGACGGCGCAAAGACGGGCGGCCGGTGCGTGAA
>NZ_JBSGZV010000064.1:0-38834 GCF_053611185.1 Streptomyces sp. NPDC054834 | reverse complement strand
GTGTTCCCACGGGTCCGGGGGGGGTCGCCGGGGGGGGCGGGTCCCGCCGGGGGGGGGGGGGGGGCGGGGGGCCCCGCGGGGGGGGGGCCCCCCCGCCCGCCGCCGTGCGGGGCACCGGCACCGAGATCGCCCCGGGCGTCACCTACGAGCAGTTCGACCTTCCGGCCGCCAAGGGCATGACCCACGCCCACCTGTTGACCGTGGACCTGCGCAACAAGCACGTACGCCTGGACCTGCTCCACCCGGGCGCGGTGGCCGCCCGCGCCCCCGTCTCCCAGCTGGCCGACACTGCGGGCGCGGTCGCGGGCGTCAACGGCGACTTCTTCAACATCACCGAGACCCAGCACCCGGGCGTCGAGGCGACCGGCGCCACGGTGGGACCGGCGATCGCGCACGGCCGGGTGTTCAAGGCGGCGGTCCCGGCCGGACAGCGGTTCGGCCCCGCGCTGCCGCCCGGCACGACCACCGAGGACGTCCTCGGCGTGGGCACCGACCGGCGGGCCCGCCTGGACCGGCTCCGCCTCGAAGGCTCCGTGGGCACGCCCGGGGGACGGCTGCCGCTCGGCGGGCTCAACCAGTACGCACTGCCGGTCGACTCCGTCGGCGCGTTCACCGCGCGGTGGGGCAGCGCCTCCCGGATCCGCGCCACCTGCGGCACGGACATCGACCGGGCGGCCCCGTGCAGCACGGACACCTACGAGGTGACGGTTCGTCACGGGCGGGTGGTGTCCGCCTCCGGCGAGCCCGGCAGCGGCCCCATCGCCGCGGGTACCACGGTGCTGGTCGGCCGGGAGGCGGGCGCGCAGCGGCTGCGGAAGCTGTCCACGGGCGAGCGGGTGACCGTGCGGCACCGGCTGGTGGCGTCCTCCTCCGGGGTCCGGTACCGATTCGCGCTGGGCGGCTATCCGGTACTGCGGGGCGGGCAGCCGCTGCCCGGGCTGGACCGCGTCACCTCGACGGTGCGGACGGCCGTGGGCATCGCGGGCGGCGGCCGTCGGCTGCTGCTCCTGGCGCTCGACGGCGCGCCGGAGTACCGGAGTGGCCTGACGATCGCCGAAGTGGCCGACGAGATGCGGGCCTTGGGCTCGGTCGACGCCTTCAGCCTGGACGGTGGCGGCTCGACCGAACTGGTCGCGCGCGAGCCGGGCGCCGCCACGGTGTCGGTGCGCAATCACCCGAGCGGTGGCGCCGAGCGCCCCGTGCCCAACGGCATCGGGGTGTTCTCGGCGCCGTGACGCGCGGGCGGCTCACGGCCGCAGGCTGCCGACCAGTTCGGCGGTCGCGGCCAGCCCACTGTGGATGGTGGGAGCCATGCTCGTGCTGGCCAGATAGAAGCCGAGCAGAGCACAGACCAGGGCATGGGAGATCTTCAGTGCGCCGTTGCGAATGAAGATCACCGCCATGAACAGGAACAGCAGCACCACAGAGATGGAAACGGCCATCGCGAACCTCCTCCGCCACATCCATATCGCGGCTTTCGCCCGCAAGTGTGGCGTAGCGGAGGGTTCACCCCGTGGGCTGACATGTCCGCCGTTCGTGTGATGTTTACGAGTTCGGGTAGGCGTCCAGGAACGTCTCCAGCCCCGCGAGGTCGTCGGTGTTGAAGTAGTCGACGCCGGCGGCGAGCAGTTCCGTCCACAGCGCGTCCCGCGCCGGACCGGCCGTGTCGGGAGTGGCCCAGAACCGGACCTGCTGCCCCTGGGCGTGCGCGTCCGCGATGATGCTCCGCAGCCTCTGCCGCTCGGCGTCAGGGAACGGGCCGTCGCCCAGCCAGCTGAAGTTGAGCGTCCAGTTGTCGCTGATCAGCGGAATGAAGGAGGCGGGCGCCGCGCTGCCGAGGTCGGTGAGCCGGCCGTCGTAGAAGGCGCGGCGCACGGTCTGCGCCTCCATGGGGGTGCGGGCGGCGCGGTCGCCGGAGATCACGGCGGTGACGGGCCCGGGGTGGACGCGTCCATGGGCGTAGGTGGTGAACAGGTGCTTGTAGCGCAGGAGGTGGCGGTCGAGTTCGAGGTACGTCGAGGAGCCCTCGGTCTTGATGTCGATGAGGAGTTGCAGCGGCCTCTTCCAACCGCGGTAGACGGAACCGTGGTTGGCCTTCACCCGGGCGGCGAGCGGGTCGAGGTAGAGGGACTCGAGGGTGCGGGACGGGTCGAGCTCGGTGGCGTCGTGGGCGATGAGCAGTTGGTCGCCGACGAGGAAGATGTCGGCCTCGACGCTGCCGAAGCGGTGGCCGAGGGCGTCGAAGAGGGGGCGGGGGTGCTCGTAGTCGTTGTGCGCGTGGGCACGCCACAGCGGGCGCGGGCCGTGCTTCCGCTGCGCAGCCGGCGCCTGTGCGCCGGGCAGGGCGAGCGAACCCGCGAGGGCGGCGCCGAGGGTGGTGAGGGCTCTGCGACGGGTGGTGAGGGCCATGTCATGCCTCCCTGTGAGGGCCGTGTGGACCTCAGTGAGTATGAGGTCCCGTGGCCACCAAAGAGACGGTGCCTGACAGGAGTTGGCCTGACTGCCGCTGGGCGTTCACCACCTCCCCGCGGGGCACACGAAAAAGCCCGCCCCAGGTGGGGCGGGCTTTCCCTCGTGTACGTCAGGGAGCGCGCAGGTCGACCAGTTCGGCCACCGCGGCACGGTGGGCGCCTGCCGTGCCGTAGGCGATCGAGTCGGCCTTGGCCCGCTTCAGGTACAGGTGGACGGGGTGCTCCCAGGTCATGCCGATACCGGCGTGGAGCTGGAGCGCCTCCTCGGCGGCGTGGACGGCGACCGGCGCCGCGTACGCCTGGGCCACGGCGACCGCCACGTCGATGTCCGCACCGGTCGCCAGCGCGTCGGCCGCGTTGCGGGCGGCGGCGCGGAGGCTGACGACCTCCAGCCACAGCTGGGCGAGCCGGTGCTTGAGCGCCTGGAAGCCGCCGACGGGCCGGTTGAACTGCTTGCGCTCCTTGAGGTAGCGCACCGTTTCCGTCAGCGTCCAGTCCGCGAGCCCCAGTTGCTCGGAGGCGAGGAGCCCGGCTCCGGCGCGCAGGGCGCGGCGTACGGCGGGTTCGGCGTCACCGATCCGGCGGGCGGCCGCCCCGTCGAGGGTGACGGTCGCGAGCGGCCGGGTGAGGTCGAAGGAGGTCTGCGGCGTGACGGTCACGCCGTCGGCACCGGCGTCGACGGCGTACAGGCCGCCGTCCTCGGCCGGCACCAGCAGCACGTCGGCGGCGGCCGCGTCCGCGATGCCGGTCAGCTCCCCGTGCAGGGTGCCGTCCGCATGGCGTACGGCCTTGAAGGCGCCGCCCGGAGCGAGATTCAGCGCGACGGCGAGAGCTCCGATCCGGCGCCCCGACGCCAGCTCGGCGAGCAGGTCGTCGGCGGCGTCGCAGGCGAGCAGGGCCTCGGTGGCGACGACGGCACTGGTGAGGAACGGCACGGGGGCGACGGCGCGCCCCAGCTCCTCGAGGACCACGGCGGCTTCACGGTGCGTGGCGCCCTGACCGCCCTGCGCCTCGGGCACCAGCAGGCCCGCGAGGCCCATGCCGTCGGCGAGGGCCTTCCAGGCCGCGAGGTCGTGCGGGGCGTCGGACTCGGTGCGCGCGATGACACCGGGTGCGTCGCAGTGGTCGGCGAGCAGGTCCCGTACGGCGGCCCGCAGCGCCTCTTCCTCCTCCGAGTACAGCAGATCGGGCTGTGTTGTCATCGGGACAGGTCCTTCCACGCGACGTCCTTGTCGGTGCGCGGCTCGGCGGGCAGGCCCAGGACGCGCTCGGCGACGATGTTCAGCAGGACCTCGCTGGTCCCGCCCTCGATGCTGTTGCCCTTGGAGCGGAGGTAGCGGTAGCCGGCGTCACGGCCGGTGAAGTCGACCAGCTCGGGGCGGCGCATGGTCCAGTCGTCGTACAACAGGCCTTCTTCGCCGCGGAGTTCCACCTCCAGGCCGCTGATCTCCTGGTTGAGGCGGGCGAAGGCGAGCTTCATGCCGGCACCTTCGGGGCCGGGCTGCCCGGCGACGAGCTGCTGGCGCAGGCGTTCGGCGGTGAGGCGGGAGACCTCGGACTCGACCCAGAGCTTCAGCAGCCGCTGGTGCAGGTCGTGGGTGCGCAGCTCGGGGCGTTCGCGCCAGGTCTTCGACACCGGGCCGATCATGCCGCCCTCGCGGGGCAGCCGCATGCCGCCGATGGCGACGCGTTCGTTGTTCAGCGTGGTCTGCGCGACCCGCCAGCCGTCGCCGACCTCGCCGAGGCGGCAGGAGTCGGGGATGCGGACGTCGGTGAGGAAGACCTCGTTGAACTCGGCCTCGCCGGTGATCTGCCGCAGCGGGCGGACCTCGACGCCGGGGTCGGTCATGTCGCAGAGGAAGTACGTGATGCCGGCGTGCTTGGGCACGTCCGCGTCGGTGCGGGCGATGAGGATGGCCCAGCGGGCATTGTGCGCGCCGGACGTCCACACCTTCTGCCCGTTGACGACCCAGTCGTCCCCCTCACGCACCGCCCGCGTGCCCAGTGCGGCCAGGTCGGACCCGGCGCCCGGCTCGCTGAACAGCTGGCACCAGACCTCCTCGCCCGTCCACAGCGGCCGCAGGAACCGCTGCTTCTGCTCCTCCGTGCCGTACTTGAGGATCGTCGGCGCGGCCATGCCGAGCCCGATCCCATTGCGGCGCGAGTCGTTGTCGGGGGCGCCGGCGGCCTCCAGCTCGGCGTCCACCACGCCCTGGAGGGAGCGGGGCGCGCCCAGTCCACCGAGGCCCTCCGGGTAGTGCACCCAGGCGAGCCCCGCGTCGAACCGGGCCCGGAGGAAGTCCAGCCGGTCGGTGCCGGCGGGTGGGTGAGCGGCCAGCAACTTTGCGGTGCGGCGCTTGAGTTCGGCTGCGTCGGTCATGCTGCGGCTCCGTTCTCCAGGGACGGCACGACGGCGACCCGGCCGATGGTGACCCCGTCGCCGACCCGCTGCACGGCCGCCGCCGCGTCGGCCAGCGGCACCCGCTCGCTCACCAGCGGCAGAATCGCGCCCCGGGCGGCCAGCTCGGTGAGCTGCTCGTGGCAGTGCTGGACCAGCTTGGGGTTCTTGGTGTTGTACAGGCCCCAGTGCAGGCCGAGGATCGAGTAGTTCTTCACCAGGGCGTGGTTGAGGCCCGGGCTGGGGATGCTGCCGCTGGCGAAGCCCACGACCACGATGCGGCCCTCGAAGGCGACGACCTTGGCGGACTGTGTGTACGCCTCGCCGCCGACCGGGTCGTAGATCACGTCTGCGCCCCGGCCGCCGGTGGCCTCCTTGACCGCCGCGACGACGTCCTCGGCACGCCGGTCGATCACGACGTCGCAGCCCAGCTCGCGGGCGACGGCGGCCTTGTCGGCTCCGCCGACGACACCGATGACGGTGGCGCCGGCCGCCTTGCCGAGCTGCACGGCCGCGCTGCCGACCCCTCCTGCGGCAGCGTGGACGAGCAGCGTCTCACCGGCTTCGAGCCCGGCCCGGCGGTGGAGGCCGAACCATCCCGTCTGGTAGCCGATGTGCAGGGCGGCGGCCTCGGCGTCGTCCAGCGAGTCCGGCGCGGGCAGCAGAGCGGTGGCGTCCGCGACGGCGTACTCGGCGAATCCGCCGTACGGCAGCGCGGGGTTGGCGATCACGCGCCGTCCGTCCTCGGTCTCGCCGCAGATCTCCACGCCCGGTGTGAAGGGGAGCGGCGGGCGGACCTGGTACTGGCCCCGGGCCATGAGCACGTCCGGGAAGTTGATGTTGGCGGCGCGCACCTTCAGCAGGACCTGGCCGTCGCCGGGCGTGGGCCGCTCCACTTCGGCCAGCCGCATCACCTCGCTCGGCTCGCCGTTCTCGTGCACTTGCCATGCCTGCATGCGGGTGCCTCCACACGACTGCTTCGTCCGACGGGGTCGACTGCATACTAAGCGGTCGCTTGCCGATCGGGGAACAGTCGCGTACGTCACGCCTTCCGGGGCCGCGCCCGTATGTGCATCCGCTCCCCCTGCGGACCGAACAGACTGAGGAACTCCACCGGGCCCTCCCCCGTCGACCCGAACCAGTGCGGCACCCGGGTGTCGAACTCGGCGGCCTCCCCGGCCGTGAGCACCACGTCGTGCTCGCCCAGCACCAGGCGCAGCCGTCCGGACAGCACGTACAGCCACTCGTAGCCCTCGTGGGTGCGCGGGTCCGGGGCCGGCTTCCGCTGCGGTTCCAGCACCTTGTACGCCTGCAAGCCGCCGGGCTGCCTGGTCAGCGCCCAGTGGGTGCGCCCGTACCGCACGATCGGCTCGGACCGCACCCGCGGATCCCCCACCGGCGGCGCGCCGACCAGTTCGTCCAGCGGCACCTGATGGGCCTGCGCGATCGGCAGCAGCAGTTCGAGGCTGGGCTTGCGCAGACCGGACTCCAGCCGGGAGAGGGTGCTGACGGAGATCCCGGTCGACTCGGACAGCGCGGCCAGGGTCACCTCCCGCTCCTTGCGGATGCGCCGGAGCCTCGGGCCCACCTCGGCCAGTACGTCATCGGTCGTCATGGCCGTTATTGCAGAACCGGCAACAAAGATTGTCAATGCGGCAGGTCGGGGGTGACCGTCCCACCATGACCGAGAACAACGACAACACCTACGAAGTCGTCATCGTCGGCGGCGGCCCGGCCGGCCTGTCCGCCGCCCTGGTCCTCGGCCGGGCCCGGCGCCGCACCCTGGTCGTGGACGCGGGCGAGCCGCGCAACACCCCCGCGGCGCACCTGCACGGCTATCTGTCGCGCGACGGCATGCCGCCCGCCGAGTTCCTGGCCGTCGGCCGCGAGGAGATCGCGCGGTACGGCGTCGAGCAGGTCCGGGACCGGGCGGTGGAGGCTGCCAAGGGGACGGGCTTCACCGTGCTGCTGGAGAGCGGGCGGACCGTCCACGCCCGGCAGCTGATCGTCGCCACCGGCCTCAAGGACGAGCTGCCGCAGGTCGCGGGCCTCGCCGAGCGCTTCGGCCGGGACGTGCTGCACTGCCCGTACTGCCACGGCTGGGAGGTGCGCGACCGGGCGTTCGGCGTACTCGCCACCACGCCGATGAGCGTCCACCAGGCGCTGATGGTGAGCCAGTGGTCCAAGGACGTGACCTTGTTCCTGCACGAGGTCGCCGAGGAACTCCTCACCGGCGACGACCTGCGCAGACTGGCGGCTGCCGGGGTCCGGACGGTCCGCGGCGAGGTGACCGGGGTGCTCACCGACGACGACCGGCTGAGCGGCGTCCGGCTCGCGGACGGGTCGGTGCACGACCGCGAGGTGCTCTTCGTCGCACCCCGGGCCGTGCCGCAGACGGGTCTGCTGGCCGGACTGGGCGCGGAGCTGACCGAGACGCCCTTCGGCAGCTACCCGGTGATCGACGAACGCGGTCTGACGACCGTGCCCGGGCTGTGGTCGGCGGGCAACGCGAGCGGCTTCGCGGAGCAGGTGATCAACGCGGCGAGCCGGGGTTACCGGGTGGGCGCGGCGATCAACGGCGAGCTGCTGTTCGCCGACCTCGACGCGGCCGTGGGGGTGTAGCCCCGGCGGTCCCGTAGCACCATGGCCGCATGCTGCTGTCCCGGCTCGCCCACGTGTCCCGCGAGGTCGCCGCCACCTCGGCGCGGTCCCGGAAGACCGCCCTGCTCGCCGAACTGTTCCGGGAGGCGGAGGCGGACGACGTGCCGATCGTCATCCCGTACCTGGCGGGACGGCTGCCGCAGGGGCGGCTCGGGGTCGGCTGGAAGGTGCTCTCCCGCCGCGTCCCGCCCGCCGCCGAGCCGTCCCTCACCGTGGCCGAGACCGACGCCCGGCTCACCGAGCTCGGCACGGTCTCCGGTCCCGGCTCGCAGGCGGAGCGGACGCGGCTGGTCGGTGAGCTGATGGGCGCGGCCACCGAGGACGAGCAGCGCTTCCTGCTCGGGCTGATCACCGGCGAGGTACGGCAGGGCGCCCTGGACGCCGTCGCCGTGGAGGGGCTGTCCGGGGCGACCGGCGTGGACGCGGCGGACGTACGGCGGGCGGTGATGCTCGCCGGTTCGCTTCAGACGGTCGCGGAGGCGCTGCTCGCCGAGGGGCCCGGGGCGCTGGACAGATTCCGGCTGACCGTCGGCCGGCCGGTGCTGCCGATGCTCGCGCACAGCGCCTCGTCGGTCGCCGAGGCGGTCGAGAAGCTCGGCGCCTGCGCGGTGGAGGAGAAGCTGGACGGCATCCGCGTGCAGGTCCACCGGGACGGGGCCGCGATACGGGTGGTCACCCGCACCCTCGACGACATCACCGACCGGCTGCCCGAAGTGACCTCGGCCGCGCTGGCATTGGCGGGTGAGCGGTTCATCCTGGACGGCGAGGTGATCTCCTTCGACGCGGCCGGGCGGCCCCGCTCCTTCCAGGAGACGGCGGGCCGGGTCGGCTCTCGGGTGGACGTGGCGAAGGCCGCCGAGGAGGTGCCTGTCTCCCCCGTCTTCTTCGACGCGCTCGCGGTCGGCGGCCGCGACCTGCTCGACCTGCCGTTCGCCGAGCGGCACGCGGAGCTGGCCCGGCTGGTGCCCGAGCCGATGCGGGTACGCAGGACGCTGGTGTCCGGGCCGCAGAACCCCGAGGACATCGCCGAGGCCGAGCGGTTCCTCGCCGACACCCTTGCCCGCGGCCATGAGGGCGTGGTCCTCAAGGCCCTCGACGCCCCCTACAGCGCGGGCCGGCGCGGCGCGTCCTGGCTGAAGGTCAAGCCCGTGCACACGCTCGACCTGGTCGTCCTGGCCGCCGAGTGGGGCCACGGCCGGCGCACCGGCAAGCTGTCCAACCTGCATCTCGGCGCCCGCACCCCGGACGGCGGCTTCGCCATGCTCGGCAAGACCTTCAAGGGCATGACCGACGCGATGCTCACCTGGCAGACGGAGCGGCTCGCCGAGCTGGCGGTCCGGGAGCACGGCTGGGGGGTGACCGTACGTCCCGAACTCGTCGTGGAGATCGCCTACGACGGCCTCCAGCGCTCCTCCCGCTACCCGGCCGGCGTCACCCTCCGTTTCGCCCGTGTCGTCCGCTACCGTGACGACAAGCGCCCCGAGGAGGCGGACACCGTCGAGACGCTGCTGGCCGCGCACCCGGAGGTGAGGCCGTGAGCCCCACGGCGCCCAGGCGCAGCGCCGGACTGCTGTTGTTCCGGCACACGGACGGCGGCCTCGAGGTGTTGCTCGGGCATATGGGCGGCCCCTACTTCAGCAAGAAGGACGCCGGCGCCTGGACCGTCCCGAAGGGTGAGTACGGGCCCGAAGAGTCCGCCTGGGACGCGGCCCGCCGGGAGTTCCGGGAGGAGCTGGGCCTGCCGCCGCCCGACGGGGAGGCCGTGGCGCTGGGCGAGGTCCGGCAGACCGGTGGCAAGATCGTCACGGCCTGGGCGGTCGAGGCCGGCCTCGACCCCGAGACGATCGAGCCCGGCACCTTCACCATGGAGTGGCCACCGAGATCCGGTCGCTTCCAGGAGTTCCCCGAGCTGGACCGCGTGCGGTGGTTCGGCCTGGACCGGGCCCGTGCGGTGATCGTCACGGCACAGGCCGCGTTTCTGGACCGGCTGGCGGAGCACTCGGACCCCAGGTGAGCCGCCCCGCGGCTCGCCCGGACAGACACGTCCGCTCCGCGTTGCGGCGCCGGCCGCCGCGCGGGAAGGTCGTATCAGGCCCCGCTCCGAGGGAGGTCAGCCATGCCCATCGCGACGGTGAACCCGGCGAACGGTGAGACGCTCAAGACATACGAGTCCATGGGCGAGGAGGAACTGGAGCGCCGGCTCCAGCTCGCCGAGGCCACGTTCCGGACCTATCGGACGACGTCCTTCGCGGAACGCGCCCGTCTGCTGACCAGGGCCGCGGACCTCCTCGACGAGGACCAGCAGGAGATCGGCCGTGTCATGACCACCGAGATGGGAAAGCCGGTCAAGCAGGCCCGCGCGGAGGCCGCGAAGTGCGCCAAGGCGATGCGCTGGTACGCCGAACACGCCGAGGAGCTGCTGGCGGACGAGGAGCCCGCGGAGTCCGACGTGAAGGACTCCGGTGCCTCGCGCGTCCGGGTGCGCTACCGGCCGCTCGGCCCGGTGCTCGCCGTGATGCCGTGGAACTTCCCGCTGTGGCAGGTGATCCGCTTCGCGGCTCCGGCCCTGATGGCGGGCAACGTGGGCCTGCTCAAGCACGCCTCCAACGTCCCGCAGACCGCGCTCTACCTGGAGGACCTGTTCCACCGGGCGGGCTTCACGGAGGGGTGCTTCCAGACCCTGCTGATCGGCTCGGGCGCGGTCGACGACATCCTGCGCGACGAGCGGGTGAAGGCGGCCACGCTCACCGGCAGTGAGCCCGCGGGCCGGGCGGTCGCCTCCACCGCCGGGGAGATGATCAAGAAGACGGTGCTGGAGCTGGGCGGCAGCGACCCGTTCGTCGTGATGCCGTCCGCCGACATCGACCGCGCCGCCGAGGTCGCGGTGACCGCGCGGGTGCAGAACAACGGGCAGTCGTGCATCGCCGCGAAGCGGTTCATCGTGCACACCGACGTCTACGACCGCTTCGCGGAGCGGTTCGTCGCGGGCATGAAGGCCCTCAAGGTCGGCGACCCGCTGGAGGAGGACACGGAGGTGGGGCCACTCGCCAGCGAGCAGGGGCGGACCGATCTGGAGGAACTGGTCGACGACGCCCGGCGCGGCGGAGCCGAGGTGCTGTGCGGCGGCGAGCGGCCTGAGGGGCCCGGCTGGTACTACGCGCCGACCGTCATCGCCGGCGTCACCCGCGAGCTGCGGATCCACCGCGAGGAGGCGTTCGGGCCGGTGGCGACCCTCTACCGGGCCAGTGACGTGGACGAGGCGGTGCTCATCGCCAACGACTCACCGTTCGGGCTCAGTTCGAACGTGTGGACCCGCGACGAGGCCGAGGTGGACCGGTTCGCCCGGGACCTGGAGGCCGGCAGTGTCTACGTCAACGGCATGACGGCGTCCCACCCGGCGTTTCCGTTCGGCGGTGTGAAGAGGTCGGGGTACGGACGTGAGCTGTCCGGGCACGGAATCCGGGAGTTCTGCAACATCACGACTGTTTGGCAGGGTGCGTGACGGTTGCACGACTACCATCCCGTCTGTGAACCGCGAAGTGACTCTGCCTCTGATCGTCGACGACCGCGGGACCTTGCAGGTGGCTGCCTCCGAAGTGAGCAAGCTGTTGCGGACGGTCGGTGGGCGGTGGCTGCGTCTTGTCGAGGCCGGGGAGGACGGCCTCGACGAGGACACGGTGGCCGCGCTGACCATCGAGCTGGCGAAGCTGGCCGATCGGATCGACGTCGCGTGTATCGCCCACAGCAGCGGGGGTGCGCCGTAAGGCAGGGTGTCACCGGTCTGGAGTAATCCGACGCGAGATCGTCGCTCTCTCGGGTGATCGTGGATGGACCACCCCCTGAGGTGAACCACCTTCTGACCGGTGGGTGAGAGCCCGCCGGACGGCGAAAGCAGGCACGGTTCATGGCGACTTTGTGCAAACCCTCGGTGTCGGTTCCGGAGTACGTGATCACGATGGAGGAGACGCTGGAGCTGGCGCGCTCCCGCCACGCGGACCACCCACAGCTGCCGCTGGCTCTCCGGCTGATCGAGAACACGGGCGTCAAGACCCGGCACATCGTGCAGCCGATCGAGGAAACCCTGAAGCACCCGGGCTTCGAGGAGCGCAACAAGCTCTACGAGGCCGAGGCCAAGGCCCGGGTCCCCGCGGTCATCCAGCGGGCGCTCGACGACGCGGAGCTGCTCACCAGCGACATCGACGTGATCGTCTTCGTCTCCTGCACGGGCTTCATGATGCCCTCGCTCACGGCATGGCTGATCAACGAGATGGACTTCGACAGCACCACCAGGCAGATGCCGATAGCCCAGTTGGGCTGTGCCGCCGGGGGCGCCGCGATCAACCGGGCCCACGACTTCTGCACGGCCTACCCCCAGGCCAACGCGCTGATCGTGGCGTGCGAGTTCTGCTCGCTCTGCTACCAGCCCACGGACCTCGGCATCGGATCGCTGCTGTCCAACGGCCTGTTCGGTGACGGCATCGCCGCCGCCGTGGTCCGCGGCAGGGGCGGCACCGGCGTGGAGCTCGAGCGCAACGGCTCGTACCTGATCCCGAAGACCGAGGAATGGATCATGTACGACGTCCGAGCCACCGGCTTTCACTTCCTGCTGGACAAGCGGGTGCCCGCGACGATGGAGCCGCTCGCCCCGGCGCTTCAGGCCCTGGCCGGCAGGCACGGCTGGGACGCGTCCGACCTGGACTTCTACATCATCCACGCGGGCGGCCCCCGCATACTCGACGACCTCAGCAAGTTCCTGGAGGTCGAACCGCACGCGTTCCGCTTCAGCCGGGCCACGCTCACCGAGTACGGCAACATCGCCAGCGCCGTCGTGCTGGACGCCCTGCGGCGGCTGTTCGACGAGGGAGGTGCCGAGCACCGGGCGCGCGGGCTGCTGGCCGGGTTCGGTCCCGGTATCACCGCGGAGATGACGCTGGGCCGCTGGAGCGTCGAGAACGAAGGCACGTCATGACGAGGACGTGGTGAGGCTCCGATGACGACGCCCGAGGGGCTGCTCGTACCACCCGGCCACGGCCGGGTGGTACAGACGCCGGCCCAGCGCGTGACCTTCAAGGTGACCGGCACCCACTCACGGACGGCCTCCACCTTCGAGGTGGAGGTCCCGCCGGGCTTCGACGTGGGCGCCCATGTGCACACCCGCAGCGAGGAGTTGTTCTACGTGCTGGAGGGCGAGCTGGACGTCCTCGCGTTCGAACCACGCGTCCGGACCCCCGACAACTGGCAGAAGTGGGAGTCGAGTTCGGGAAGCCGGGTGGTCCGGGCGACCCCGGGCACGGTCATCGTCGTACCCCCGGGATGCCCGCACGCGTTCGCGAATCCGACGGAGGCGCCGGCGAGGATGTTCTTCCAGGCCTCCCCGCCCCCGGAGCACGAGCGCTACTTCGAGGAGCTGCTCGAGATCCTGGGGAACGGGGGGCCGCCGGACCACGAGGCGATCGAGGCGCTGAGAAAGCGCTACGACATCGAGCAGCTCACGCCCTTGCGGCACCGGTGAGCCACGGCGCTACCGGATCGGCATCCCGGCGAGCGTCCTGGCGATCACCAGGCGCTGGATCTCGCTCGTCCCCTCGAAGATCGTGTAGATCGCGGCGTCGCGGTGCATGCGCTCCACCGGGTACTCACGGGTGTAGCCGTTGCCGCCGAGGATCTGTATCGCCTGGGCGGTGACCTTCTTCGCGGTCTCGCTGGCGAACAGTTTGGACATCGAGCCCTCGGCCGCGGTGAACGGCTTGCCGTTGACCGCCATCCAGGACGCCCGCCAGACGAGGAGCCGGGCGGCGTCGATCTGCGTCCGCATGTCCGCGAGCTGGAAGGCGACGCCCTGGTTGTCGATGATCGGGCGGCCGAACTGCTCACGGGTCTTCGCATAGTCGAGGGCGACCTCGTACGCGGCCCGGGCGGTGCCCACCGCCATCGCGCCCACCGCCGGCCGCGAGGCCTCGAACGTGGCCATCGCCGCGTTCTTCACCCTCTCCGTGCCGCCCGCCTTGGCCCGCTCCCGGGCCCTGGCGAGACGCTCGTCCAGCTTCGCCTTGCCGCCGAGCAGGCAGGAGCCGGGGACACGGACGTTCTCCAGGACGACCTCGGCGGTGTGCGAGGCGCGGATGCCGTGCTTCTTGAACTTCTGGCCCTGGGAGAGACCGGGTGTGCCCGGCGGGACGATGAAGGAGGCGTGGCCCTTGGAGCCCAGTTCCGGGTCGACGACGGCGACGACGACGTGGACGTTGGCGATGCCGCCGTTGGTCGCCCAGGTCTTCGTGCCGTTGATCACCCACTCGTCCTTGGCCTCGTCGTACACCGCACGCGTGCGCATGGAGGCCACGTCGGAGCCGGCGTCGGGCTCGGAGGAGCAGAAGGCGGCCACCTTTACATCGTTGGCGTCGCCGTACATCTGGGGGATCCAGGTGCCGATCTGTTCCTCGGTTCCGTTGGCGAGAACACCCACGGCGGCCAGGCCGGTGCCCACAATGGACAGGGCGATGCCCGCGTCACCCCAGAACAGCTCCTCCATGGCCATCGGGATACCGAGCCCGGTGGGGTCGAAGTACTGCTGCGCATAGAAGTCGAGGGAGTAGATGCCGACCTTCGCGGCCTCCTGGATGACCGGCCAGGGAGTCTCCTCACGCTCGTCCCATTCGGCGGCCGCGGGCCGGACGACGTCGGCGGCGAAGCCGTGCAGCCAGTCCCGGACCTCCTTCTGTTCGTCGTTGAGCTCCATGGTGAACTCGGCCATGTCCCCTCCAGCGGCGGAACGTGCGTGTTACTAGCGGTAACACGAGTCTGTTACCCGTCGGTAGGAAAAGTCAACTCCGGAGGGCTCCTCGGCATCCCGTTCGATGTCAGGGGCATCGTCAGTGTTAGTTTGCGCTGGCGTCACCGAATCAGCACGGGTGGGGAGAGCACATGGACACCACACAGCGAACCGATCAGCAGCGATCCGCCGACCGCCGACGGCGCGAGCTGCTGGAGGCCGCCGACCGGGTGGTGCTCCGCGACGGCCCGCAGGCCTCGATGAACGCCATCGCCGCGGAGGCGGGCATCACCAAGCCGATCCTGTACCGCCACTTCGGCGACAAGGGCGGCCTTTACGCCGCCTTGGCCAAGCGGCACACGGACGCCCTGCTCGATTCGCTGCGGGCCGCGCTGGACGCCCCCGCGGAGCGGCGGGAGCGGGTCGAGTCCACGCTGGACACCTACCTCGCCGCCATCGAGGCCCGGCCCCAGGTGTACCGCTTCCTGATGCACCCGTCGGAGGGCGGTCAGGGCGGCGACCAGAGCGGCGACCAGGGCTTCGACGTCGGCAAGCACTCGGCTCCGCTGCTGCGGCGGATGGGCGAGGAACTGGCCCAGGTCATCGAGGACCGGCTGGACCTGGGCCCGGGAGGTCAGCAGCTGGCCCGGGTGTGGGGGCACGGGATCGTCGGGATGATGCATGCGGCGGGCGACTGGTGGCTGGGCGAACGCCCGTGCTCCCGTGCGGAGTTGGTGCGCAGCCTGGCCGACCTGCTGTGGGGCCGCCTGGCGGCGGCGGGGGACAAGTTGGGCGGGCCGGGGTTCTGAGGAACCCCGGCACGGGTCATCGCCCCCACGACGCTCGCGCCACCTGCCGCATCAATCGTCGCCGGCGCCACCCCGTGAGGTGATCCGCATAGACGCGGCCCTCCAGGTGGTCGCACTCGTGCTGCAAGCACCTGGCGAAGAAACCCGTGCCGTGCACGGTGACCGGCTCCCCGGTCACCGTGAAACCCTCGACCACCGCATGGTCGTACCGCTCCGTCCCCGCCTCCAGCCCCGGCAGGGACAGGCAGCCCTCCGGGCCGCGGATCACCACACCGTCCGTCTCCACCAGCCTCGGGTTCACCACATGCCCCAGGTGGCGGACTTCCTCGTCGTCGGGGCAGTCGTACACGAACACCCGCACCGGCTCGCCGATCTGGTTCGCGGCCAGCCCCACCCCCTGCGTCGCGTACATGGTGGCGAACAAGTCCTCCACGAGCCCGGCGAGTCCGGGGCCGAAGTCGGCGACCTCCTTGCAGGGCGCGTGCAGCACCGCGTCGCCGAGCAGGGTGAGAGGCCGGACCCGCCCTCGGGCGCCCGGGATGAAACCGTGTCGCATGGCCGTAAGGGTACGGTTCCTTCGGCCCATGCCCGCCGCGCAGACGTGGGCCGCGGTTCGGGCACGTGAGTGGATCTCGATAGGCTGAGGCCACACCACGTTGCCGGTTGGCTTCAGGCGCGGCGCGTACGCAAGGAGGATCGAGAACTGATGGCAGGCAACTCGGACCCGCTCACGCCGCGGGCCAAGCTGGCCGTGACCGCGGGCAAAGCGGTCGCGGCGGCGTCGCGCGCAGCGGGGCGCGGCAGCGGATCGGTGATCGGCGGCCGGGTGGCACTCAAGCTCGACCCCGACCTCCTCGCCCGGCTCGCCCAGAACCTGGACGTCATCCTGGTGTCGGCGACCAACGGCAAGACCACGACCACCCGGCTCATCGCCGAGGCCCTGCGGGCGGCCGGCCCGGTCGTGTCCAACGCGCTCGGCGCCAACATGCCGGCCGGCATCACCTCGGCACTGGCGGGCGGGTCGGAAGCCAAGTTCGGCGTGATCGAGGTCGACGAGAAGTACCTGGCCGGTGTGGCCCGGGACACCGACCCCAAGTGCATCGCGCTGCTCAACCTCTCCCGCGACCAGCTCGACCGCGCCGCCGAGACCCGGATGCTCGCCGAGAACTGGCGCGAGGGCCTGGCCGGCACCAAGGCCGTCATCGTCGCCAACTGCGACGACCCGCTGGTGGTGTGGGCCGCGTCCTCCTCCCCCAATGTGATCTGGGTCGCCGCCGGACAGATGTGGAAGGACGACGCCTGGTCCTGCCCGTCCTGCGGCGGTGTGATGCAGCGGCCCGGCGACGACTGGTTCTGCGGCGAGTGCGGCTTCCGCCGTCCGACGCCGAGCTGGGCGCTGTCCGGGGACCACGTCCTCGACCCGCACGGCTCCGCCTGGCCGATCCACCTCCAGCTGCCGGGCCGCGCCAACAAGGCCAACGCCACCTCCTCCGCGGCCGTCGCCGCCGTCTTCGGGGTGCCGCCGCAGGTCGCCCTGGAGCGGATGTACCAGGTGCAGGCGGTCGCGGGACGGTACGACGTCGTGCAGTTCGAGGGTCGTGACCTGCGTCTGCTGCTGGCGAAGAACCCGGCCGGCTGGCTCGAGACGTTCTCGCTCATCGACCCGCCGCCCGCCCCGGTGATCCTCTCCGTGAACGCCCGCGGCGCCGACGGCACGGACACCTCCTGGCTGTGGGACGTCGACTACACGCGGCTGACCGGTCACCCGATCTTCGTCATCGGCGACCGGAAGCTCGACCTCGCGGTACGTCTGGAGGTCGCGAACCAGCACTTCCAGGTCTGCGAGAACCTGGACCAGGCCGTGCAGATGTGCCCGCCGGGCCGGGTCGAGGTCATCGCGAACTACACCGCGTTCCAGGACCTGCGCCGCCGCGTCGGCAACTGACCACGAAGGACGATCACTTGATGAGCGACAACCAACTGCGGCTGGTGTGGATCTACCCGGATCTGCTGAGCACCTACGGCGACCAGGGCAACGCGCTGGTCATCGAGCGGCGGGCGCGGCAGCGCGGTCTGGACGTGGCGCGGCTCGACGTGCGCAGCGACCAGCCGATCCCCACCTCCGGCGACATCTACCTGATCGGCGGCGGTGAGGACCGGCCCCAGCGGCTCGCCGCGGAGCGGCTGCGCCGCGACGGGCACCTGTACCAGGCGGTGCAGAACGGCGCGATCGTCTTCGCGGTGTGCGCCGGCTACCAGATCCTCGGCCACGAGTTCGTCAACGACCTCGGCCAGCGGGAGCCGGGCCTCGGCCTGCTCGACGTCACCACGGTGCGCAACGAGGGCGAGCGGTGCGTCGGCGACGTCCTCGCGGACATCGACCCGCGCCTGGGTCTCCCCCAGCTGACCGGCTTCGAGAACCACCAGGGCATCACCCACCTCGGCCCCACCGCCCGCCCCTTCGCCCAGGTCCGCCTGGGCAAGGGCAACGGCACCGGCGACGGCACCGAGGGCGCGTACAACGACACCGTCTTCGGCACGTACATGCACGGGCCCGCCCTCGCCCGCAACCCGCAGATCGCCGACCTGCTGCTGAAGCTGGCGCTCGACGTCAACGCGCTGCCGCCGATCGACGACCGGTGGTACGAGGCGCTCCGCAACGAGCGCATCGCGGCCGCGCAGCAGCCCGCCTAGGCGGCCCGCTCCGGGGGTCCCGAGGTCCGGTCTAGACGTACTGAAGTCGCCTTCAAGCGCCCTCCGCCAAGGTAGTCCGCAGGCCCGCCTGACGGCTCGTCCGCTCACATGTGCGGGCACGTCCAGCAGGCGGACGCCTGCTACGGAGCCACCCCCACACGCCGGTAGGGTGGCCGGGATCCAGCCGGACAGCGTGGTCCGGTCCCCGGCCCACGTCTAGAAGGTATTCGGGCTATGCGCATTGGTGTCCTCACGTCCGGCGGCGACTGCCCCGGCCTGAACGCCGTAATCCGGTCCGTCGTGCACCGTGCCGTCGCCGACCACGGCGACGAGGTCATCGGATTCCGGGACGGCTGGAAGGGCCTCCTGGAGTGCGACTACCTCAAGCTCGACCTCGACGCCGTGGGCGGCATCCTGGCGCGCGGCGGCACCATCCTCGGTTCCTCCCGGGTCCGCCCGGAGCACCTGAGGGACGGTGTGGCGCGGGCCAAGGGGCACGTCGAGGAGCTCGGTCTCGACGCGATCATCCCGATCGGCGGTGAGGGCACGCTGAAGGCGGCCCGCCTGCTGTCGGACAGCGGCCTGCCCATCGTGGGTGTGCCGAAGACCATCGACAACGACATCGCTGTCACGGACGTCACCTTCGGCTTCGACACGGCCGTCGGCGTCGCCACCGAGGCACTGGACCGGCTGAAGACCACCGCCGAGTCCCACCAGCGCGTGCTGATCGTGGAGGTCATGGGCCGCCACACCGGCTGGATCGCGCTGCACTCCGGCATGGCGGCCGGCGCGCACGCCATCGTCGTACCGGAGCGGCCCTTCGACATCGACGAGCTGACCCGGAAGGTCGGCGAGCGGTTCGAGGCGGGCAAGCGGTTCGCGATCGTGGTGGCGGCCGAGGGTGCCAAGCCGAAGCCCGGCTCCATGGAGTTCGACGAGGGCGGCAAGGACATCTACGGCCACGAGCGCTTCGCCGGGATCGCCCGGCAGCTCTCCGTCGAGCTGGAGCAGCGGCTCGGCAAGGAGGCTCGGCCGGTCATCCTCGGGCATGTGCAGCGCGGTGGCACGCCGACCGCGTACGACAGGGTGCTGGCCACGCGTTTCGGCTGGCACGCGGTGGAGGCGGT
Source organism: Streptomyces sp. NPDC054834 (assembly GCF_053611185.1). Lineage (NCBI taxonomy): Bacteria > Bacillati > Actinomycetota > Actinomycetes > Kitasatosporales > Streptomycetaceae > Streptomyces > Streptomyces sp. NPDC054834. The sequence goes on along the minus strand of NZ_JBSGZV010000064.1, from coordinate 19,905 downwards.
GCACCGCGGGGAGTTCGGCAGGATGACCGCGCTGCGCGGTACGGACATCGTGATGGTGTCGCTGACCGAGGCCGTGCAGACGCTGAAGACCGTGCCCTCGGATCGGTACGACGAGGCGGAGTGCGTGCTCTGACCCGGTCCGAGTGGACCTCCCTGCCCCCGGTCGCGTACGTGACCGGGGGCGGTTCTACTCTTGGGGGCGGACAGACGCGTACAACCCCCACGAATCAGGAGCCGGCGGATGGATCACAGCGGGCACGGCATGGTCATGGATCTGCCGCCGTTCACGCTGGGGCGGGGTCTTCAGTGGTCGGCCGACCCGTTCTTCCTCGTGGCCTGCCTGGTGGGCCTCGGGTTGTACGGGTGGGGTGTCGCACGGCTGCGGCGGCGCGGTGACGCGTGGCCGGCCGGCCGGACGGTGTCGTACGTCGCGGGTGTGCTGACCATAGGGCTGATGATGTGCACCAGGCTGAACGACTACGGCATGGTCATGTTCAGCGTGCACATGGTCCAGCACATGGTGATCAGCATGCTGTCGCCGATCCTGGTCCTGCTGGGCGCCCCGGTCACCCTGGCCCTGCGCGCGCTGCCGGTCGCGGGCAGGGGCCGCAAGGGTCCGCGCGAGCTGCTGCTGGCGCTGCTGCACAGCCGGTACATGCAGGTGATCACGCATCCCGTGTTCACGATCCCGCTGTTCATCGCGAGCCTGTACGCGCTGTACTTCACGCCGATCTTCGACTTCCTGATGGGCTCCAAGACGGGGCACGTCGCGATGATGGTGCACTTCCTCGCGGTGGGCGTGGTGTTCTTCTGGCCGATCATCGGCGTGGACCCGGGACCGCACCGGCCCGGCTACCTGCTGCGGATGCTGGAGCTGTTCGCGGGCATGCCGTTCCACGCGTTCTTCGGGATCGCGCTGATGATGGCCTCGACGCCGATGGTGGAGACGTTCCGGAACCCGCCCGCCTCGCTCGGCATCGACGCGCTCTCCGACCAGAACGCGGCCGGCGGGATCGCCTGGGCGTTCAGCGAGATCCCGTCCGTGCTGGTGCTGATCGCGCTGCTGTTCCAGTGGTACGGCTCGGAGCAGCGGCAGGCCAAGCGCAAGGACCGGGCCGCCGACCGGGACGGGGACCAGGAGCTGGAGGCGTACAACGCCTATCTGGCCTCACTGAACGCACGCGAGAGCTGAGTCACCGGTATGCCGTAGCTGGGCCGTTCGGGGCACCATGGAGGCATGGACCCTGAGGAGGCTGGTGCGATGCCCGGTTCCACGAACGGTTCCACGAAGGCCATGGGGGTGCTCACCGTCGGCGGGCTCGTCGTGGTGACGGCCTACACGGTGGCGCTCGGCAGCAACGGCTGGCTGTGGTTCGGCTGGGTCGTGCTGGGGCTGCTCACCCTGGCGATGATCGTGACCGAGAGCCCCTGAGCCCGGCGGTCCTCACTGCACGCGCGGCGGTCCTCAGTGCACGCCGGGCTGGTACTTCGGCAGCCGCGCGGTGATCTTCATACCGGCGCCGACCGCGGTCTCGATGACGAGGCCGTGGTCGTCGCCGTAGACCTGGCGGAGCCGGTCGTCGACGTTGGACAGGCCGATGCCGCCGGAGGGGCCGACCTCGCCGGCCAGGATGCGGCGCAGCAGGCCGGGGTCCATGCCGACGCCGTCGTCCTCGATGACGACCAGTGCCTCGGCGCCCGCGTCCTGCGCGGTGATCTGGATGTGGCAGGCGTCGGCCTTGCCCTCCAGGCCGTGCTTGACGGCGTTCTCCACGAGGGGCTGAAGGCACAGGAAGGGCAGGGTGACCGGCAGCACCTCGGGCGCGATCTGGAGGGTGACGGAGAGGCGGTCGCCGAAGCGGGCCCGGACCAGCGCCAGGTAGTGGTCGATGGCGTGCAGTTCGTCGGCGAGGGTGGTGAATTCGCCGTGCCTGCGGAACGAGTAGCGGGTGAAGTCGGCGAATTCCAGCAGTAGTTCGCGGGCCCGTTCGGGGTCGGTGCGCACGAACGAGGCGATCACCGCGAGCGAGTTGAAGATGAAGTGCGGGGATATCTGGGCGCGCAGGGCCTTGATCTCGGCCTCGATGAGCCGGGTCCGGGACCGGTCGAGGTCCGCGAGCTCCAGCTGGACGCTCACCCAGCGGGCGACCTCGCCGGCCGCCCGGACCAGGACCGCGGACTCGCGCGGGGCGCAGGCGACGAGCGCGCCGTGCACCCGGTCGTCGACGGTGAGGGGCGCCACGACGGCCCAGCGGACGGGGCAGTCGGGGGTGACGCAGGTGAGCCGGAAGGCCTCGCCGCGGCCGGTCTCCAGTGGCCCCGCCAGCCGCTCCATGACCTCCGCGCGGTGGTGACCGCCCACTCCGTCCCAGACCAGTACCTCCTCGAGGTCGGTGAGGCACAGCGCGTCCGTGCCGAGCAGGGTGCGCAGGCCGCGCACCGACTTGCGGGCGGTCTCTCCGGTGAGCCCGGCCCGCAGCGGGGGCGCGGCGAGCGAGGCGGTGTGCAGGGTCTGGAAGGTGGCGTGCTCGACGGGGGTGCCGAGATCTGCGAGGGTCCCGGGGCGGGCGGTGCGCCGTCCGAGCCAGAAGCCGGCCGCGAGCAGCGGCAGGACGGCGACGCACAGGCCCGCGAGGAAACCGCTCACGCCGTCACCTCGGCCCGCAGCGCACCAGCGCCGTGCACCGACCGCGGGGCAGCCCCGGCCGGCAGGGCGCGCGGCGACCCGGTGCCGGAAACATCCACCAGGGTCTCGGGACGCGCGCTAAGCCCCCACAACCATGAATCCGCCACCGACAGCGGCAACACCACGCACAGGCCCGCCAGGAAACCGCTCACGCCGTCACCTCGGCCCGCAGTTCCTCGGGCAGGTGGAAGCGCGCCAGGATCGCCGCCGTGCCGGGCGGCACCCGGGCCGGGGTGGCCAGGGACACCAGCACCATGGTGAGGAACCCCAGCGGCACCGACCACAGGGCGGGCCAGGCGAGCAGGGCGTGCAGCGATCCGGTGCCGGGGAAGTCCGCCATGGTCGCGGCGACGGCGAGGAACGCCGAGCCGCCGCCCACCAGCATGCCCGCCGCCGCGCCGGGCGGGGTCAGCCGCCGCCACCAGATGCCGAGGACGAGCAGCGGGCAGAAGGAGGACGCCGACACCGCGAAGGCCAGCCCCACCGCGTCCGCCACCGGCAGCCCGCCCACCAGCATGCTCGCCGCCAGCGGCACGGCCATGGCGAGCACCGTTCCCAGCCGGAAGTGCCGTACCCCGCGCGAGGGCAGCACATCCTGGGTGAGCACCCCGGCCACCGCCATGGTCAGCCCCGAGGCCGTGGACAGGAACGCGGCGAAGGCGCCTCCGGCGATCAGCGCGCCCAGCAGGTCGCCGCCGACACCGCCGATCATGCGGCCGGGCAGCAGCAGGACTGCGGCGTCCGCGTCGCCGCCCAGGGTGAGCTCGGGGGCGTACAGGCGGCCGAGGGCGCCGTAGACCGGTGGCAGCAGGTAGAAGCCGCCGATCAGGGCGAGGACGGCGACCGTGGTGCGGCGGGCGGCGCCGCCGTGCGGGCTGGTGTAGAAGCGGACGACGACGTGAGGCAGGCCCATGGTGCCGAGGAAGGTGGCCAGGATCAGCCCGTACGTGGCGTACAGCGGGCGTTCCTCGCGGCTCGCCGCGAGGGAGGTGGACATGCCGCCGTTGCCGCCGCGGTCGGCGGCGGGGACGGGTGTGCCCCGGGCGAAGGTCAGGCGGGTGCCGCGCTCGATGCGGTGGGTACCGGCGGGCAGCCGGAGCCGGGTGTCGTCGTGGGGGCGGCCGTCGACCGTGCCACTGACGGTGACCGTGAGCGGCTTGTCCAGCCGGAGGTCGAGGGTCTCCGCCATGCGGACGGTGCGCTGTTCGCGGAAGGCGGTCGGTTCCGCGAAGGCGGGTCGCGGGCCGCCGTCGGCCTGCCAGGCGAGGACGAGGAAGAGGGCGGGGACGAGGAGGGCGGTGAGCTTGAGCCAGTACTGGAAGGCCTGCACGAAGGTGATGCTGCGCATGCCTCCCGCAGCGACGGTCGCCACCACGACCACGGCCACGATGAGTCCGCCGAGCGGGTCGGGGGCCCCGGTGAGCACCGCCAGCGTCAGCCCGGCACCCTGGAGTTGGGGTAACAGGTACAGCCAGCCGACGCCGACCACGAAGGCCCCGGCCAGCCGTCGCACGCCCTGTGAGGCGAGCCGGGCCTCGGCGAAGTCCGGCAGCGTGTAGGCGCCGGAGCGGCGCAGCGGGGCGGCGACGAAGAGGAGCAGGACGAGGTAGCCGGCCGTGTAGCCGACCGGGTACCAGAGCATGTCCGGGCCCTGGACGAGGACCAGCCCCGCGATGCCGAGGAAGGAGGCGGCCGAGAGGTACTCGCCGCTGATGGCGGCGGCGTTGAGGCGGGGTCCTACGGCACGGGAGGCGACGTAGAAGTCGGAGGTGGTGCGGGAGATGCGCAGGCCGAAGGCGCCGACGAGGACGGTCGCCACGACGACGAGGGCGACGGCGGGGACGGCGTAACCGGAGTTCATCGGTCCTCGTCGGTCATCGGTCTTCCACCAGGCGTACGAAGTCGCGCTCGTTGCGTTCGGCGCGGCGCACGTACCAGCGGGCGAGCAGGATCAGCGGTGCGTACAGGCAGAAGCCGAGCACCGCCCAGGCGAGGCGGCGGGCGTCGGGCGCGGCCGCGAAGACCAGCGGGAGCGGGCCGACGAGCAGGACCAGGACCGCGAATCCGGTGAGGGCGGCGCGCAGTTGGGTGCGCATCAGGGAGCGGACGTAGGTGTGGCCGAGGGTGGTGAGCTCGTCGATCTCGGTGCGCGGCCGGTAGTAGCCGGAGGCGTGGGGGTACCGCCCGCGCGAGCGAAGCCGAGCGTGGGGAAGGGTGCGGCGGGGCGGTCCGGTGACGGTGACACGGCGTTCGGTGGGCTCCACTGCGCCTCCCTACCCCGCGGTGCGGCGCATCAAAAGGTCCCGCAGCTCGCGGGCGTGCCGCCGGCTCACCTGGAGTTCCTCGCCACCCACCAGGACGCACACGGTGCCGGCGTCCAGGCGGAGTTCGCCGATGTGGCGCAGGGCGACGAGGTGGCGGCGGTGGATGCGGACGAAGCCGCGGGCGCGCCAGCGTTCCTCCAGGGTGGACAGCGGGATGCGGACGAGGTGGCTGCCGCGGTCGGTGTGCAGCCGGGCGTAGTCGCCGTGCGCCTCGGCGTGGGTGATGTCGTCGACGGCGAGGAAGCGGGTCACGCCGCCGCGTTCGACGGGTATCTGGTCGGGGTCGGGTTCGTGCACGGGGATCGGCGGGGCGGTGCCGCGCAGTTCGGCGGCCCGGCGGACGGCCTCGGCGAGGCGTTCCTTGCGGACGGGTTTGAGTACGTAGTCGACCGCCTTTAGGTCGAACGCGCTTACGGCGAAGTCCTCGTGGGCGGTGACGAAGACGACCAGCGGCGGCCGGGCGAACCCGGTCAGCAACCGGGCCATCTCCAGACCGTCGAGGCCGGGCATCTGGATGTCGAGGAAGACCACGTCGATGGCGTCGGGCCCGGCCGGCCCGGACTCCAGGGCGCGGGTGATGCGGCGCAGCGCCCCGGTGGCGTCCCCCGCGCCTTCGGCGCTGCTGATGCGCGGGTCGGCGTTGAGCAGGTAGAGGAGTTCCTCCAGCGAGGGGCGTTCGTCGTCGACGGCGAGGGCGCGCAGCATGAACGTGGAGTGTAGGGGCGATCCGCGTGCCTGGACATGTGCCGGGTGTGGACGTTCCCGCTGGATACAGTGCCGACATGAACAGCAGGACCGCCCCGTTCGACGAGCTCGACCGGAAGATCGTCACCGCGCTGATGGCGAACGCCAGGACCAGCTTCGCCGAGATCGGTTCGGCGATCGGGCTGTCGGCCACCGCGGTGAAGCGGCGCGTGGACCGGCTGCGGGACACGGGCGTGATCACGGGTTTCACGGCCACCGTGAAGCCGTCGGCGCTGGGCTGGCGCACGGAGGCGTACGTGGAGGTGTACTGCGAGGGGGCGGCGCCGCCGAGGCGCCTGGCGGAGGTGGTCCGCAACCATCCGGAGATCACGGCCGCCATGACCGTGACGGGCGGCGCGGACGCGCTGCTGCACGTGCGGGCGCGGGACGTGGAGCACTTCGAGGAGGTGCTGGAGCGGATCCGCACGGAACCGTTCATCCGGAAGACGATCAGCGTGATGGTGCTGTCCCACCTTCTCCCGGAAAGCCCGGAAGCGGGAGCGACCCTCGCGGCACCGGAATGACCCGGGCATGCGCATCACTCCTGCGTCTCGCGCCGGGAGAACGCAGCGATGCTGCTCAGGCACGCAGCCTTTCTTCCTTGTCGTCCGTCTCCCTCCCTTCCTACCGTGGACTCACCCCTCAGTGACACACAGGAAAGCGGAGGAAACCCTCTGTGCCCGAAAGCCGTGTGCCGCGCCCTCGGCGCTTTCTCGTCTGTGAACCCAGACATTTCGCGGTGCAGTACGCGATCAACCCCTGGATGCATCCCGACCGGCCCGTCGACGTGGATCTCGCCCGGGAGCAGTGGCAGGCGCTGATCCGTGCCTACCGCGCCCACGGTCACACCGTCCAGTCGGTCGAGCCGGTCCCGGGCCTGCCGGACATGGTCTTCTCCGCGAACGCGGCGTTCGTGGTCGGCGGCCGGGTCTTCGGTTCCCTCTTCCACGCGCCCGAGCGGCGCCCCGAGTCGACCCACTACGACACCTGGTTCAAGGCGGCGGGCTACGACGTGCACCGCCCCGAGTCGGTGTCCGAGGGCGAGGGCGACCTGGTGTGGACGGGCCGGTACGTGCTCGCCGGCACCGGGTTCCGCACCACCCGCGAGGCGCACCGGGAGGCGCAGGAGTTCCTCGGCCACCCGGTCATCGGCCTGACCCTGGTGGACCCGTACTTCTACCACCTGGACACGGCGCTGTTCGTGCTGGACGACGACAACATCTGCTACTACCCGGAGGCGTTCTCGGCAGGCAGCCGGGAGGTGCTGCGGCGGCTGTACCCGGACGCGGTGCTCGCCACCCGGGAGGACGCGATGGCGTTCGGCCTGAACTCCGTGTCCGACGGCCGGAACGTCTTCATCGCGCCCCGCGCCGAAGCCCTCGCCGAACGCCTCACCGGCCACGGCTATGTCCCCGTCCCCGTCGACCTGTCGGAGTTCCACAAGGCCGGCGGTGGCATCAAGTGCTGCACCCAGGAGATCCGCTGATGACCGCACCCGCGCGCACCCGTACGTCCGCCGACCTGATCCGTGCGGAGGAGCCCGTCCTCGCGCACAACTACCACCCGCTGCCCGTGGTGGTGGCACGGGCCGAGGGCACCTGGGTGGAGGACGTCGAGGGCAACCGCTACCTCGACATGCTCGCCGGATACTCGGCGCTGAACTTCGGTCACCGCCACCCGGCGCTGATCGAGGCCGCGCACCGCCAGCTGGACCTGCTGACCCTCACCTCCCGCGCCTTCCACAACGACCGGCTCGCCGGGTTCGCGGAGCGGCTCGCGGAGCTGACCGGCCAGGACATGGTGCTGCCGATGAACACCGGCGCCGAGGCGGTGGAGAGCGGCATCAAGGTGGCCCGGAAGTGGGCGTACGAGGTGAAGGGCGTCCCCGCCGACCGGGCCACGATCGTGGTCGCGGCGGAGAACTTCCACGGCCGTACGACGACGATCGTGGGCTTCTCCACCGACGAGACGGCCCGGGCGGGCTTCGGCCCCTTCGCGCCGGGCTTCCGGATCGTCCCGTACGGCGACCTGGCCGCGCTGGAGGAGGCCGTCGACGAGACGACGGCGGCGGTGCTGATCGAGCCGATCCAGGGCGAGGCCGGGGTCGTCATCCCCGGCGAGGGCTATCTGACCGGTGTCCGTGAGCTGACCCGCCGCAAGGGCTGCCTGTTCATCGCGGACGAGATCCAGTCGGGCCTGGGCCGCACCGGCCGCACCCTCGCGGTCGAGCACGAGGGCGTCGTCCCGGACCTGCTGCTGCTCGGCAAGGCGCTGGGCGGCGGGATCGTGCCGGTGTCGGCCGTGGTGGGCCGGCGCGAGGTGCTCGGCGTGCTGCGGCCGGGCGAGCACGGCTCCACGTTCGGCGGCAACCCGCTCGCGGCGGCCGTCGGCACGGCCGTGGTCGAGCTGCTCGAGACGGGCGAGTTCCAGCGCCGGGCGACGGAGCTGGGCGTCGTGCTGCGCGACGGACTGGCCGATCTGGTCGGCCGGGGCGTGGTCGGTTTCCGCTCGCGCGGGCTGTGGGCGGGCGTCGACGTCGACCCCGCCATCGGCACCGGCCGCGAGGTCAGCGAGCGCCTCATGCGGGACGGAGTCCTGGTCAAGGACACCCACGGCTCCACGATCCGGCTGGCCCCGCCGCTGACCATCACGGCCGAGGAACTGCGATCCGCGCTGGGCGCGTTGGAGCGGGTGCTCGTCCGGGAGAGCTGAGGTTCGCGCTTCCGCGGTTGCCGGAAACCGCAATCCGCGAAGGGCTGCTTTCCGTATCAGTTCACAGGGGACAAGACGCCCCCTCCAGACAGACTGATCTACGGAACGCCTGGGGTCGCGATGCACTCCACCCATGCAGCCGCAGCCACATTCACCGGGTTGGGCGTGTGCTGCGCCGTCGGCAATACGGTGCTGCACACGGCCCTCGTCCCCGACCACCTCGAGGAGATGTTCTACATCGGCGTCCTGTTCGCCGTGGGCAGCGCCGTCATGCTCGCGGTGGCAGTGGCGCTGGTCGTGATGCAGCGCCCGCTGGTCGCCTGGCTGACCGGCACTCTGGTCAGCCTCGGCATGATCGTCGGATTTGTGCTGTCGCGCACTGTCGGCCTGCCGGCCGGCTATTACGAGCCCGGCTGGGAGTCGCCGTACGGCCCGCTGTCCCTGCTCGTGGAGGGACTCTTCGTCCTGGCGTTCCTTGCCTGGCTGGGCGACCGGATCGCCCATGGTGCCGGACCGGGACTGCTGCCGTACAGGTCGCACCGCGAACCGGTCTCGGCCGGGGCCGACTGTTCACAACGCTGACCGAGGAGGACCGGCCATGGCCGTGACACTCAGCCGGGGCGGAGCGGTGGCGGGGGTGTGCGCGATGGCGCTGGCCGCTGTGCTCACGGCGTGCGGGAACTCGGGGTCGGGCGGCGCGGGAACCGGGGCCGCGCCCACCCCGTCGCAGGCAGGCAAGCCGGCGGGTACGACGGTGACCGTGCGGTTGACCGAGTACAAGCTGGCCCTGTCGTCGAAGACGTTCAAGGCCGGTGACTACACCTTTGTCGCCGAGAACGACGGGCACATCGTGCACTCGCTGGAGATCGAGGGGCCCGGCGGCGAAACACGGCTCTCCCATGATCTCCAGCCGGGCCAGTCGGAGCAGCTCAGGATCATGCTGAAGAAGGGCGCCTACGAGCTGTACTGCCCGGTGGACGGTCACGAGGGACTCGGGATGAAGATGGACATCACGGTCGGTGGCGGTACCGCGGGTGGAGGGGGTGGCTCCTCGGGCAGCTCCTCCTACTGACCGGTCTGAGCATCCGTCAGGACGCGGGAACGGGTTCGGCGTCGATACGGCCGGATACCGTTCCGCGCGCCTGCGTCGCCACTTACACTGACACCCCACAACGTGCCGGTTGACCTGCTGGAACGCGGCGGTTGAGCCGATCCGCCAGAGTGAGGAGCGACCCCTTGTTCTACCGTCTGCTCAAGTACGTGCTGTTGGGGCCGTTACTGAGACTGGTCTTCCGGCCCCGCATCGAAGGCCTCGAGCACGTGCCGTCCTCCGGAGCGGCCATCGTCGCCGGCAACCATCTGTCCTTCGCGGACCACTTCCTGATGCCGGCCATCCTCAAGCGGCGCATCACCTTCCTCGCCAAGGCCGAGTACTTCACCGGACCGGGCGTCAAGGGCCGCCTGACCGCGTTCTTCTTCCGCAGCGCGGGCCAGATCCCGGTCGACCGTTCGGGCAAGGACGCGGGCCAGGCCGCGATCCGCGAGGGCCTCGGTGTGCTTCGCAAGGGGGAACTGCTCGGCATCTATCCGGAGGGCACCCGCTCGCACGACGGCCGCCTCTACAAGGGCAAGGTCGGCGTCGCGGTGATGGCGCTGAGGGCCGGGGTGCCGGTCGTCCCCTGCGCGATGATCGGCACCTTCGAGGCACAGCCGCCGGGCCGGGTCGTCCCGCGCGTCCACCCCATCGCCATCCGCTTCGGCAAGCCCCTCGACTTCTCCCGCTACGAGGGCATGGAGAACGAGAAGGCCATCCTGCGGGCGGTCACCGACGAGATCATGTACGCCATCCTGTCGCTGTCCGAGCAGGAGTACGTCGACCAGTACGCGGCCGTCGTCAAGGCGGAACAGGCCGCGGCCCGGGCGGACAAGGAACGCCGCTTCCCGCGGCTGCCGCTGAGCTGACACCGCATGACCGAGGGGCGGCCGGAGATCCGGCCGCCCCTCGCCGCCGTGGCGGATGCGGTTACGGCTTGGGCGTGGCGTGCGGAGCGCAGGTGACGTCCGCGGTGTCCAGCTTGCCGGTGAGCAGGTAGGTGTCCACCCGGTCGTTGATGCACGGGTTGACCAGTCCGGTCACGCCGTGGGAGCCCGCGTCCTTCTCCGTGATCAGGCGGGAGCCCTTGAAGCTCTTGTGCAGTTCGACGGCGCCCTCGTACGGGGTGGCGGCGTCACGCGTGGACTGCACGATGAGGACGGACGGCAGGCCCTTGTGGGTCTTGACGGGCACCGGGGTCTGCTGCTTGACGGGCCAGGTCGCGCACGGCAGGTTCATCCACGCGTTGGCCCAGGTCATGAACGGGTAGTCCTTGTTGAGCCGCGTGTTGTCGCGGTCCCACTTCCGCCAGCTGGTGGGCCACTTGGCGTCGGCGCACTCGACGGCCGTGTAGACGGCGTTGCTGTTCTCCGAGGTGATGTTGCCCGCGGTGTCGGACAGGTCCGGGGCGGCGGCGTCGACCAGCGCCTGGGTGTCACCCGCGAAGTACTTGCTGAACACCGTCGCCACCGGCACCCAGGAGGAGTCGTAGTACGGGGCGCTCTGGAAGAAGGAGATCAGCTCGGCCGGGCCGACGACCCCGCCGATGGGGTTCTTCTTGGCGGTGGCGCGCAACTGGAGCCACTTGGCCTGGACGGCGGCGCGGGTGGTGCCGAGGTGGAAGCTTGCGTCGTTGGCGGCGACCCAGTCCTCCCAGTCCTTCCAGCGGCCCTCGAAGGCGACGTCCTGCTCCAGGTTGGCCTGGTACCAGATGTTCTGGCGGGACGGGTTGACCACGCTGTCGACGATCATCCGGCGGACGTGGCCCGGGAAGAGCGTGCCGTAGACGGCGCCGAGGTAGGTGCCGTAGGAGACGCCGAGGTAGTTGAGCTTCTTCTCGCCGAGCGCGGCACGGATGACATCCAGGTCGCGGGCGGTGTTCGGCGTGGTCATGTACGGCAGCATGCCGCCGCTGCGGTCGTAGCAGCCGTCGGCGTACTCCCGGGCCAGCTTGCGCTGGGCGGTCTTGTCGGCCTCGGTGTCCGGCACCGGGTCCATCTTGGGCGCCTTGACGAACTCCTGCGGGTCGATGCAGGAGATGGGTGCCGAGTGGCCGACGCCGCGCGGGTCGAAGCCCACGAAGTCGTACGCCTTCGCGGTGTTGGCCCACAGGGGGCTCTTGGTGGTGACCCGGCGCGGGAAGCGCATGCCGGAGCCGCCCGGACCGCCGGGGTTGTAGACGAGCGCGCCCTGGCGCTCCTCCTTCGTCCCCGTGTTGCCGATGCGGTCGACGGCGAGCTTGATCTGCTTGCCGTACGGCTTGGCGTAGTTCACCGGTACGGAGACCCAGCCGCACTGGATCGGCTTCTCCAGCCCCCAGTCGGCGGGGCAGTCCTTCCAGTCGATCCCGGTCTTGGCGGCCCGGTCCGCGGCGATCGCGGCACCTCGGGCCTCGCGGTCCTGTCCGTGCCGCTCGGCCGCACCGGCCGCGGGCGCCGAGACGGCTCCGGCCAGCAGGGTCGCCGTGACGAGCGCTCCGGCCGAACCGAGCGCCAGCACACGCTTCTTCGGTCTGATGTCCCTCAAGTGGGGCCCCTCCCCGTACGTAGCTGCGAATGGTCACGGGGATCCTCGCGGCTGTGAGCCACCTGAGAACAGGGGTTGTTGACCTTCTTTGCCAATCCGATAACCGGATGATCACGTCCCGTTAGCGGAACACGCCTCGTCCGCCTCGTCCAGTACCCGCCGCAGCCGCAAAGCATCGGCCGCGACGGCGGTCACCAGCACGGCGGGCCCGGCGAGCGGCGCCACGGCGGCCCCGTCCCCCAGCATCCGCGCCACCACCGGCTCTCGCGCGAACTCGGGCCGTGCGACGAAGAGTTGTCCGACGGCTCGGTGACCCGCCAGCACGGCCGGCCCGTCCCATCCGCCCGGAGCGCCGGGCCCGCAGGCCAGTTCCTGGTCGAGCACGGTCCGTCCGGCGATCCGCACCGTGAGACGGCTGGTGAGCCGCCCGGGTTCCTCCCCGACCCGCCCCAGCACCTGCTCCTCGCGCAGCACGAGCCGGGCCCCGGCCGCGAGATCGACGCTGGTGGTGACGTACAGGTCACTGCCCCGCGCGGAGATCAACTGCTCGGGCAGCCAGCGCAGTTCGCCTCCCTCGGCCACCCGGAGCCGGACATCGTACCGGGCCTCCCCCTTCCCCTGCCCCGGCAGCGCGATGGTCGCCGCGGCGGACCCGACGTGCAGCCGGGCGCCCTCCCCCACCTCGGCCTCCACGGCGAACCGGTCACCGCCGAGCGGCCCGCTCATCGCGCCGACGAGCATGACCCGCGTCTCGGCCCCGCTCGCCCGGGTACGGCGCAGCGCCAGCGGCCCCTCGCCCTCCAGCACGGGCAGCGCCGTACCGCCCCGGCCGTCGTCCCGGGCGACGATCCGGGCGGTCGCCCGCACCCCGGTCACGGTCATGCCGCCCACGCGGCGAGCCGCCCACGCACCCATGCGGCCACGTCCGTCACGCCCGCCTCGCTCCTGAGCGACTGGAACACCACCGGCAACTCGGCCCGCTGCGCCTTCGCGTCGGCGGCCATCCGCGCCAGGTCGGAGCCCACGTACGGCGCGAGGTCGGTCTTGTTCACCACGAGCAGATCGGCGGTGGTGACCCCCGGACCGCCCTTGCGCGGGATGTCGTCACCCCCGGCGACATCGATGACGAAGATCTGCGCGTCCACGAGCCCCCTGGAGAAGGTCGCGGTCAGATTGTCCCCACCGGACTCCACCAGGATCAGATCCAGCGGCCCCACCTCCTCCTCCAGGTCCTCGACCGCTTCGAGGTTGGCGGAGATGTCGTCCCGGATCGCGGTGTGCGGACAGGCACCCGTCTCCACGGCCGCGATCCGCTCCGGCGGCAGCACCGCCTCCCTGAGCAGGAACTCGGCATCCTCCCGGGTGTAGATGTCGTTCGTGACGACAGCCAACGACAACTCGTCCCGCAGCACCCGGCACAGCGCAGCGACAGTAGCGGTCTTCCCGGAACCGACGGGCCCACCGAGCCCGATCCGCAGCGCACGACGGGCACCGTCGGGGCGGTGGGCGTCGGCGCTGAGGGCGGGGGTGGCGTGAGTGTGAGAGTGGTCAAGATGCATAGAAACGGCTCCAAACTTTCGAACCGGCGCGCTTTTCAGCCCGGTCCAGGCACTATCTCGAGCGAAGCCGAGAGTGGGGGAGGGTAGGGGCGGCGGGGGCGAGAACCTCTTCTATGACGCGAACAACCGCACAGGCCAGGCGGCATGCCACTCCGCCCCGACCTCCAACAACGGCGCCGACGCCGCAGGCAACACATCCACCCCCTCGTCGACCACCCGCCGACCCGCCTCCACCGCCCGGTCCGCGACACGATCCAACTCCGGCGCCAGCCGAGCCAGAACCGCAGTGGCGTCAAAAGGATCCAGACTCAGCAACCGCACCGTCGCCGTCGCCGGCCCGCTCACACTCTCGTACGCCGCGCAGTACGCCGCGTCCAAGGCCCCCAGCCCGGCCGCCCGCGCCACTACCCCCAGCACCACCGGCTGATGGACACCTTTGGGAAACTCCCGCGCCAGCGCATCCAGCTCCCCGGCCGGCCAGGCCACCCGCGCGGCCCGCATCATCTGCCGCCCCAGCCGCCGAGCCGCACCGCGCAACGCGGGCGACGGAGTCCGCGCGTCCGCCGCCGCGTCCAACGCCCCGGGGTCCACCCCGAGCACGGCAGCCGCCGCGAGCGCACCCGCCACCAGCCCCACGGTGTGCAGCCGCCCCCGGCAGAAGTCCTCGAGGCTCGCGGCCCCGGCGATCCGCCCGGCCTTGACGGCCGCCTCGGCCCCGCCGGAGTGGGCGTGCCCGCCGGCGGGGAAGCGGCCGTCGGCCAGGACGAGAAGCGCCGCTCTGGACATCAGAAGAGGAAGTAACGCTGGGCCATGGGCAGTTCGGCCGCCGGTGTCGCCTCGACCAGTTCGCCGTCGATGTGCACGGCGAAGCTGTCGGGATCGACCTGGACGTGCGGCCGGGCGTCGTTCTCCTTCATGTCCGCCTTCGTCACCCCACGCGTCGACTCGATGGCGACGAAGCGCTTGCCCAGTTGCAGCCGCTCCGGCAGCCCGTCGTCGATGGCGAGCGGCGCCACGAAGTTGAACGAGTTGGCTGCGGGCGCCCGCCCGATCGCGCCGTACATCGGCCGCGGAAGTATCGGCTGCGGCGTCGGGATGGACGCGTTCGCGTCACCCATCTGCGCGTACGCGATCTGGCCGCCCTTGATCACGAGTTGCGGCTTGACCCCGAAGAAGGCGGGCTCCCACAGCACCAGGTCGGCGAGCTTCCCGGTCTCCACGGAACCGATCTCCCGGCCCAGCCCCTGGGCGAGCGCCGGGTTGATCGTGTACTTGGCGACGTACCGCCGCACCCGCCGGTTGTCGGCCCGCCCGTCCCCGGGCAGCGCGCCCCGCCGGCGCTTCATCACATGGGCGGTCTGCCAGGTCCGCAGGACGACCTCACCCACCCGCCCCATGGCCTGGGAGTCGGAGGAGATGATCGAGATCGCGCCCAGGTCGTGCAGTATGTCCTCGGCGCCGATCGTCGACGGCCGGATCCGGGACTCGGCGAAGGCCAGGTCCTCGGGGACGGCGGGGTTGAGGTGGTGGCACACCATCAGCATGTCGAGGTGTTCCTCGGCGGTGTTGACGGTGAACGGCCGCGTCGGGTTGGTGGAGCTGGGCAGCACGTGCGGCTCGGAGACCACGGTCATGATGTCCGGGGCGTGCCCGCCGCCGGCGCCCTCGGTGTGGTACGCGTGGATGCCGCGCCCGGCGATCGCGGCGAGCGTGTCGCCGACGAAACCGGCCTCGTTGAGGGTGTCGGTGTGGATGGCGACCTGGATGCCGGTGCGGTCGGCGACGGTCAGCGAGGCGTCGATGACGGCCGGGGTGGAGCCCCAGTCCTCATGCAGCTTCAGGCCCAGCGCGCCGCCGCGGATCTGCGACAGCATCGCCTCGTGCGAGACGGTGTTGCCCTTGCCGAGGAAGCCGATGTTGAGGGGGTAGGCCTCCATCGCCTCCAGCATCCGGGCCAGGTGCCAGGGGCCGGGGGTGACGGTGGTGGCCTTGGAGCCCTCGGCCGGGCCGGTGCCGCCGCCGACCAGCGTGGTGATGCCGGCGGAGAGGGCCTCGTCGGCGATCTGCGGGCAGATGAAGTGAACGTGCGCGTCGATGGCGCCGGCGGTGAGGATCCGCCCGTTGCCCGCGATGACCTCCGTCTCGGGGCCGATGACCAGGTCCGGGTGGACGCCGTCCATCGTGTCGGGGTTGCCGGCCTTGCCGATCCCGGTGATCCGGCCGTCGCGGATACCGACGTCGGCCTTGACGATCCCCCAGTGGTCGACGATGACGGCACCGGTGATGACGGTGTCGGGGGTGCCTTCCGCGCGGGTGGCACGCGACTGGCCCATGGACTCCCGGATGACCTTGCCGCCGCCGAAGACCGCCTCGTCACCGGCGAGTCCGGGACCGCCTGAACGGTCCTCCTCGATCTCGATCAGCAGGTCGGTGTCGGCGAGCCGGATCCGGTCACCGGTGGTCGGACCGAACAGGTCCGCGTAGGCGGCGCGGGAGATCTCAGGCATTCAGGGCACCTCCTGTCTCCCCGCGCAGGCCGGGCACGATCCGGGCGCCGCCGAGCGGGACGAGTTCGACGTCGACGGGGATACCGGGCTCGAAGCGCACGGCCGTGCCGGCTGCGACGTTCAGGCGCTTGCCACGTGCCGCGGCGCGGTCGAACTCCAGGCCCGGGTTGGCCTCGGCGAAGTGGTAGTGGGAGCCGACCTGGACCGGCCGGTCGGCGGCGTTGAGGACGGTGAGCCGGGTGACCTCGCGCCCGTCGTTGAAGACGACCGGGTCGTCGGCGAACAGGATCTCTCCGGGAATCATCGATGGCCCCTCAGACGATCGGGTCGTGGACGGTCACGAGCTTGGTGCCGTCCGGGAAGGTGGCCTCGACCTGGACGTCGTGGATCATCGCCGGGACGCCTTCCATGACGTCGTCCCGGGTGAGCAGCTTGCGCCCGGAGGACATGAGTTCGGCGACGGTGCGGCCGTCACGCGCGCCTTCGAGGATGTGCGAGGTGATGAGGGCCACCGCCTCGGGGTGATTGAGCCTGAGTCCACGGGCCCGGCGCTTCTCGGCCACGTCCGCCGCGACGTGGATCAGCAGCCTCTCTTGCTCGTGCGGAGTCAGTTGCACGTCCCACCTCACAGTCCTCGCTCCGGACCGCGCGGGGTCCGGTTGCCGCGGCCACGGGCCGAAGTCCCTGGTGGCGTGGATCGGCAGGCTAGTGCGAGCGGGTTTCGGGGACGTTAACCGAGTTGTGATCCGTCAGCCGCCCCTGGATCGCCGGCTCGTCGTTGCGCACGACCTCGCTCCACACCCCGCTTCGCCAGGGCCCGGGAGAGGAGTCCGCCGGGGGGCGGTGGCAGGGTTTACACGGTGGCGCCCTCGTAGGTCTCCCGCAGCACGCCGAGCACCTCACCGACGCCCGTCCCCTGGAGCGGCGACGCCGACGTGGCCGCCGCCCGGGACATCATCGAGGAGTGGACCGTATACGGTGCGGTAGTCATCACCCCTAGTAGCGGTGGTCATCGCCCCTAGGTGCCCAGAGCTCCTGACCGGGTCAACCGCCGGCCCGGTCGTCGGCTCGGCGGTGGCCCTGCCGGGCCTGCGCGGGGCGCGCCGTGGGCGCGCTGGTGGGGCCGCCGCACCGGCGGGCGTCGCGGCGGCCGGGGACCGCGGGCAGCCGGCTGGGGGTACTCAAGGGCGACTGGTGGGCGGCGGCCGCGGCGCCGCCGCTGTCGTCGCCGGCCGTGAGCGCTGCCGTCGCCGGACCGGCGGCCCTGGTCGGCCGGGCGGGGACAGGCATCGCCGCGGGTGTGGTCATGCCGTTCGGCAACCCGTCCTCCGGCGCCTCCTCGGCTCCCGAGATGCTGCCCGTCGGCGGACGACGCGACGGCTGGGCCCCGCTAGGAGCGGTTGTGCCCCCGATGTTCCGCCGCGATGCCGAAGCGCCGGCGTTCGCCGGTAGCGGACGCGGCCTCGTGGACGCGGGAGACGGAGCTGATCACCTGCTCCTCCTCCGGTTGGTCGAGGGCGTCCAGTCGCTCCAGGTCGGCGGCGGAGACGAGGGCGACGAGGGGCTTGCCGTGCCGTGTCACGACGACGCGTTCACCGCCGTACACCACTCGGTTGATCAGGTCGGCGAGTTCAGCCCTGGCTTGCGTCACCGGAATCTCGTAGGCCATACCCCCATCATAACGTCACGTACATCCTGTACGTTTTTTACAGATGCCGATCTGCCGGAGACGGCTCTGCCGTGAGGAGGGGTATGCCATGACCCGACCGTTCGCCCGCCACGTCCTGCCCGAGTTCACCGAGCGCACCAGCAGCGGTCACCGCACGCTCGATCCGTACTCGAAGCTGCTGGAGGGGCGGATCGTCTTCCTCGGGACACCGGTCGACGACGCCTCGGCCAACGACGTCATGGCGCAGTTCATGCACCTGGAGCACGACGCCCCCGACCGGGACATCTCGCTGTACATCAACTCGCCCGGCGGCTCGTTCAGCGCGATGACGGCGATCTACGACACCATGCGGTACATCAGCTGCGACGTGCAGACGGTCTGCCTGGGGCAGGCGGTCTCGTCCGCCGCGGTGCTGCTCGCGGCCGGTACGCCGGGCAAGCGGTTCGTCCTGCCGGGCGCGCGGGTGGTGCTCCAGCAGCCGGCACTGCCCGAGCCGACGCAGGGTCAGCCGAGTGATCTCTCCATCCAGGCGGAGGAATTGAGCCGGATGCGCAGCCTGCTGGAGGGGATGCTCGTTCGCCACACCGGCCGCACCCCGGAGCAGGTCGACGCCGACCTCGAGCGGGACCTGATGCTGGACGCCCGGGGCGCGCTGGACTACGGACTCGTGGACGGGGTCATCCCCAGCCGCAAGTCGTCGCGCACCGGCACTCCGGACGCGGGGTGAGCCGCCGATGCTGCCACCGGAACTGCCGCCGCTGCCGGCCCTGACCCGCGCCGAGGGCGAGTTGATCGACCGTTACCTGGACGTGGTCGACCTGCTGGGGCGCATCAACCCGGCGCAGCACGGTGACACCTACCGTGGGCTGCGGGCCGCTCAGGCGCTGGTGCGCAAGGCGGTGGAACTGCGCGACGCGCTGACGCTGATGCACCAGCGGGGCGAGACGGAGCTGCACGCGGCCACCCTGGCCCGGGCCCTCAGGGTGCTGGACGG
Source organism: Streptomyces sp. NPDC054834 (assembly GCF_053611185.1). Taxonomy (NCBI): domain Bacteria; kingdom Bacillati; phylum Actinomycetota; class Actinomycetes; order Kitasatosporales; family Streptomycetaceae; genus Streptomyces; species Streptomyces sp. NPDC054834. The sequence goes on along the minus strand of NZ_JBSGZV010000064.1, from coordinate 1,091 downwards.
CGAGCGCCGTACCGCGCGCGTCACCGTGCCCCCGGACGGCGCCGGTTGACGCTTGCGTGTTCAGGTCTGAGTCGAAACGGCCCAAAAGACGTACCCACGTTCGGAGTAGCAGCGCATCCTTTTCCAGGGTCTCCGAAGTTGCGCGAACCGCCCGGGCGATGAGCGCCGGGAGAGGCTTCTGCCCTGGTCGGAGGGTGCGCGGCTGTCCCGTCAGCGGCTCGAACACAGACCTGTCCACCCGAACGGGTGAGTGGTGAGTAACACCACAAATCCCTGGTTCCGTTGGGATTTTCAGACAGTTGTGGGCGAAGATCCCTGTCTGACGACAAGCCCCCGCCACAACGACGGGGCGATCCGAGCGGACGCCGAGTCCTGCCGCCGCCCGGATGACCGGTCGACAGGAGTGGATCGGCAGGAGTGGAGGACCCGAGCAAGACGGGTCGCCGGAGCGGACATCCGTTCGCCTCCGAGCAGCCCTTGGGGTGAAGCCGCGGCAACGCGGCCGGGCAACTTCGCCAGCCCGAATCCGACAGGTCATCCTTCACAGGCGGCTGACGAAGGGTTGCGCATGACTGCGCTCAATCGTGTCCCGTCGCTCATGGTCCGGGCCGGTACGGCCTCGGCCTTCGCCATCGCCGCCGTCGGCGGCTCGATAGCGGTACCCGGTGTCGCCCCCGACGCCGCTGCCGCGACTCCGGCGACGAAGGCACTCCAGATCGCGGCGTCCAAGAAGGGCTCCCCGTACAAGTGGGGCGCCGCCGGGCCGCGCAGGTTCGACTGCTCGGGGCTCACGCTGTACTCGTTCAAGAAGGCGGGCAAGAGCCTGCCGCGGACGGCTGCCCAGCAGTACAACAAGACCCACCACATCTCGGCCGGGCACCGCAAGGCCGGAGACCTGGTCTTCTTCCATTCGGGGTCGAACGTCTACCACGTCGGCATCTACGCCGGGAAGGGGAAGATCTGGCACGCCCCCAAGACGGGTGACGTGGTGAAGCTGCAGAAGATCTGGACGCGGAGCGTCTGGTACGGCCGCGTCAGCTGACCGGCCGTCACGCCGCGCGCGGCCCCGGGTACAGGGCCACCCCCGGAGC
>NZ_JBSGZV010000063.1:0-40556 GCF_053611185.1 Streptomyces sp. NPDC054834 | reverse complement strand
GGGCGTCCCAGGACGCCCGGCCGTGCTGCTTACCCGTGTCTACCCGTTGCCGTGTCTCAGCCGTGCTTGGCGCGGCTGGCGGCGCGGGCGCGCTCGCGGGCGTCCAGGTTCACCTTGCGGATGCGGACCGCCTCCGGGGTCACCTCGACGCACTCGTCGTCGCGGCAGAACTCCAGGGACTGCTCGAGCGACAGCTTGCGCGGCGGCACGATCGACTCGGCCACGTCGGCCGTCGAGGACCGCATGTTGGTGAGCTTCTTCTCCTTGGTGATGTTGACGTCCATGTCGTCGGAGCGGGAGTTCTCGCCGACGATCATGCCCTCGTACACCTCGGTGCCCGGCTCCACGAACAGCACGCCGCGCTCCTGGAGGTTCGTCATCGCGAACGCGGTGACGGCACCGGAGCGGTCGGCGACCAGCGAGCCGTTGTTACGGGTCTGCAGGTTGCCGAACCAGGGCTCGAAGCCCTCGTGGATGGAGTGCCCGATACCCGTGCCGCGGGTCTGGGTCAGGAACTCGGTCCGGAAGCCGATCAGACCGCGCGAGGGCACGACGAACTCCATGCGGACCCAGCCGGAGCCGTGGTTGGACATGTTGTCCATCCGGCCCTTGCGGACGCCCATGAGCTGCGTGACCGCGCCCATGTGCTCCTCGGGAACGTCGATCGTCATCCGCTCGACGGGCTCGTAGACCTTGCCGTCGACGTCCTTGGTGACGACCTGCGGCTTGCCGACGGTGAGCTCGTAGCCCTCCCGGCGCATGGTCTCGACCAGGATGGCGAGCGCCAGCTCACCGCGGCCCTGGACCTCCCAGGCGTCCGGACGCTCGGTCTCCAGCACGCGCAGGCTGACGTTACCGATCAGCTCGCGGTCGAGGCGGTCCTTGACCTGGCGGGCGGTGACCTTGCGGTCCTTGACGGCCGCCTTCGCGTCGGCGCCCTTGCCGGTGCCGCCGCGGCCGACCAGCGGGGAGGTGTTGGTGCCGATGGTCATGGAGATCGCGGGCTCGTCGACCGTGATCAGCGGCAGCGGGATCGGGTTCTCGGTGTCCGCGAGGGTCTCGCCGATCATGATGTCCGGGATACCGGCGACGGCGCAGATGTCACCCGGGCCGGCCTTCTCGGCGGGCTTGCGGGTGAGCGCCTCGGTCATCATCAGCTCGGAGATGCGGACGTTGCCGATGCTGCCGTCCCGCTTGATCCACGCGACGGTCTGGCCCTTGCGCAGCTCGCCCTGCTCGACGCGCAGCAGCGCGATACGGCCGAGGAAGTTGTCGGCGTCCAGGTTGGTGACGTGGGCCTGGAGCGGGGCCTCCTCGTCGTAGGTCGGGGCCGGGATGTGCTCCAGGATCGTGGAGAAGAACGGCTCCAGGCTGTCGCTGTCGGCCGGGACCGTGCCGTTCTCCGGCTTGGTCAGCGACGCGATGCCGTCACGGCCGCAGGCGTAGACGATCGGGAACTCGATCTGCTCCTCGTCCGCGTCCAGGTCGAGGAAGAGGTCGTAGGTCTCGTTGACGACCTCGTCGATACGGGAGTCCGGGCGGTCCGTCTTGTTGATGCACAGGATGACGGGCAGGCGCTGCTGGAGGGCCTTGCGCAGCACGAAGCGGGTCTGCGGCAGCGGGCCCTCGGAGGCGTCGACGAGCAGGACGACACCGTCGACCATCGACAGACCGCGCTCGACCTCGCCGCCGAAGTCGGCGTGGCCGGGGGTGTCGATGATGTTGATGGTGATCGGGTCCCCGCCGTCCTTGGGGTGATACTTCACCGCCGTGTTCTTGGCGAGGATCGTGATGCCCTTCTCACGCTCCAGGTCGTTCGAGTCCATCATGCGGTCGTCGACGCCCTCGAGCTGGTGGGCGGCGAAGGCGCCGGCCTGCTTCAGCATGCCGTCGACGATGGTGGTCTTGCCGTGGTCGACGTGGGCGACGATGGCGACGTTGCGGATGTCGTGGCGCGTGGCCATAAGTTGCCGTACTCCCGGAGTGTGAGGATTGCCCTGCGCTTACGTCTGTGTCGCGCGGGTCCTGCCGGGCTGGACACGCCACGGCCTCACCCCATGGTACGCGGCCGCTGCCGCTGGGGCTTGCCGGGATACGTCGGTGCACTCCAGGGCTGCTTTTCGGCACCCTGCGCCGGTGCTGGGGCGAGGGAGGCGCAGCTCGGCGCCAGGAGGTGCCGCTGCGCCCACCCGTGCCGCCCCAGCGGCACGATCGCCCGCAGCTGCGGTGGCTGCGGCGGTCGTGGTTACGAGGACGGGGTCGGCGATGCCTTCGGGCCGGAGGTCTTCGCGCCCTTCTTCAGGAAGCCCATGTCCTCGTAGACCGGGGTCTGGAAGCCGAAGGCTCCGGTGTTCGCCAGGGTGGTGCGGGCGCCGACCAGCTGGGGGCGCTGGTAGAGCGGGATCGAGCCGGCGGCGGCCCAGATGCGGGAGTCCGCCTTGCGGATCAGGTCCCGGGACTCGTCCTCGTCCAGCGTGGTGGCGGCCTGGTCCAAGAGCTGGTCGATCTGGTCGGTGCCGACGCGGGTGTAGTTCTGCTCGACGTTCAGGGAGCCGTCGGCGGCCGGGACCGGCTTGGCGTAGATCGGGCGGGCGTCGGTGGCGGGGAAGGCGGAGGACGGCCAGGAGTACAGGGCGAGGTCGTACTGGCCGGCGGCGATGTGGTCCTTGAAGTAGCTCTCGTCCGGGACCTTGGTGATGTCGGTGCGGATGCCGACCTTCTGGAGCATGTTCGTGATCCGGTCGGCGACCGCGCGCAAGGCCTCGGAGCCGGGGCCGGAGGGAAGCACGAAACGCAGGATGAGCGCCTTGCCGTCCTTGGCGAGCGCTCCGGTCGCGGCGCCCCCGGGGGCGGCGGTGCCCCGGGGGGCGTACGCGCCGGGGGCACCGCCCTCCTTGCCGGTGTGCTGCCTGCCGTCCTTCGCGAGGTGCTTGCCGCCCTCGTCGGTCTTCGTGTGGTCCTGGTGGTCCCTGGCGTCCTTGTTGTCCTCGCCGACGATGTACGCGCCGTCGTCGCCGCCCTCCGACTCATCCCCCTTCTTCCGCTCGGGGCCGGCCGCCTTCTCGGGCTTCTTCTGCTTCTTGACCGGCCCGCCGAGCACCCACCCGGCGTCCGCGAGCAGCGCCTGTGCCTCGGCGGTGTCCTGGCCGCCCAGGGCGCCGCTGTTGTCGGCGTAGTCGGCCTGCCCGGACAGGGCGAGGTGGCTGCCGACCGGGACGGCGGGCAGGCCGAGGGGGGTGAGGACGACCTTGGCGAGCTCCGTCCGGTCCAGGGCGTGGGCGACGGCGCGGCGGACGCGCTCGTCGGCGAGGGGACCCTCGGAGCCGTTGAGGGCGAGCTGGGTGTAGGCGGGCTCGAGGGACTTGCGGACCTGGAAGCCGCGCAGCTGCTGCTGCCGGTGCAGATAGGTGGTGAGGGACTCGCGCAGCTTCTTGGCGGCGGTGCGCCCGGCCCCCTGGAGGGGCGTGCCGGTGCCCTTCTCGCGGGTGGCGAGGTTGATGCGCTGGGCCTCACCGGTGTCGACGTCGGCGAGGTCCACCGTGCCGTCGGCGAGCGCGGCGGCCCGCTTGTCGCGGGGCACGGCGTGCAGCACGATCTCGGACAGCTTGGCGGGGTGGCCCCACCAGCGGGGGTTGCGGGAGAGGACGACGTCCTTCTGCGCGGTGTCGACCTTCTTGACCTTGAAGGGGCCGGCGGTGACGTCGAGCTTGCGGCGGGCGCCGTCGTTGAAGGCGTCGGGGGTGCCCATGACGTCCTTCGGGTACAGCGGGGAGAACAGCGACCGCCAGTCGGCGTAGGGGCGGCTGAAGGTGACCCGGACCTCGAGGTCGTTGGCGCCGCGTTCGATCTTGGCGATGCGGTCGTAGCCGGCGTTGCGGGCGGTCCAGTAGGCGGTGTCCTTGCCGGACAGGGCGCGCCACTGGGCGGCGAAGTCGGGGGCGCCGATCTCCCGGCCGTCGCTCCACACGGCCTGCTGGTTCAGCCGGTACAGGACGACCTGGCGGGGCTCGGTCTCGATGACCTTGGCTTCCTCCAGGTAGTCGGGGTTGCGCACCGGGCGGCCGGCGGCGTCGAGGCGGAACATCGACGGCAGGACGGCCTGGGCGACCCGCGTGGTGGCGGAGTCGGCGTCGGCCTGGAAGGTGTTCAGCGTCTCCGGTACGTCGTCCACGGCCCAGCGGAGGGTACCGCCGTCGGCGATCCGGTCGCGGGCGGCGGTGGCGATGTCCTGCCCGGCCAGCGGGGCGCTCGTGTCGTCGTCGGATCCGCAGCCGCCGAGAAGGGGCATCGCGAGCGCGCCGGCGGTGAGGAAGGCGACCGAGCGCATGACCGCGCGCAGTCCGACGCCGTCGTGGGACATCTCTGCTACCTCCGGGGAGCCGCGGGCGTTATGATCACTTTTGGCGGTATATGGAGCTGATCAGATCTATCTCACCCACTGAAGGGGAAAGGATCCGGCAACAGAGCGCGACACGGCGGCGACGGACGGCAAACCCACCCGTGCGGCGCAACACACCAGGAGATGCACCCGTACGCCCCCGGCCAATCGATGCACATCTCTTCACAGAGTCAGGTGTGGCGCGCAACACTCGCAGGCGCATGAACGTTGCCGCCCAGGGCCCGAGGGCCCGTGGAAGTGAGGGCAAGTCATGTCCGTGCACGATGAACTGACATCAGTCCAGCACTGTCTCGACGACCTCTACCGGTCGCTGGGACGTCTGGAGAAGCAACTCGGCAGCGGCGGTCTGGAGATGCGCCGGGTCCGGACGGACGCCGGCCATCTGCGCGAGAGCGTGGCGCTGCTGCGGGACGCGGCCGCCGCCCCGGCCACCGCCAAACGGCCCGACCTCGTCACCATCTCCGACGCCCCCTACGACATGAGCCTGTGGACGGACTCGGACGACGAGGGTCTCGGCGCCCGCGACCGGCACGCCCCCTGACCCCTGACCCGACCGGAGTCCTGCCTTGGCCACTGGTACGGAACCCAGACCTGACAGCGGCGGTGTACGCAACCGTACGCGCGCCGCGATCGCCGCGCCGCACCTGCGGACCGACCGCTGGTGGCTGGCCCCTGCCGTCACCGCGGCCGGTCTGTTCGCGTTCGTCGTCTACTCGACCTGGCGGGCCTTCGCCAACGCGGACTACTACGCGGCGCCGTACGTCTCGCCCTTCTACTCGCCCTGTCTGGCGGAGAACTGCCGGACGATGCACGCGGGCCCGAACGCCGATCTCTTCGGCAGCTGGTGGGCGATCTCCCCCGCGATCATCATCCTGATCTTCCCGCTCGGCTTCCGGCTGACCTGCTACTACTACCGCAAGGCGTACTACCGCAGCTTCTGGGCGTCCCCGCCGGCCTGCGCGGTCGCCGAGCCGCACCGCGGGTACACCGGCGAGACCCGCTTCCCGCTGATCCTCCAGAACGTCCACCGGTACTTCTTCTACGCCGCCCTGCTGGTCGCCGGTGTGCTCACCTACGACACCGTGCTGTCCTTCCGCGACGAGCACTACCGCTGGGGCCACATGGGCCTCGGCACCCTGGTGTTCCTGGCCAACATCGTGCTGATCTGGGCGTACACGATCTCCTGCCACTCCTGCCGGCACATCGTCGGCGGCAAGCTCAAGCACTTCTCCAAACACCCCGTGCGCTACCGGATGTGGCAGTTCACGGGGCGGCTGAACGCCCGCCACATGCAGCTGGCCTGGGCGTCCCTGGTGAGCGTGGCGCTCGCCGACTTCTATGTGTACCTGGTCGCGTCCGGCGTCTTCGACGATCCGCGCTTCTTCTAGATGAGTGGGGCTTTGTGATGTCCGTGGTCGACCGTCAGCAGTGGGACGTCGTCGTGGTCGGCGCGGGCGGCGCCGGGCTGCGGGCCGCCATCGAGGCGCGTGAGCGGGGGGCCCGTACGGCGGTGATCTGCAAGTCACTGTTCGGCAAGGCGCACACGGTGATGGCCGAGGGCGGCATCGCGGCGGCGATGGCCAATGTCAACGAGCACGACAACTGGCAGGTCCACTTCCGGGACACCATGCGCGGCGGCAAGTTCCTCAACCAGTGGCGGATGGCCGAGCTGCACGCCCAGGAGGCCCCGGACCGGGTGTGGGAGCTGGAGACCTGGGGCGCGCTGTTCGACCGGACCAAGGACGGCCGGATCTCGCAGCGCAACTTCGGCGGCCACGAGTACCCGCGCCTCGCACACGTCGGCGACCGTACGGGCCTGGAGCTGATCCGCACGCTCCAGCAGAAGATCGTCGCACTCCAGCAGGAGGACCGCCGGGAGACCGGGGACTACGAGTCCCGGCTGAAGGTGTTCCAGGAGTGCACGGTCACCCGGGTCCTGAAGCAGGGGGAGCTGGTCTCCGGGGTCTTCGGCTACGAGCGGGAGTCCGGGCGTTTCTTCGTCCTGGAGGCGCCCGCCGTGGTGATCGCCACCGGCGGCATCGGCAAGTCCTTCAAGGTGACGTCGAACTCGTGGGAGTACACCGGCGACGGCCACGCCCTGGCGCTGCTCGCCGGGGCGCCGCTGCTGAACATGGAGTTCGTGCAGTTCCACCCGACGGGCATGGTCTGGCCGCCGTCGGTCAAGGGCATCCTGGTCACCGAGTCCGTGCGGGGCGACGGCGGGGTGCTCAGGAACTCCGAGGGCAAGCGGTTCATGTTCGACTACGTCCCGGACGTCTTCAAGGAGAAGTACGCCGAGTCGGAGGACGAGGGCGACCGCTGGTACGAGGACCCCGACAACAACCGGCGCCCCCCGGAGCTGCTCCCCCGGGACGAGGTCGCCCGGGCGATCAACTCCGAGGTGAAGGCGGGCCGCGGCTCCCCGCACGGCGGGGTCTTCCTGGACGTGTCGACGCGGATGCCGGCGGAGGTCATCAAGCGCCGGCTGCCGTCGATGTACCACCAGTTCAAGGAGCTGGCCGACGTCGACATCACGGCCGAGGCGATGGAGGTCGGGCCGACCTGCCACTACGTGATGGGCGGCATCGCGGTCGACTCCGACACGGCGGCGGCGCGCGGGGTGCCGGGTCTGTTCGCGGCCGGTGAGGTCGCGGGCGGCATGCACGGCTCCAACCGGCTCGGCGGCAACTCGCTCTCCGACCTGCTGGTGTTCGGGCGCCGGGCGGGCTGGCACGCGGCCGAGTACGCGGCGGGCCTCGCGACGGCCCGGCCGCCGGTGGACGACACCCAGGTGGACGCGGCGGCGGCGGAGGCGCTGCGGCCGTTCTCCGCCGAGGCGGAGGCCGGGGAACCGGCCGGCGGGCCGCCGGAGAACCCGTACGCCCTCCACCAGGAACTCCAGCAGACCATGAACGACCTGGTCGGCATCATCCGCCGCGAGGCCGAGATGGAGCAGGCGCTGAAGAAGCTCGGGGAGCTGCGGGTACGGGCGCGGCGGGCCGGGGTCGAGGGGCACCGGCAGTTCAACCCCGGCTGGCACCTCGCCCTGGACCTTCGGAACATGCTGCTGGTCAGCGAGTGCGTGGCCCGGGCGGCGCTGGAGCGCACGGAGTCGCGCGGCGGGCACACCCGCGAGGACCATCCGTCGATGGACCGCGCCTGGCGCCGGCTCAACCTGCTGTGCCGGCTCACCGATCCCACGGGCGGACTGGCGGCGACGGACCCGGTCCGCGGCCAGATCACGCTCGCCCAGGAGACCACCGATCCCATCCGTTCCGACCTGCTCGCCCTCTTCGAGAAGGAGGAGCTGGTCAAGTACCTCGCCGAAGAGGAGCTGTACGAGTGAGCAGCTACGAGGCCCGCTTCAAGGTGTGGCGGGGTGATGTCGGGGGCGGCGGCCTGGAGGACTTCAAGGTCGAGGTCAACGACGGCGAGGTGGTGCTCGACATCATCCACCGTCTCCAGGCCACCCAGGCGCCGGACCTGGCGGTGCGCTGGAACTGCAAGGCGGGCAAGTGCGGTTCGTGCTCCGCGGAGATCAACGGGCGGCCCCGGCTGATGTGCATGACGCGCATGTCGGTGTTCGACCGCGAGGAGACGGTCACGGTGACCCCGCTGCGGGCCTTCCCGGTGATCCGGGACCTCGTCACGGATGTCGGCTTCAACTACCAGAAGGCCAGGGAGGTCCCCTCCTTCGTCCCGCCGGCCGGTCTCGCCCCGGGCGAGTACCGCATGATGCAGGAGGACGTGGACCGGTCGCAGGAGTTCCGCAAGTGCATCGAGTGCTTCCTGTGCCAGGACACCTGCCATGTCGTCCGCGACCACGAGGAGAACAAGACGGCGTTCGCCGGTCCTCGCTTCCTGATGCGGGTGGCGGAGCTGGACATGCATCCCCTGGACGCGGCGGCGGAGACCGGCCTGGACCGCAAGAGCACGGCCCAGGACGAGCACGGGCTCGGCTACTGCAACATCACCAAGTGCTGCACGGAGGTCTGCCCCGAGGGCATCAGGATCACGGACAACGCGCTGATCCCGCTGAAGGAACGCGCCGTCGACCGCAAGTACGACCCGCTGGTGTGGCTGGGGTCGAAGATCAGGAGGCGGACCTCGTAGCACCGCGGCCGGGACGCTGGGCCAGGGCCTGGAGTCCGAGGCCGGCCATGAACATGAGCCAGCCGATGACCGGCAGCGGGCTCAGCCCCGCATCGGCGAGGGGCCCCAGGAACATGAACAGGGCCATGCCGGCGGCGCCGAGCAGCGCCCCGTATCCCCACAACCGCGGGCGCAGGACCCGCCCGCGGGCCCAGGGCATCACCCAGTCCGTCGCGACGGCCGCGCCCCCGAGGGCCGCGAGCAGCAGCACGGACAGGACGGCCGCCACCACCAAGTACATGTGCATGACGGCCATCGTCCCACGAGGGCCGGCTCAGGTCTCCGCCCGCAGATAACCCGAGTGCGCCACCCGGCCGAGGAGCCGCAGCCGGGTGTTCGTGGTCATGTGCTTCTCGAAGGCCTCCTGGACGCCCGGCCACTTGGGGTGCCCGAAGTCGTCCAGGACGACGATGCCGCCGGGCGCGACGATCTCCTCGGCCCACTCCAGGTCCGCCGCGACACCGGCGGCGGAGTGGTCGCCGTCGACGATGATCACGCCGTAGGAGCGGTCGGAGAGCAGGGCGCGCACCCCGGCGTCCTCGGAGAAGCCCTGCTGGATCCGGGTGGCGGCACCGGCCGCGCCCGCCAGGGCCAGGTTGGTGCGCACCGCGGCTGCCCGCACGGGGGTGCCCGACGCGTCGTCCGCCATGGCGGCGCCGGGCTGCAACTGCGTTCCGGCGAGCGGGTCGACGATCGTCAGCCGCGGGTCACGGCCGGCGCGCTCCATCATCCGGATCAGGGCCGCGCCGAACATCCCGTACAGGGTGCCGATCTCCAGGATCTCGTCGTTCGGCGGTTCGAGCAGCGGTACGGCGGACAGCTTGCCGACGATGTTCATGGTGCCGCCGGCGATCCGGCCGACCCCCAGCGCCTCCATCGCGATGAGCAGCCGGAACGCCTGGGCGACGTTGCGCTCGGCGCCGTCCCTGTCCCCGGTGACCCGGGTGAGCTCCTCGATCGCGCGGTCGAGGTGCGCGGTGGACGGCAGCCGTGACACGCCGCGCCCGGTCGCGTCGAAGAACAGTTCCAGGGGCCGCTGGCGGTTCCGCAGCCTCTTGATCTCCTTCCGCAGGTCGTCCGAGGAGATGTCGTCGACGGCTCTGCGGACCTGGCGCTCGATGCGCTGGTCGATGAGTTCGGTCACCGGTCGCAGGGCGCGGCGGACGGCCTTACCGGTCAGTGCGGATCGCATCAGTTGAACCTTCACAGGGACGGGAGATGTGGACGCTAGGCGGCTCACAGCGCCCACACAACCAACGGACGCGCCCGTCGAGGAGAAGCACACATGACGACCCTGCGAAGAATCCTCGACCTCAGCCGACCCAGCCTTCCCGGTACGCCGCCCAGTCCTCGTCCGTCGCCGCGAAGTCCACGTACAGAGCGACCCCGAACCGGGCGCGGTCCGCGTCGGTGCGGGACAGGCCCAGGCGGACGCCCCGGACGGCGGCCGGGACGGTCTCGGCGAAGCCCCAGTGACCGAAGCGGTTCTCGTGGTAGAAGGGCAGGCCCATGAGGAGGTCGGTGGTGGGCGGGGTGACCTCCAGGGCCAGGGAGGTCTGCTGGGCGACGTAACCGCCGTACAGGCTCTGCGACGGCTGCATGGTGTCGTACGACATCACGGCGATCTGGTCGACGCGGCGGGCCACCTGGCCGAAGTACGCCTGGGACCACCACTTGGGGTGGTTGGTGAGGGTGCCCCACAGGGAGTGGAAGGCGGGCAGCGGGTCGATCTGGTGGGCGGCGACGGAGAGCAGGGCGTGGTGCTCGCGGGTGACGCGGCGCAGGTCGTCGAGTAGGCCGAGGTAGTCGCGGTTGCCGGAGTGGAGCGGCTCCATGTCGAAGTGGGCGCCCTGGAAACCGGCGGCGAGGATCTCGCGGGTGGAGCGGACGACGGCGGCGCGGGTCGCCGCGCGCTCCAGACGCAGGCCGTCCGGGGACTCGCTGGCCAGTACGTCGCCCAGCCAGGCCTGGACGCGGACGCCGGGCAGTTCCCGGTGGACGGCGGCTATCAGCCAACCCGCCCTTGGGTAGTCCGATGTGGGGAGGGTGCCGTCGTGTTCCAGGGGGCCGGAATGGACGTACAGATCGCGGACGCCGGTGCCGCGCAGGCGGCGGGCGAGGGTCTTGACGTCCTGCTCCTTCTTTCTGCCGTCCACCCAGGCGTGGCCGAGCCAGATGGCGTCCTTGCCCCTGGTGTACGTGCCGTCCGCGGGGTCGCCGGTGTAGTTGGCGCGGAGGGCGATCTCGGCGGTGAGGAGGGGGAGGAGGAGCAGGAGGGTCAGGATGAGGGCCGTGCGCTTGAGCCGGCGGCGCCGTGTTCTGGCCTCTGCTTCGCCTCCGGCCTTCTCGTTCCCACCCGCATCACCCGTGCTGCTTTCGTCGTCGGGCGCGGGTGGCCCCTGTGGGGGGTGCTCGGCGTCGGCGGCCGCGGGTTGCGGCTGCTCCTGTTTCGGTTCCTCGTCCATCCCCGTCCTCCCCGTCGTCCCCGTCCGCCGGCCGCCCGCCCCGGTCGCGAAGCCCGTTACCTGCCCATACGCTCCGAAATGTGACGTCAACCTTGATCCGGGGCCGGCCGCGGCACGCCACGTCGCGCATAGCCGTGCGGGTGGCGCACGCCGTGCTGGGCGGTGCGGTCGGGGTCGGGTGGCTGGTGTTGCCGGGGATGACGATCAACGCCCAAGATCCGGTTCCCGTGGCCCGCGCCGGGCCGGTCGCGGGTGCCGCCGTGGCGGAGCGGGACGAGACGTCCCCCGCCGATCTCGTGCTGCCGCTCGTGGCGCTGGGCGCGGTGGGGGTGCTGGCCGGGTACGGGTACGTACGGCGCACCCGGCGGGCCCGGAGCCGTACGACGCCCGGGGTGGTGTCCGTCCGGCCGCCGGCGCCGACGGTGGCCGACTTCGAGCGGCAGGCGCGGACCGCGCTGGTCGTCGCGGACGACAGTGTCCGCACCAGCCGCGAGGAACTCGGTTTCGCCGAGGCCCTGTTCGGGGCGGAGGCGGTGGAGCCGTTCGTGCGGGCGCTGCGGGCGGCGCAGACGGAGCTGGCCGCCGCGTTCGCCATACACCGGCGGTACGAGCGGGGCGTGCCGGAAGACGAGGTGGCCCGGCGGCAGGCGCTGGTGGGAGTGGTGGGGCGGTGCGCGGAGGCCGGGCGGCGGCTGGACGCCGAGGCGCCCGCGTTCGACGGGCTGCGGGCGCTGGAGCGGGGGGTGGATGCGGCCCTGGAGGTCGCGGAGGGGCGGTTCCGGGAGCTGGCGGGGCGGACGGGCGGGGTGGCCGCAACGCTGGACGAGCTGGGCGGGCGGTTCACCGCGTCGGCGGTGGAGCCGGCCACGGGGTACGTCGAACAGGCCAAGGACCGGCTGGTGTTCGCCACCGGTCACCTCAACGCGTGCCGTCAGGCGGCCGACAGGGATGACCGAGAGCGTGCCGCGCGCCATCTCCGGGCCGCCGAGGGGGCCATCGCCCAGGCCGGCGTCCTGGTCACCGGGGTGGAGCGGCTCGCGGCCGAGGTGCGGGAGGCGGCGGGGCTGGTGCCGGCGGCGTTGACCGGCGCGGAGGCGGAGATCGCGGCGGCGCGGCGGGCCGAGGCGACCGAGGTGCCCGCCGGGGAACTGCGGGCGCGGATCGCCCGGGCCGACGGCGTGCTGGCCGCCGTACGGGAGCGGCTGACCGGGGGGCCGTACGACCCCCTGGACGCCCTTCGGCACATCGCCCGGGCCGTCGAGCCGCTGGGAGTCGGCCGGGCCGGGGTGGTCACGGCAGGGGCGCTGCTCGTCGCCCGCAGTGCTGTCGGCGCCGCGGAGGACTTCATCGGCACGCATCGGGGGGCCGTGAGCGCCGAGCCCCGCACGCTGCTGGCGGAGGCCACCCGGCTCCTGTCCGGCGGCGCCCCCGGGCATGCCCAGGCCGACCGGCTCGCCCGCGACTCCCGCGACCTGGCCGAACGCGACGTCCGCGCACACGGAACCCCCTACCCCGACCAGACCCCCACCGGCCTCACCGGCGCCGTCCTCGGCGGCATCCTCCTCACCGACGAACCCGACGCCGGCCCCCCGGCAAGCTTCGGAGGCCCGGAAACACGAGGCCGCCGGACCCTGCCGGGGCCTTGAGCGGCGAGGGCTTTCGAGGCCGAGGCCGTTCAGGCCAGATGGCGCCCGGGCCTCAGCCCTGGGTCCAGCACACGGCGCCGTCCGCTCAGAACAGGCTCAGCAGTGCCTCCGCCGGGTCTGCCAGGCCGTTTTCGCCGTCGGGGAGGGGGAGTTCGAACCAGACCGTCTTGCCTCGGGGGGTTCGGCGGGAGCCCCAGGCGGCACTGAGGAGGCCGACGAGTTGCAGGCCGCGGCCGCCCTCGTCGGTGTCGCGGGCGCGGCGGCGCCGGGGCTGGACCAGGCCGGAGTCCCAGACCTCGCAGACCAGGGTGCGGTCCAGCAGCAGGCGGAGGCGTATTTCGCCCTCGCCGTAGCGCAGGGCGTTCGTCACCAGCTCGCTGACCAGCAGCTCCGTGGTGTCGACCAGGGGTTCGAGGTCCCAGCTGAGCAGCTGGCCGCGCGCGTACTCGCGGGCGCGGCCGACGCTGCGCGGCTCGCGCGGCAGCGTCCAGTCGCCGACGGACTCGGCCGGCAGTCCCTGGACACGGGCCATCAGCAGCGCGATGTCGTCCTCGCCGTGGTGGGTGTCGAGGGTGTTGAGGACGTGGTCGCAGACGTCCTCCAGCGGCTGGGTGGGGTCGGTCAGCGCGCCCACGAAGGCCTGAAGTCCCTCGTCCAGGGGATGGTCGCGGGATTCGACCAGTCCGTCCGTGTAGAGCGCCAGCAGCGCGCCCTCGGGGAGTTCGACCTCCACCTCCTCGAAGGGTTCGCCGCCCACGCCCAGCGGCATGCCCGGCGGCACGTCCAGCATCAGCGCGGTCTCGCCGGGTTCCACCAGCACCGGCGGCAGGTGGCCCGCGTTGGCGAAGGTGCACCGCCTGGTCACCGAGTCGTAGACGGCGTACACGCAGGTCGCGAGGTAGACCTCGGACAGGTCGGCGTCCCGGGGCTGGCGGGCCGTGCGGGTGGCCTGCTGGATACCTCCGGGCGTGCCGAGGCCGCGGGCGATCTCGTCCAACGCGGCCAGCACCTCGGCGGGTTCGAGATCGAGCAGGGCGAGGGTGCGGACCGCGGTGCGGAGTTCGCCCATCGCGACCGCCGCGCGCAGGCCCCGGCCCATCACGTCCCCGACCACCAGCGCGGTGCGATGGCCGGGCAGCTCGATGACGTCGAACCAGTCGCCGCCGACCTCCGTCGCCGCGTTGCCCGGCAGGTAACGGCAGGCGATGTCGAGGCCGGAGGCCTCCGGGTCGCCGGGCGGGAGCAGGGACCGTTGCAGTATCAACGCCCGTTCGTGCTCACGGCGGTAGAGGCGGGCGTTGTCGATACAGACCGCCGCGCGCGCCGCGAGTTCCACGGCCAGGTCCCGGTCGCGGTCGCCGAACGGCTCGCTGCCCTTCGTACGGGCGAACTGGGCGAGTCCGACGACCGTGTCGTGGGCGACCATCGGGACGGCCAGCGTGGACTGGACGAGCCCGCCGTCCTCGGCGGGGACGGACTGCGGGCGGGCGGTGCGCAGGGCGTCCGCGCAGGCCGAGTTGAAGGGGTAGTGGTGGACGGCGCCCACCGCGACGGGCGCCCCGCCGCCGACGAAGGGCGTGTCCGAGACGGCGCTGGCGAAGGCCACGCGGCGCAACTCCGCGCTGCCGTCGGCGAGTCCGGGCGCAGTCTCGTCGCCGGTCAGCAGGCCCTGGTAGAGGTCGACCGTGGCGAGGTCGCAGAAGCCGGGCACGACGACGTCGAGGAGTTCGCGGGCGGTGGTCTCGAGGTCGAGGGAGTTCCCTATACGGGCGCCCGCCTCGTTGAGGAGGGCGAGATTGCGCCGTGCGGCGGCGGCCTCGCGGGCGGCGGCACGGCGGGCGGTGATGTCGGTGCCGAGCCAGGCGACGCCGATCGGCCGGCCGCTTCCGCTGTGCACGCGGTAGAGGTTGATGGACCAGTGCCGGCGCTCGTCCGAGCCCGGTACGAAGCCGGTGACGTGCATGTCCGTGATGGAGTTGCCCGTCTCCAGGACCCGGCGCAGGGTGGCGGCGACCCGCTCGGCCTCGCCGCGCTGAAGGTAGTCGCGGACGCCGAGGCCCCGGTGGTCGTCGGGGGTGCCGCCGAAGGTGGCGGCGAACTGCTGGTTGGCGCGGCGGACCCGCAGGTCGGTGTCGATCAGCAGGAATCCGAAAGGAGATTGACCGAATATCGCCTGCGAGGCGGCGAGGTCGGTCTCGATGCTACGCAGGGTGCGCACGTCGACGACGATGCAGACGGCGGCCTTGTCGCCCTCCGCGGTGCGGGTGGGCATGACGTAGACCTCGGCGAGGCCCTCATGGCCGCGCTTCCCGTCCGCCGTGTCGGGCATCCGGAAGGGGACCACTCCGGTCCACTCCCGCCCATCGAGGATCTCGGCCATCTTCCGCTCGCCGCGCTCGCGCAGATCGGGGTCGATGAAGGCCTCTATGGGGTCCATGCCGACGGCGCGCTCGGCCGGGATTCCGAAGAGCTGCTCGGCGCGCAGGCTCCACTGGTCGACGAGTCCCTTGGCGCTGATGGAGAAGGACGCCACCTTGATGTAGTCGTAGATGGAGCCGGGCGGACTGCTCTGCCACATGGCGTCCACGGGCGGCCGCTCCTCTACGGCCTCCGTCCTCGCGCCGTCCGACGGGTCCTCGGACTCCGTGGCCTTCGCTGGTATCTCGCTCACGCGAACCGTCCCCTCCAGCTCACCGCGTCCGGCACCGGTCACCGGGGGCGGCTGCCCGCAGTATCCAGCACTACGGCGCCGCACAACACGGTGTTCACGATCACAGCACGTTCCCGGTGGTTTTCGGTCCGGGGCGTGACAACACTTCCAGTCTTCTAACCAGGCGACAGGTCGTCGAACCACACATGGCGACAACGGTCCGTGACAGGAACCGGTCACTGGACAGCTCGGCCGGGCGTGTACAAGTGAGGCGCCCTGCCGCGCTCACCCCGGAACGACCAGCTCGAACCAGACCGTTTTGCCGGCGCCTCCGGGCCTGGTGCCCCAGCGGCGCGAGGAACCGGCGACCAGTTGGAGACCGCGGCCGCCCTCCTCGTCGGGGCGCGGGGCGCGCTCGTGCGGCGGGTCGGGGAGCGGGTCGGAGACCTCGACCAGCAGGGTGTCGCCGAACTCGGCGGGGCGTACCAGGCGTACGCCGATGGGGCCGGTGGCGTGCCGCAGGGCGTTGGTCACCAGCTCACTGACCAGCAGGGTCGCGAGGTCGGCGAGGCTGTCGAGGCGCCAGCCGCACAGTTGGTCGCGGACCGCTCCGCGGGCGGAGCGCACGGCGCCCGGTTCCGCGGGGAAGGTCCACTCGGCGCAGTCGCCATCGGTGTCGATCACGCCGATCACTTCCCAGGCCAGCGAACCCACCCATGTCCGGTTTCATGGGGTTAATGGGTACATACCCGATATCCAGTGCCGAATATCGCCTCGAAGAGCGCACAGTGGCACGAACGGCGTACGGGGCTCAGCGCAGGCGCGTGGCCACTTCCCGCACCGCCGGGACGTCCTGGTCGAGCCAGGGCACGTCCCAGAGCCGGTCCGGCGCGAGCCAGCGCAGTTCGTCGTGGTCCTGGAGGGGCTTGGGCTCCGCGGAACCGGCGCGCGGGCGGGCGGTCCACACCTGTAGGACGTACGGGGGTCTCAGGGGCCACTCCCCCGGTACGCGCTCGACGAGCTCGGCCTCGACGCCGAGTTCCTCACGCAGCTCCCGCACCAGGGCACTCTCGGGCGACTCGCCGGGTTCCACCTTGCCACCGGGCAGCTCCCAGCGTCCGGCCAGCTCGGGCGGCGCGCTGCGCCGCGCGGCGAGCAGACGGCCGTCGTCGAGCAGGGCGGCTCCGACCACCACGATCCGTTCGGTCATGCGCCGGAGCCTACGTGAGCCCTACGTGAGCCCGGCGGGCATCACGCGCGTGAGCCGTTGCCGTTCTGGCCTATGCGTTCGACCCAGTAGATCTGTTTGTGGCCGCGGTCGTCGAGGCTGTCGGCTATCTTCTGGGCCTCGGCGCGGGTCGCGTACCGGCCCACGCGGTAGCGATTGCCGCTGTCGTCCTGCCGTATGACGAGCCACGACAGCGAGACCGTGCCGTTGGCGTCGTTCATCGCACCCCACCTCTTCTTCCGGCCCTCGCCCGTCCGTCTCCCGTCCCCGGCGCCCGCCGTGCCCCGCCCGCTGAGGAAACCGCAGTCCGCATATGCCCGAGCGTACGCCTAACCTTCACGCAGCGAATACGGCTTTTCACGAAGAGGTACGCAACCGGCCAGAACGCGGGGGGCGCACGATCACGAGTGCGCCGTCCGTGCGCAACGGTGCATCGGGTTGACGGGCCGCCGGGCACACCGGGGATCACCTGGGAAAACGACCGGATTCCAACGGCCCGCGCGCGGACGGCAGTCGGCCGGATGGACGGAGCAACTGGCCTGGGGGTGTGCGCTACTTCACTGGGAGGTGGTACGCGACCCGGTAGCGATCGGCGGGGATCACGACGTCGGCGGTCTCCACGGGGCGGCCGGAGGCGTAGTAGGTGCGCTGGACGACCACGACGACATGGCCGGGGACACCGCCCAGGGTGAGCAACTCCTCGGCCAGGCCGGGGCGGGCGCCGACCTCCTCGGTGACGTTGTCCACGATGACGTCGATGGCGCGCATCCGCTCGACGACGCCCATACCGCCGAGGGGGCCCTCCTCGGGCAGCATGACGGGGGTGCGGCCGGTGACCGCGAGGGGCTCCCAGGAGGTGGAGAGCATCATCGGCTCGCCGGCGTCCCTGAAGACGTACTTGGTGCACATCACCCGGTCGCCGGGGCGGACGCCGAGCCGCTCGGCGATGGCGCCGCTCGCCTGGGTCTGCTCGCTGCGGGACTCCCAGGTGCCGCGCGCGGCGGCGTCGGCCTGCTCCTGCCGGAAGGGTGTGGCGCCGGCGGGCGGGCGGAAACCGGAGCGGGCGATGCGCCGGGGCACGGGCCTCTCGCGCACATACGTCCCCGAGCCGGAGCGGCCCTCGACCAGCCCCTCGGCCATCAGCACCTTGCGCGCCTCCAGGGCGACCGTGTCGGAGACGCCGTACTCCTCGCGGATTCTGGCCTGGGAGGGGAGGCGGGCGTGGGGCGGCAGCGAACCGTCGGCGATCTTCTTGCGGAGATCACCCGCGACGCGCAGATACGCCGGCTGCTCACCGAAAGTCACAGGCCGCTCCCATCAGGTTGTACAGACAGCAACAGCCTGGCAACCGTGGGTTGTGCCACGCAAGCAAAGGCCAGAGAATCACTCGATGTGATGACATCTGCCCGGGGCAGGCTTTTCGCAGGCACTTTCTCCCCGCTTCAGCCTCCGTCACACCTCCAGGCCGGTGTCGTCCGCGGACGGCGGGGTCGCGGTCAGCCCCAGAGCCTTGCGTGCCGTCACCGTCCGGTCCGGGTCGATGAGTTCGAAGCCCTTGTCGTAGTGCGCGTAGAAACCGTCGGCGTCGGCGGCCTTCGCTGCCTTCGCCCACTCCACCCGCGCCTTGTCGAGGTCGCCTGCCAGGCCCGTGACCGGCTTCTCGGCGTCCGCGGGCCAGTCGTGCCCGCGCAGCATCCCGGCCTGCTTCTCCAGGGCCGCCGCCACGCGCCGCGCCCACGCCTTGTGGCCGGGCAGGTCGTCCTCGACGTACTCCGCGTCCGGCGCGGTGTCCATGGCCGCGTTGAGGACGTGCGCCGCCTTCAGATAGGCGACCTGGTCGGCGTCGAGCACGGTCTCGTCGTTGCGCAGCGAGCCGGTCAGGCCGGCGTCCTCGTCGGTGTTGCCGAACACGCAGGTGACCTCGCGGTCGCCGAGCGCCCAGCTGTCCCGGCTGGGCGTGAGGTAGTAGACGTCGACGTCGCCGGGAACGGTCCAGCCGTCCATGGCGTAGCCGTCCTGAAGGCCGTAACAGCGTTCGTCCGCCCGGTCGGTGACGGAGGTGTCGCCGGGATACGAGCCGCCGCCCTCGAGCCGGAAGGACGCGAACACCTCACCGTCGTGTTCACCGTCGCAGGACACCTTGTCGACGTCGTACGTCACGCCCTCCAGCGAGCCACCGGGTGCGTTGAAGCACTCGCCCCTCTTCAGCGAGATGCTCGCGCCGTCCCGCGCGCCCTCCCTGAAGCCCTTCCAGAACTCGGCTGCGCCGCCCGTCACCAGTGCCGCCGCCCACAGCGCGAGCCCGATCCCGGACAGCACGCAGCCGGCGATCGCCATGCCCTTCCCACGCTCCCCCCGCTTCCTGATCCGCGCCAGCGCCACCAGCCCGAGCACCAGGCCCACGCCCGGCAGGAAGCAGAGGATGCCGAGCACGAGGGCTGCGATGGCGAGCCCGTTCACCGCCGCCGGGCGGTTGTACGGGCTGTAGCCCTGCGTCCAGGGCTGGTACGGCGGCCCTCCGTAGGGGCCCTGGGGCTGCTGTCCGTAAGGACTCTGCGGGTACGGCGAGTACGGCGACGGCGGCGGATATCGGCCGTCGGGCTGGTGGGGGCCGGGAGGCGGAGGTATGGACACGGGTACCGTGCTCCTGGGGTCGGGGCGGCGGCAGCGCTGAACTGACGTACGACTGCGCGCATCGTAAGCGCGCCGCTGATGGGGGTGGAATGCAGGTCGCGAGTGCGACGGTCCAGGGGGTGAACCGACTCACCACCCGGTGGGCGGGGGCCGCGGAGGGCGGCACGGTGTTCTCGGCGGCCGGTGTCTGGCCGCTGCTGGCCTTCCTGGCCGGCGGAGCCGCGGGCCAGGCACGGGGCGAGCTGGCGGAGGCCTGCGGGCTGCCCGCCGAGCAGGCGGCGGGAGCGGCACGGGAGTTGCTCGGCACCATGGGCGCCATGCCCGGGCTGAACTGCGCCCTGGGGCTGTGGACCGACCGGACGCTCCGGCTGCGCGAGGAATGGCGGGCGGGGCTGCCGGCCGACTCGCACGGGGTGCTGAGCGGCGACCGCCCGACCGACCAGGAGGCCCTGGACGCCTGGGCGGCCAAGCGGACCGGCGGGCTCGTGGAGCGCATGCCGGTCACGCTGACGGACGACGCCAGGATGGTCCTCGCCACCGCCCTGGCGCTGCGCACCGACTGGCCGCGCCCCTTCGACGAGCGCCCGCTGCGCCCGGACGCCGGACCCTGGCAGGGCCGTACGCTGGTCGGACTGCACCGCAGGAGCGTCCGGCCGGACCGGATCGGGGTGGCGAACACCCCGCACGGCTTCGTGACCGCCCTGAAGTTACCCGGGGACAACGGCTTCGACGTCCATCTGGTCCTCGGCGAGGAGCGGATGACACCGGGGCAGGTGCTGGCCGCGGGTGTGGGCGCCGTGGAAGGCGCGCTGCCGCTGACCGGGGGCGGGCAACTGCCGTACGGGCACGTGGGTCCGGGTCTGCACATCGAGCGGCAGCCCGCCCTCTCCCCGGAGCCGGTGACGCTCGACGTGACGACGACGGCGTTCGACGTGCGGGCCGACCACGATCTGCTCGCCCTGGACCGCCTGTTCGGCCTCACGACCGCGCAGGACACCCGGCAGGGCCACTTCCCCGGCATCAGCGCCGATCCGCTCGCCATCGGGGCGGCCCGGCAGTCGACGGTCGCCGAGTTCGGCGCCCTGGGCTTCCGGGCGGCCTCGGTGACGGCGGTGATGCCGGTGGCGGGGAGCGGCCCTCCCCAGTACCGCTACGAGACCACCGTCGTCCGCGCCGTCTTCGACCGCCCCTTCGGCTTCCTCGCGGTGCACCGGGAGACACGGCTCGTCATGGTGACGGGCTGGGTCACGGATCCGCGGCCGTATCAGACGATGACCTTCCCCGGCGGATTCTGACCTCAGCGGGCGGCCCTGCCCCGGGCCAGGTCTCGGAAGCGGGCCGTGGTCGCCTCCGGACGCCGGGCGGCACCGATGACGGCGCCGCCCGCGGTCGGTATGGCCCCGGTGATCGCGCGGCCTGCTCTGCTTCACCTCACCGAGGTGCTGCTCCACAGCCGTGGCAGCACCCGCTCCGGTTGCTCTCCGTGTGCCAGCAGGCGGGCCGCGCGGGGCCAGGCCTCGCGGGGAGGCGGCGCCATGGCTCACCTCGTCGGCGTGCTGCTCCACAGCCGCAGCAGCACCCGCTCCGGCTGCTCGCCGTGTGCCAGCAGGCGGGCCGCGCGGCACCAGGCCTCAGGGGGAGCGGCCGTGCCGCGCCATGGCTCACCTCGTCGGCGTGCTGCTCCACAGCCGTAGCAGCACCCGCTCGGGCTGCTCGCCGTGTGCCAGCAGGCGGGCCGTGCGGGGCCAGGTCTCCGGGGGGAGGCCGTTCTCGGTGATCAGGCGGTACAGGGTGGGGCCCGGGCCCGGCAGCGTCAGCAGTTCGCCCAGCAGCCTGGCCTCGCCCGGCGCGGCGCCGGTGGCCAGGACGAGGTCCAGGGCGTCGGAGCCATAGCGTTCGACCAGCGTGAGTCCGTCGTCGCCGGCCGCCAGCAGCCACGGGGTGAGCCGGTCGGTGCGGCGGCCGTGCTTCTCGCCCTGTTCGATCAGCAGCCGCAGCACACGCTCCCCGGAGCGGCCCGCCAGCAGCGGCAGCCAGCGCGGCCCCCACAGGTTCACCGCCTCGGCGCTGCCCGGCAGCCGCTGTTCCACAACCGCCGCGGTGACCGCGACCCGCAGCCCCCAGCGAGCTCCCACGGACAGCACAGCCTCCAGCGAACGCAGCGCCAACTCGCTGGTGAGGGGTTCCAGTTCGGCGAGCACACGGCGCTGTTCGGGGCTGAGCCCGAACCGCTCGGCATACTGCTGCGCCACCACGCCGAGTCCCTCGCGCAGCAGGGTGCGCAGGGTGAGCGGCGGGTCGTCGGAGGCCAGGATCAGCGGGAGTTCACGACGGGCCCGCGGATCGAGGGCGCCCTCGGGATCGGCGGCGTGCAGCCGCAGCAGAGCGGTGCGCTGCGCGGGGCCGGCCAGGGTGCCCAGCATCGGCAGCAGGACCGGGTCCGCCGCCAGTGCCCCGGTCACCTCGGGGGCCGTGCCCGGGCCGAGGACGGCGGCGCCGACGCGGTGCGCCAGCCGGGGCCCGTTCACGGCCCAGTCACGGATCCGCTCGGGACGCTGTACGACGTTGCCGATCACCCAGTCCAACTCGTTGCCCAGGTCCAGCTGCCAGCGCGACCAGGCGACCGCGGCGGCCGTGCCGAGCGGCTCGGTCTGCTCCACGGTGTCGTGACCGCGCTCCTTGAAGGCCGCGACGACATCGGACAGCGTGTGGCCGATCCCGTCGGCGTAGCCCTTGAGCCGGGCCATCGCCGTCTGGTCCAGGCCGAGTTCCAGCGCGTGCCGCAGGCCCTCGGTGCCGAGTTGGGCGAGCGCCGCCCGGGTGTCGGGGAAGCGGTCGGCGATCTCGGCGATGCCCAGGTCGCCCTGCTCGGACAGCCAGCGGGCCGCGAGCACCGGGTGGGCGCACACGACCGGCCAGTCGGCGGGGGCCGTGCCGAGCAGGGCACGTACCGCGTCGCGCCCCGACACCTCGGCGTCGGCGGCGATCTGGAGCAGCACCCGGGCGTCCACCGCGCCGGCCGTGTCCTGGTCCACGATCTGCACCCAGCCCAGCCCGAGCACGGTCAGGTGCTCGGGCTGGCGCAGCCCGTCGAGCAGCCGCCGCCACATCTGCGGGGTGTAGCGGGCGAGCAGGTCCTGGTCCCCGCCGTGCAGGTGGGGTCGCAGCAGGTCGAGCAACTGCGGGTCGTCGAGGCGGCCGGCGAGGAACTGGAGGCTGGGCGCCGGGATCTGGGAGAGCAGCGCGACCAGCGGGTCGTCCATGCCGGCGACCGCGGCCGCGAGCCGCTCGGGCGCGACCTCGGGGACGGCCGTGCACAGCCGCCCGTAGAGGCCGACGCGGCGGATGCCCTCCAGCTCCCGCAGGGCGGTGGCCATCGTCAGCCCGTCTGCGCCCACCTCCCGGCGCGGGTCGAAGACCTCGGCGAGCCGGCCCGCCACAGGCAGCAGCCGGCGGGCGGCCTCGTCGTACAGGTCACGCTCCGCGGGCCCGAGCAGCGCCGACATCAGGCAGTCCCGGAAGGCGGACCGGGGCACGCCCGACAGGGCGGTCACCAGGCGGCGCATGCCCGCCTCGTCGAGCAGCCTGTTCTGCTTGCGCAGGCCCGGCGCGTTCTGGAGGGAGCGCACCGCCACCAGCAGTTCCGTGTCGGTGCCGAAGCAGTCGGCCAGCAGCTCCAGCAGTTTCGCGCGCGGAGAAGGCCCCATCGTGCGGTCGACGCCGCCCAGTCTCAGGGTCCAGCCGGCGGCGAAGGTGCGCCGGCGCCGTGCCGCGCCGCCCCTGCTGTCCAGGACCTGCTCGTAGTACTCCTCCAGATTCGGGTCGGTGACGAACGGCAGCCGGTCGGCGGCCATGCCCGCGATCTGCGGCGAGGGGACCGACAGGTCGTCCCAGTCGACCTGTTCGACGTGCCCGCCGCGCACCCGCTGCAATTCCCGCAGGGCGGCGGCCGTCATCCGGCCCGCGACCACCACACGGGCGCGCGAGGCGTGGGACGCGATCCGGCAGGCCAGGTTCACCAGCTCGTCGTGCGGTACCAGCACCCAGCCCGCGCCGGAGAGCAGCGTGGCGCCGCGGGTGCTGAGCCGCCGCTGGTCGAAGGCAGCCACGGCGATCACGTTCGGGCCGTGCTCGTGGAGCAGGCCGAGACGCAGCGACTCGGGGTTGATGCTGAGCCGCTCGCCGCCGCTGTACTGCGCCGTGTCGTCGTAGACCAGCAGGGCCTCCGCCCCGGCCAGGTCGGCGCGGGCGCGGGCCTGTTCCTCGTCGTGGGCGGCGCGGGCGAGGGTGTCGGCGAGCCGCCCGGGGCGCAGCGCGGGCACCCGCTGGAATCCGGCCGCCTCCAGGTAGCCGTAGAGGTCGGCCGGGCCGTCGACCGGGCCCCAGGCGCCGGGCGGCAGTCCGCAGGCCATCCAGCCGGCCAGCCGGGTCAGGGCGCGTACCTGCACCTCCCGCCACTGCGCCAGGGCCTGGTCCCCGCTGCCCGCGCTCGGCACGTCACCGCCGAGGAGCAGCGCGCTCGGCAGGGACATGCCCTGGGCGCCGGGCATGCGGCCCTCCAGCGGGCTGTAGCCGTGCCGGCCGATGCCCGCCAGGACCACCGACCCGAAGTTGACCACGAGGTGGTCGGGTGAGAGCTCGACGGGGACGAATCCGGCGTGTGCCATGTCGTCCAGGGCCCGGCCGAGGGGTACCAGGGTGCGCAGGGCTCCGGCGGGTGTCCAGCGGTGCCCGTCGGCGAGCATCGCGTCGAGGTCGTCGCGGTCCCGCAGCGCGTGCAGCGGCACCTTCTTGTTGCCCGGCGCCCAGGCCGTGATCAGGGCGGGCGGCAGCTGGGGGTGGTCGACGACGTCCACGAGCGTGGGTGTGACGGGGCTGCCCGCGGCGAGCAGCGCGGCCGCCCGCCCGCGGTCCCTGACGTTGGGGAAGAGCCGCAGCGCGCCGTAGGCCTCTTCCTCCGCGTCCTTGACGAGCCGGGTGGCGCGCAGCGCGTTCGCCCCGGAGGAGCGCAGATGCCCGGGGCGCAGCTGCACGGTGTGCGGTTCCCAGTGGCGTCCGGAACGGCCGCGGATCCGGGTGAGGAGCCGGCCGAACGTGGCGTTCGCGGTCATCGGGGTCCGCCTCCCAGGGTGCTCAGCGCCGATTGCAGGGCCGTGACCCTGCGGGCGCGGGCGACGTCGATGCGGACGCGGTCGACGTTGGCGAGGCGGTACGTCCGCGCGGACAGGCAGGTGATGAGGGCGCTGGTCAGCACCGGCCCGTAGCCCTGCCTGGTGAGGAACCTCCGGGCCGGGGCGGTTTCCTCGTAGGCGGCCTTCTCCGCGTACAGCAGGCGGCGGTGCTCCTCGGAGAGGCGTTGGAGGGCGGCCGCGTGGGCCAGGGTGGCGCCGAGCATGTAGATGTCGAAGCGCTCGGCCGCGGGGGACTTCTCGCTCGGCTCGTCGGTGCCCTCGGCGGACGGCGGCGCGTAGGCGGCGGTGGTGGTGTCGACGCGTCCGCCGATCCGCACGGCCGCGTCGTAGTCGATCAGGACATAGCGGGCGGGCGGGCCGAGCACCAGGATGTTCTCCGGTTTGATGTCGGCGTGGATCCAGCCCTTGGAGGACTTGTCGTCCTCGTGCCGGTCGGCGTGCAGGGCGGCGAGGGTGTTGCACAACTGCTCGGCCAGGTCGAGGAGTTCGTCCGCGGTGTAGGGCCGGTTCTCGGCCCGCCGGGCGTCGATGTCCTGCTGGAGGGTGATCGAGGCGCCGCCCTGCTGTCCGATGAACTGCTGCACGAGGAAGCTCTCGATCTGCGGCTGCGGGTGGCCGGCCTCGGTAAGCGACGGCGAGGGCTGGGACTCCACGCTGATCACGACGGGGCACTGCTGGGTCAGCTGGGCCGCCTGCCGGGCGGCGTGCAGCCCCTGCCGGCGTGCCTTCTGGTGCTGGGACAGGGGGGCGAGGACGTTGCGTGGGTCGCCGAGGGCCGTCTCGGGCCACCACATGCCCTTGACCACGACGTCTCCGCCGGACCAGCGGTCCTTGGCGAGCAGGGCGTACCCCTGGCCGCCCCGGGAGAGGATCTGGACGGTGGCGAACCGCCCGTCCATCCCGAAGTCGGCGGGCACCCAGGCCTTGCGCGGGGAGCCGTACTCGTCGGGGCTGTCGGCGTACACCCACTGCGGTACGAACGTGGTCACGAGTCGCTCCCGAAACCGATCCGGAGCCGGACGGTGCCCGGCCCGAGGCAGAGTTCGTCGCCTTCCTCCAGTGCGTACGGCGTTCTGGTGGCGAGCCGGGAGGACTTCGGGCGTCCCCGGAAGTCGAGCTCGGGATTGAGGAACGACGCGTTCTGGTCGGGTCTCGGGATGTGCTCGACCATGGGCTTCCCGTCGTCGTCGAGGAAGATCCGCACATGGGCGCGGGAGATCTCCAGGGCCTGCTCCTCGTCCAGTCCGGCGGTGATGACCGTGACCTCCGGGTGGCTGCGCGAGGGCCGGCCCAGCGTCAGGCCCTCGGGGGGCACGGTGAGCGTGTCCCGGGTGCGGTGGCCGTGCAGTACCGTCACCCGGACCGGGCCGGTGCCGGAGGCGGGAGCGGGGGGTGGCGCCGCGAGGATCTCGTTGACGTCGAAGTAGCACAGGCGGCAGTACCAGCGGGCGCCCTGCTTGTGCACGTGCCGGGGCTGTAGTTCCTCGTCGGCGTGTACGCAGCCGGACGTGTCGGAGGCGTGCCGGAACCGTTTGTCGGAGCCGGGGTGGAGCAGGCCCGCCTTGCGGAGCTTCTTGAGCCGGTCGCGTTCTATCTCCTCGTCGGTGGCCACGCCGAGGTGGCGCAGGCTGAGGATGACCTCGCCGCGCATCCGGCGCACGCTCCACACCCGGGAGTTGTTGCCCTGGAGCCAGGGGTGTTCACGGCGGGCGTAGCGGAAGTTGTCGTCGGAGACGATCGCCGCGTCGTACTGGTCGGCGAGGGAGAGGATCCGGTCGTCGGCGTCACCCTGGTGGACCTGGAGCCAGCGGGCGCGCTCGGCCTGTTCGACGAGTTTCTGGTCGTCCAGGTGGGGCCGGACGGTCGCGTCCAGGACGGCGATGGCATCCGCGCCCGGATGCCGGCGCAGCCATGCCTCCCGTACGTCGACGACCCGGGAGAACGGCCACGGGGTCTGGCTGGTCGCGGCCACGTTCGACGCGTCGATGATGACGGGCACGCTCATGACCCGCTCCGGCGCGGCGGCTGGGTCGGGGCGTCGGCACCACCGTGGCCGCCGTGGTCCTGGCCCCTGTCCGGTGCGCCGCGGTACGGGTCACCGTAGGAGTGCCGGCCGCTGCCGCCGCTCGAACCGTATCCGCCGCCGTCCTCGGGCCCGTACGCGTCGTCGCCGTATCCTCCGCCGTCCTCGGAGCCGTACCGGCCGTCGCCGTATCCGCCGCCACCGTACGATCCCCCGCCGTACTGGCCGTCGCCGTACTGGCCGTCGTCATCGTCGAACAGGCTGCGCTGTTTGCGGTGTTCGCGGATCGTGTCGGGCGGCTCGACCTCGATGTCCTTGAACCAGTCCCGTTTGTTGCGGCTGGAGCTGCTGCGGCTGGAGGAGGCGCGGGACTCGTTGAGCACGTCCCTCGACTGCATCCCCTCGCGCAGTCCGCCGACCGCCTGCTGGAAGGCGGCGATCAGCAGGGGGTCCGGGATCTTGCGGGCCCGCTCCACTCCCTCCTCGTAGATCCGTTCCTCTTCGGTGGCGGAACCGGCCGCGGCGACCCGGTTGTTGATGTCCTGTTCGAGTTCCGCGGCGGCGACCTCGCGGCCGTAGTCGGGGCGGAGGATCTGGGCGTACGGGTCGTTCACGACCCATACGTCGGTCGTCACCGGTGCCAGCTCCCGCGCCTCGGGTCCCGAGCCGAGCCGCCCGGTCGCCTTGGCGACGAGCAGCGCGGTCGTACTGGTCCGGTCGGGCGCCCGCAGCTTCAGCACATAGCGCAACTGGCCCTCGTCACCCGCGCCGACCGCGCCCAGGGTGAGCCGCACCCGGCTGGGGCGCCGTCCTCCGCCGTCGGAGACCACGCTGTCGAGGCGCCGGCGTACCGGGTCGATCTGGTAGACGGCGACGACCTGGATGAAGGGGTTGATCTCCAGGGACAGCTCGGCGCTGCCCGCGACCACGTCCCGGCTGTAGGCCGCGAAACTCGACGCGATCTCCCGCATCTTCTCGGCGGCGGTCGCGCGGGAGGACACGTGAGCGGTCATCCCGGTCGGCGCGAGCCCTTCCAGCAGGGCGTAGTCGGCGCCTTCGCCGATACCGATGACGTCGGTGTGCAGCTCGCGACCGGCCGCCTCCCGGGCGATCGCGGCGAGCTGCCCCGGGTCGGTCGCACCGAAGTTGGGCAGCCCGTCGCTGAGCAGCACGAGCCGGCGGGCGGCCGCCGTCCGCCGGCCCAGCTGCGCGTACCCCTCCCGCAGCGCGCCCTCGATGTTGGTCCAGCGCCGCTCGTCCTCGACATTGCCGTTCCAGCTGCCCTTGTCGCGCAGCTCGGCCGCCGTTCCGGAGAAGCGCAGGCCCGCGTTCTGCGCGAAGGTGAGCACGTCGACCCCGGCGTGCGGGGGCAGCGCGGCGACCAGCTCGCGCACCCCGGACTCGGCCACGTCCTTGCGGCTGGCGTCCCGCGGGTCGTCCGGGTCCGCGAACTCGTCCGTGGAGGAGTTCGCCTTGATGCCCATCGACCAGCTGTCGTCGACCGCGAGCACATAGGCGATGCCGTCCGCGATCCGGTCGGCGCGGCGCAGTACGCGCGGGGCGACCGACACGAAGAACTCGTCGCCGACATGGACCTGCGGCCGGTCCACTCCGAGCTTGATGTCCTCAGTGGTCATGCGTCCTTCGCCTCCCCGATCCCGCACACCAGTGCCGTGGCGTTGTCCCAGCCGCCCAGGGCCTCCGCCCGCTGGACGAGGGCGGCGGCCAGCGCCGGGGCGAGCGGCCGCCCCGACTCCTCCAGTTTTGCGGCCAGTTCGGCCAGTACGGCGCCGAACCAGCGGTCCCGCTCGGGTTCCGTCGCCCCGTCCGAGGCGAGCAGCAGCAGGTCTCCAGGGGCGAGGGCGACGGTGGTCTGCGTCCAGCGGCCGGGGCCGTTGCCGAGGTAGTTGACCAGGGCGGACCCGTCGCCGTGGGCGTGCGGGCTGACCCGCAGCCGCTCGGCGTAGCCGGTGTGGGCGGGGGTCAGCTTCCATGCCGCGTACGGAAGTTCACGCGGCGGCGGCCCGCCGGGTGCCGGTCCGCGCAGGGGCCGCACCAGCCAGGCCTCCACGTCCCCGACGGACACCAGGCTCGCCGTGCCGTCCGGGCGCACCGTGGCCAGGACGGCCGCCGCGCTGCCCGTCTCCGTGGTCCGGCCGACGGACGCGTCCAGTTCGTCGACGAGTTGCCGGGGCGGCAGATCCTCCTCCAGCCGCCAGAGCCGCTCGGCCTGCCGCAGTGCCGCCTGGGCGGCGATCCGGCCGGAGCCGTCCCCGTCGCCGGTCACCCCGTCGAACACGGCGCATCGCACCGTGCCCGAGGCGCCCCGGCCGGCACCCGCCGCGTCCTCGTTGTCGGTGCCCGGGTCACCCTTGGCCTTGCGGGAGCCCACCGCGCTCTCCTGGTAACAGGTCGCCGAGACGCGGTCCGGGGCGCGGCGCGCGAGGGCCTCGTGCAGCGGTGCCATGCCCGCTGCCACGCCCTGTCGCGGGTCATGGCCCAGCAGCCGGTGGCACACCGCGTCGAGGCCGGGCGGGAACGTGCCGGCGAACACGCCGAGCAGCTGGAGCGCGTCCCGCAGGTCCAGGCAGGGCCGCTCGGCCACGGCGTCGACCAGCGCCTGCACCAGGGCACGCCGGTCCCGGGGGGCGGGCGCGACCTCGCGCCGGTCGTGGAACTCGATGCCGCCCTCGAGGTCGTAGCGGGGCAGCGCGGCGACCTGCCAGCCCTCGTACGCGTCGTACCGTACGGACTCGGTCACCAGGCATCCGGGCCCGAGCCGTTGCAGGGCGGAGTCCACCCTGTGCCAGAGGGCGGGCAACTCCGCGATCAGATCGTCGCGTTCGGGCCTGCCGTGCTCGTCGACGCACTCGCGCAGGGTCGGTGCCAGGTCCTGGTCCCAGCGGACGGCGATCTCGGGGACGGCGACGGCGACGAATTCCGGCGTCTCCATCTCCTGGACCTGCACGGGCGTTTCGGGCGCCGGGACCGGGCTCCGCTCCCCCGACCCCCGCTCCCCCGGGCTCCGCTCCCCCGGGCTCCGCTCCCCCGCGGCGAGGTTCCCGTCGGCGGCGGTGTCCTCGACGTCACTGTCGATCTCGCCGTCGTGGCCTACGACGTCGTCACCGTGTTCGCTCACGTCACGCTCCCTTGAGGACGACGGTGAGCACGACCGCGATCACGGCCAGTACTCCCAGGAAGACCAGCCGCTGCGTACTCGTCCGGTTGGCGCGTTGCAACTCCTCGGCCGCGCGGCGCCGTTCGGTCTCCGCCTGCTGTGCCCGGTGCTGCCAGTGCTGGACGGCCTGCGCCACCTGGTTGCGGGCGTCGTCGACCTCCCGCCGGGCCGTCGCCTCGGCGGCGGCGATCCGCTGGTCGGCCCGGCTCTCGGCCTCGGCCAGCCGCCGGTCGGCTTCCTGCCGCGCGCGCCGTACCGCCTCCTCGGCCCGCTCCTCACGCATCCGGGCGCCGCGCTCGACGATCTCGGTCCGCTCGGCCAGCTCCCGGTGCGCGTAGGCGAGTTCCTCCTGGGCGCGGCGTGCCGCGGCGGCGGCCTCGGTACGCACCCGCTCCCGCTCCTCCGCCACCGCCCGGTCCAGCAGGGCGTCCAGGTCGGGTCCCTGCCCGACCGGGAAGCGCGCGGTGCGCCGGGGCTCGCCGGTGTCCGGCGGTTCGGTGTCGGTGTAGAGCTCGGCGACGGAGGTCGCCGCGCCCACGGGCGGTTCGGCCAGGGACAGCGGCACCGGGCGCACGATCAGCTGGGACGGGTCGACGACGGTGACCGGGCGCCAGCCGCTGAAGCCGTCCGGCTCGTCGTCGTACACCGCCGTGACGGGGCAGCCGGAGCCGAGCACCGCGTCGGTGCCGTCGACCTGTGCCCACAGCGTCTCACCGGCCGTCAGCAGGGAGCCGACGACCTCCGGTGACGGAACCGGTACGCCCGCCGAAGGTGCGGACGGGCCGGGCCGCCGCCCCCTGGGCCCGGGGGGGCCGTCCGCCGGACCGCCCCGGCCGGCCGAACCACCCGGGCCGGCGGCGTCGAGACTGCCCCACTCGTCGTCGGCGGCCGGGGGCGGCGGGGCCGCCTGCTGCCGTCCCCCGGACGGCGTCTCGTCCGCAAGCGAACCCCACTCGGTCATATCCGCCCCCCGCATTTCCGGATCCCCAAGACCACTGCCCAATAAAGTAATTAACATCACATCAGCGGGCGCGTAGGGACTTTCGGGGAAGCGGGGGAATCCTGTGGAGAAGCATCTGACCGCGGACTTCGAAAAGGCGTGCTTCCTCGTCGATCTCTCGAACGTGGTGCGCCGCCAGGACCTCGGCGAGCCCGGCCAGCGCTCGCTGCGCCGCCTGGCCCTCGTCATCGACGCGGCCGCCCGGCTCGCCCGCGACCCGGACGTCAAGCTGTACCTCGTAGCCGATCGCAGCCTGCGTCACGGCGGCGGCCGCCACGAGTTCACCGACCCGGCTGACGTGCACCTGCTGGCGAAGTGGGTGCGGCTCGGCCTGGTCGAGGAGCTGGGCGACGCGGACGGACGGGTCCTGGAGCTGTGCGAGATGACCGGCATCCCGGTCATCACCGGCGACCGCTACCGGGACGCCCGCGACGACTTCCCCTTCCTCCAGGGCAACACCGACGACTTCCTGGAGCCGGTACCGGGACCGCACGGCACCGTCCGGCTCGTGCCTCTGGACATGGGAGTGGCCACCGCGGCACAGATCTCCCGCAAGAAGGAGGAGTCGGTCCTGAAGAAGCAGGGCCTCCTCGATCCCCGGCGCAGGCCTCGCTCCGAGGTGGTGCTGCGCAACTGGCGCTGCCCGGACCGCCGGTGCACCGTGTACGACACCCGTAGGGGCGCGCTGGTGCTGCTGCCCCGTATGCGGCGCGGCGTCCCGACCTGCGAGCACCACGGTCTCGAACTGGTCGACGACGGCCCGCGCACCGCCACCGCCCAGGTCAAGCTGCTGGTCGCCGACCGGGTCGCGGGCCGCTTCACCCTGGAGGACGGCTCGACGGTACGGATCGGCCGGAAGCCGGACCCCGACGGCATCGCCCTGCACGACCTGCTCCCCGCCGACCTGGCCGCCCTCGTCAGCCGTGCCCACGTGGAACTGCGGGTCGCGGGAGGTGCCGTGCGCGCCACCGACGTGAGCTCCTTCGGCACCCGGTGGCGGGCGACGGGCAAATCGGGCCCCGGGCCCTGGCGCGACCTCCCCAAGGGCACCGCGCGCGACTTCCGCGCCGGGGACGAACTGGAGCTGACCGAGGGCGTCGTCCTGGCCCGCAGCGGGCGGCTCTTCCCGGCGGAGCTGGCCCAGGAATGGCAGCGCCGGAAGCCGCCGAGCGGGGAGGGGGCGGAGGCGGTCACGCGGATGTACTGAGAGGCGGCGCCTCAGCCCCCGGACGACGAGCCGCCTCCGGTGCCCTCCGCCCCGCCGGCCGCGCGGACCAGGCCTCGCGCCTCGTCCTCCAGGCGGCGGGTGATGAAGTGGCCGACCTGACGGTCGTGGAGCCACGCGGCGAGTTCCCCGAAGTCACCGGCGGCGCCCAGGACCTTCCGTCGGGCGTCGAGCCGGAATCCCCGTCGTGGCAGGTCACGGGCGTCGTCCACCTCGCTCAGCACCCGGTGCAGCGTCAGGCGTACGGCCGTCGCCTCCGCCTCCGGCAGCTCCGACCGCGCGAGCAGCCGCTGCACCCGCCCGGCCGCCTCGGCCACCCTGTCCAGGAGCTGTACCTCCCGGTTGGCCGTCACCCCCGACGGTGACACCAAGCTGTTGAGAGCGGGCCGGAAACACGGGTGCACATGGAACTCATCCTCCTCCGGCCCCGGGGGCGCCTGGCTTCCGCCCGAGTACACCACCCCGTCACCGCGCCGCACCCCGAGGAACCCGGCCCCGTACAACACGTCGATCAGGCCCCGTACCGTCAGACTGTCCGTGTAATCGGGGTAGTCCCGGTGCAGCGCGTCCCGGCGCGCCTCCAACCGGCTCGCCAGCTCCTCCCGCGTCACGACGTGCCCGCTGTTCTCGAACATGGCGAACAGCGACCGCAGGAAGGGGTGGTTGACCAGGTACTCCTTGGCCAGATCCTGCAACTTCCACCGGGAGAACCGCTCCGTCGCCGCCAGCACGTCCGCCTCCGTGATCCACGGCCCGCCCCGCTCATGAGCCACACCGCGGCAGGCGTTGAGGAACTGGATGGCGTCCCGGGGCCGGGGCAGCGCGCGCCGGAAGAGGTAGTCGGCAGTCGGCTCACCCCGCACCACCGACGGGAAGACCTCCTCCCACAGCTGCTCCTCGCCGATCTCGACACCCAGCGAGGCCCTGGCCCGGGCGAGGGCGACGTCCTCGAGGCCCTTCCGGCTCCAGCTGATCCTGATCTCGTCGCTGTGGAACTTGTCCCCCTCACTGAAGTTGAGGGTGTCGTAGATGTCGGACCGCAGGAACAGCGCGGTCCGTACGGCGCTGCCGTAGTGCCCGGTCACGTGCTTGGCGGCGAGCAGCAGCCCGGCGACCAGGGCGTGGCTGTCGGCGTCCACGGTCCACACCTGCTCGAGCTGGTCGACGAGGAAGAGCAGCGGTGGATGGGAGCCGTCGCAGCCCAGTTCGGCGAAGGCGGCGGCGACCCCGTCCTCCAGGACCTCCAGCTGTCTGCCCGCCCGCGCCCCTTCGGACGCCCCGTTGACCCCTAACGCGGCCTCCACCACGCCGAACGCCTTGAGGGAGAGGTTCGCGGACTGAAGCCCGCTCGCGCCGCGCCGGAGCCGGTCGTAGAGCCGGGAGTCGTCGTACTCCCCGTTGGCCCGCAGGAACCGGCGCAGCGCCCGGACCGCGGACGGCAGCCGCCGCCGGTGGTGCCCGGTACGCGCGTGGCCGGTCAGGTGCCGTGCCGCGTGCACCGCGAACACGTACCGCCAGATCAGCGACTTGGCGGTGTCGGCGGTGACCCCCTGCAACTCGAACCGCCGGATCTCGTCACCGGCGGCGTCGTCGGGCGTGATCAGCACGGAGGCCCCGGGATGCCCGTCCGCTGTCGCCAACTGCCGGCAGATGGCGCTCTTCCCCGACCCCTTGCGCCCGATGATCAGCGACTTCCGCCCCGAGAGCACCTCCTCGTAGGCATGGTTGGGCCGGAACACCGCCCCGCGCAACAGACCGTCCTTGAGATCGGTCTCGGCATCGTCCCGCCCGAAGAACAACCGCCCGACCGAAACGCCTGCCAACTCCACGCGCGCCCCCCCGATGATCCCCCGGTCAAGGGCCGGACCCGCCGGGAGTCCGGACCTTTCGTTCCGCGTCTCGCATTGAAGCGGAACATCGGCGGCTCCGCCATGAGTCCGCGTGCCTCCACGAGTGCCCGTGTCCCTGACCGGTGTCCGCCCTGGAGAACTGGGCGAAGACGGACAACAGGAGCGCCCAGCCAGAATCCGGCGTGGTCGACGTAGTTCAGGCCAAGGGAGCCCGCCCCGAGCCGGTGGTCAGCGACAGCAGGAGTGCGATCAGCCAGCCCAGCACGATGACATCCGATGGCGTGATAGGTCATCCCGGCCGCCCGAGCGGCCGGGACGGTCACGACGGCTGTCCGGCGAGCACGGCCAGGCGCTC
This sequence comes from Streptomyces sp. NPDC054834, assembly GCF_053611185.1. Lineage (NCBI taxonomy): Bacteria > Bacillati > Actinomycetota > Actinomycetes > Kitasatosporales > Streptomycetaceae > Streptomyces > Streptomyces sp. NPDC054834. Next base: position 6,559 of record NZ_JBSGZV010000063.1, on the reverse strand, counting down.
GATCTCGCTCAAGCCGTGCATGCCGGGGCTCAGGCGGGGAGCTGCGTGTGCCGGCTGTTATTGCCCTGATCAGGGCCGACATTGCGCTGAGGCACACAGTCGGCCGATCCGAGCCAACGCCCGGCGGGGAGCCGGACGGGATCGCCCTACAGGCAGTGCCTTTGCTCGGCACGGCACGCTGAGCGTGGTCTCCTCGGCCCGGTCCACGTTGGCTGCGTCGCTGAGCCCGAGGCGCAGGTGCTCGATGTGGTAGACGGCCTGGTCGAGGAGTTCGGCGACGTGGTTGTCGTAGAGCGCGTAGATCACACAGAACCTCATTCTCCCGCCCTTCCCGATCACCTGGCCCCGATCGATCGATTCCAGCCACAGCAAGGAACAGACGGAGCCCAACGGCGAACAGAAGAGGCAACGGGCAACCCTGCCGAACCCTGAATCTTGAAGCGCACATGACAGGTGGCGAGGCATCAGCTAGCCCAGCACCATCCCAGCACGGGAAAAACTAAGGGCCCGGCTCCGAAGAGCCGGACCCTTTCTGACCTGCATGTTTGCCAGATCAGCGACGTGGTGGTTTGCCACCCGCTACACGTTGAAGCGGAACTCCACCACATCCCCGTCCTGCATCACATACTCCTTGCCCTCCATCCGCGCCTTCCCCTTGGCGCGGGCGTCGGCGACCGAGCCGGTCTCGACCAGGTCGGCGAAGGAGATGACCTCGGCCTTGATGAAGCCCTTCTGGAAGTCGGTGTGGATGACGCCCGCCGCCTCGGGGGCCGTGGCGCCCTTCTTGATGGTCCAGGCGCGGGATTCCTTGGGGCCGGCGGTGAGGTAGGTCTGGAGGCCGAGGGTGCGGAAGCCGACGTGGGCGAGGGTGGCGAGGCCGGGCTCGTCCTGGCCGACCGACTGGAGGAGTTCGAGGGCCTCGTCCTCGTCCAGTTCGGCGAGGTCCGCCTCCAGCTTGGCGTTGAGGAAGATCGCCTCGGCGGGGGCGACCAGGGCGCGCTGCTCGTTCTTGAAGTCCTCGTCGACCAGCTCGTCCTCGTCGACGTTGAAGACGTACAGGAACGGCTTCGTGGTGAGCAGGTGCAGGTCGTGCAGGAGCTCGTTGCGTTCGGTGCCCTGGACGATGCCGTGCGCGAAGAGGGTGTCGCCCTTCTCGAGGATCTCCTTGGCCTCCTCGACCGCCTTCACCTTCGGCGCCACGTCCTTCTTGATCCGCGACTCCTTCTGGAGGCGCGGCAGGACCTTCTCGATCGTCTGGAGGTCGGCGAGGATCAGCTCGGTGTTGATCGTCTCGATGTCGTCCTTCGGCGAGACCTTGCCGTCGACGTGGACGACGTTCTCGTCCTTGAAGGCGCGGATGACCTGGCAGATCGCGTCGGACTCGCGGATGTTCGCCAGGAACTTGTTGCCGAGGCCCTCGCCCTCGCTGGCGCCGCGGACGATGCCGGCGATGTCGACGAAGTCGACGGTGGCCGGGAGGATCCGCTCGGACTTGAAGATCGAGGCCAGCTCGGCCAGACGGGGGTCGGGGACGCCGACCACGCCGACGTTCGGCTCGATCGTGGCGAACGGGTAGTTGGCCGCCAGCACGTCGTTCTTGGTCAGGGCGTTGAACAGGGTCGACTTGCCGACATTCGGCAGACCGACGATTCCGATCGTGAGCGACACGTTGCGACTTCCCGAAGGTGAGAGGGCCAGAGGCTGCCAGGGGTGAGGGGCCAGGACTGGACCGGCCGATCCACCAGTCTACGGCGTCCCGGCACTCGCCCGGTGGCCGCGTCGAACGCCTGCACAAGCTCGGCCCACCGGCGTGTCAGATGGGCTATTCGGCACATAAAACGACCTAGGTTGGTCCAGTGGAGCAACACAGGACGCCACCCGGGCGACACGGACCGCGGCGCGGCTCACCGCCGACGTCATTCCCACCGCAGGTCAGGAGCCGGCCGGGGGAGGAACGACGACCCGCCCCGGGGGCGGCAGGGCAGGCGCCGGGGGCACGGCAGACGTCGGCGCCGGTGCCGGCGGCCGAGTTACGGCGGCTGCCGAATCCCCGGCTGACCGGGCTCGGCGGGGGACTGTTCGGCGGTGCGGTCATGCTCCTGCTGGGCTGCCTCGACCAGCTGCTGTTCGGGGCGTCCCTGACGCTGTACGGGGTGCTGTTCCTGCCGGTGTGCGTGGTGACCGCGCTGTGGGTACGCGGGAGCGACCTGCTGACCGCACCGGTGGTCGCGCCGATCGCCTTCGCGGTGGGGCTGGTCCCCGTGGCCGACAGTGCCGGGGGGATGGGGGGCCGGCTCATGGGGCTGGTGACCGCGCTGGCCACACAGGCGGGGTGGTTGTACGGGGGGACGCTCGTCGCCGGTGCGATCGTGCTCGTACGGCGGGTCCGGCTGGTGCGCAGCCGGACCCTGAGGCACCGGTAGGGCCGAGGCTCACACCGGCAGCGGTGCGGCCTCCTGCCCGTCCTTCGCCGCCCGCATCGCCGCCCCCACGATCCCCGCGTTGTTCTGGAGCTGCGCGGGCACGATCTCGGCCCTGATGCCCTCGATCAGGTGCAGGAACTTGCCCGCCTTGCGGCTGACGCCGCCGCCGATGATGAACAGCTCCGGGGAGAAGAGCATCTCGACGTGGGCGAGGTACTTCTGCACGCGCTGCGCCCACTGCTCCCAGGTGAGCTCGTGGTCGTCCTTGGCCTTGCTGGAGGCCCGCTTCTCCGCGTCGTGGCCGTGCAGCTCGAGATGGCCGAGCTCGGTGTTGGGGAGGAGGGTGCCGTCGACGAAGACGGCGCTGCCGATGCCGGTGCCGAAGGTGAGCAGGACGACCGTGCCCCGGCGGTCCCGGCCCGCGCCGAACTCCATCTCGGCGACGCCCGCCGCGTCCGCGTCGTTGACCACGGTCACCGGCAGCCCGCCGAGGCGCCCGCTGAACAAGGCGCGCGCGTCCGTGTCGATCCAGCTCTTGTCGACGTTCGCCGCCGTACGCACCGTCGCCCCGCCCGTGACCACGCCCGGGAAGGTCAGCCCGACCGGGCCCGTCCAGCCGAAGTGCTCCACGACCTGCTTGACGCCGTCGGCCACCCCGTCCGGCGTCGCCGGATGGGGGGTGAGCACCTTGCATCGCTCCTGGGCCAGATCGCCCCTCTCCAGGTCCACGGGAGCGCCCTTGATCCCGGATCCGCCGATGTCCACACCGAAGATCTGCATGGACCCACGCTACGACGTGGGGCCGGCGGTCACGTCACGGACGTACGCCGCTCACGCCTGCGGGGTGCCGGAACCGCCCCGCTCCGCCACCAGGGCGGCCGCCTCGTCGCGCAGGTCGCGGCGCAGCTCCTTCGGCAGGGAGAAGGTGATGGACTCCTCGGCCGCCTTGACGATCTCCACGTCCCCGTAGCCGCGCTCGGCGAGCCACTCCAGGACCTGTTCGACCAGGATCTCCGGCACGGAGGCGCCGGAGGTGACGCCGACCGTGGTCACGCCCTCCAGCCAGGCCTCGTCGATCTCGGCGGCGAAGTCCACGAGGCGGGCGTCGCGGGCGCCGGCGAGCTTGGCGACCTCGACGAGCCGCTTGGAGTTGGAGGAGTTGCGGGAGCCGACCACGATCACGAGTTCGGCCTCGGCGCCCATCTGCTTCACGGCGAGCTGGCGGTTCTGCGTGGCGTAGCAGATGTCGTCGCTCGGCGGGGAGATGAGCTGCGGGAACTTCTCCTTCAGGGCGTCGACCGTCTCCATCGTCTCGTCGACGGAGAGCGTGGTCTGGGACAGCCAGACGACCTTGGACGGGTCGCGGACCTCGACCTTGGCGACGTCCTCGGGACCGTCGACCAGCTGGATGTGGTCGGGGGCCTCGCCGGAGGTGCCGATGACCTCCTCGTGGCCCTCGTGCCCGATGAGGAGGATGTCGAAGTCGTCGTTCGCGAACCGGACGGCTTCCTTGTGGACCTTGGTGACCAGGGGGCAGGTGGCGTCGATGGTGGCGAGGTGCCCGCGCGCGGCCTCCTCGTGCACGACCGGGGCGACACCGTGCGCGGAGAACATCACGATGTTGCCCGGCGGCACCTCCTCCGTCCGCTCGACGAAGACGGCGCCCTTCTTCTCCAGGGTCTGCACGACGTACTTGTTGTGGACGATCTCGTGCCGGACATAGATCGGGGCCCCGTACTGCTCCAGGGCCTTCTCGACGGCGATCACGGCGCGGTCCACACCCGCGCAGTAGCCACGGGGGGCGGCGAGCAGGACACGGCGGCCAGGCGAAGCAGTCATGCCACCCATCGTAAGGCCGCGTCCGGGGCCGTAGATCGCGTGCGTCCCGCGTTGTCGGTACCGGCCGTTACGCTCGACCGCATGGCTGTGAACACGTCCGCGGACGCCCCGCTGCCCGTCGGCGAGATCTCGCGGCTCATCGGGGGCTGGATCGACCGGCTCGGCGCGGTGTGGGTCGAGGGGCAGATCACCCAGTTGTCGCGGCGGCCGGGCGCCGGGGTGGTGTTCCTGACGCTGCGCGACCCGTCGTACGACATCTCGGTGAGCGTCACCTGCTACCGGCAGGTGTTCGACGCCGTCGCCGATGTCGTCGGCGAGGGCGCCCGGGTCGTGGTGCACGCGAAACCGGAGTGGTACGCGCCGCGCGGGCAGCTGTCGCTGCGGGCCGCCGAGATAAAGCCGGTGGGGGTCGGGGAGCTGCTGGCCCGGCTGGAGCAGCTGAAGAAGACCCTGGCGGGCGAGGGGCTGTTCGCGGTGGAGCGGAAGAAGCCGCTGCCGTTCCTGCCGCAGCTGATCGGACTGGTGTGCGGCCGTGCCTCCGCGGCGGAGCGGGACGTGCTGGAGAACGCCCGGCACCGCTGGCCCGCGGTCCGCTTCGAGGTGCGCAATGTGGCCGTGCAGGGCGTGCATGCCGTACCGCAGGTCGTGCAGGCGGTGAAGGAGCTCGACGAGCTCGACGCCGTCGATGTGATCATCGTGGCGCGCGGCGGTGGCAGCGTGGAGGATCTGCTGCCCTTCTCCGACGAGCAGCTGGTCCGGGCCGTGGCCGCCTGTCGTACGCCGGTGGTGTCGGCGATCGGGCACGAGCCGGACAACCCGCTGCTGGACCATGTGGCGGACCTGCGGGCCTCGACGCCGACCGACGCCGCCAAGAAGGTCGTGCCGGACGTCGGCGAGGAGCTCGACCGGGTGCGGCAGCTGCGGGACCGGGCACGGCGGTGCGCCACGGCGCTGGTGGAGCGCGAGGAACGGGGGCTGGCCCATGCGCTGGCGCGGCCCTGCATGGAGGACCCGCACCGGATGGTCGACGAGCGCGCCGACCATGTGGCGTCCCTCGTCGACCGCGGTCGCCGTACCCTCGGCCATCTCCTCGACCGCGCCGACTCCGAGCTGACGCACACGCACGCGCGCGTGGTGGCCCTCTCCCCGGCCGCGACCCTCAAGCGCGGGTACGCGGTGCTCCAGAAGGCCGACGGGCACGCGGTGCGTGATCCGGGCGAGGTCGCGGCGGGCGAGGCGCTGCGGGCGCGGGTCGCCGAGGGTGAGTTCTCCGTACGAGTGGACACAGGGATGGGCGGATGACCGGCAAGGTGGATGAGGCGCTCGGCTACGAGCAGGCGCGGGACGAGCTGATCGAGGTCGTTCGGCGGCTGGAGGCGGGCGGTACGAGTCTGGAGGAGTCCCTGGCGCTCTGGGAGCGGGGCGAGGAGCTGGCCAAGGTCTGCCGGCGGTGGCTGGAGGGGGCGCGGGCCCGGCTGGACGCGGCGCTGGCCGAGGAGGAGAAGGCGGAAGCGGAGGAGTAGGCGCGGCGGAGGGCTGTGAAGCGGATCACGACGCCCTGATATTTGTTGAAGGTTGAACTTCCACTGACGTACTGTCGTGCCGTCAGCCGGTCCGCGCCCCGGATCCGGACGTCATCTCCAGAGAGTTCAGTCATGTCACTCGTTCTTGACCCCACCGCCCAGGACCTGCTCTTCCGTGAGGCCCGTACCGCGAACGCCTTCACCGACGAGCCGGTCACCGACGAGCAGGTGCAGGCGATCTACGACCTGGTCAAGTACGGTCCGACCGCCTTCAACCAGACCCCGCTGCGCGTCACCCTGGTCCGCTCCGCCGAGGCCCGCGAGCGCCTGGTCCCGCACCTGTCCGAGGGCAACCGGGCCAAGACGGCCGCCGCCCCGCTGGTCGCGATCCTCGCCGCGGACAACGAGTTCCACGAGGAGCTGCCGGCCCTGTTCCCGGCTTTCCCGCAGGCCAAGGACGCCTTCTTCGCCGAGCGCCCGGTGCGTGAGCGCTCCGCCGCGCTGAACGCCGCCCTTCAGGCCGCGTACTTCATCGTCGGCGTCCGCGCCGCCGGCCTGGCCGCCGGCCCGATGACCGGCTTCGACCCCGAGGGCGTCCGCAAGGAGTTCCTCGACGACGACCACACCCCGCTGATGATCGTCAACATCGGCAAGCCGGGCGAGAACGCCTCCTACCCGCGCTCGCCGCGACTGGCGTACGACGAGGTCGTCACCACCGTCTGAGCCCGAGCCCGACACGGTGCCGCACGGCACCGCCGCACGGCACACGAAAGG
>NZ_JBSGZV010000062.1:0-42189 GCF_053611185.1 Streptomyces sp. NPDC054834 | reverse complement strand
CCCTCCCGGCTGGGAGGGCCCGCCCATCCATATGGCACAGCGCAGGCCGTTTCAGCATCGGCACAAGCCGTTCCAGCAAAGGAAAGGGCCCCTCTGTCAAGAGGGGCCCTTTTCCTACGTTCGAGCGGCGCAGCCTAGCCGTGCCAGCTGTGCGGGGCGCGGAAGCCGGGCTCGCGCTCCAGGCGGCGCCAGCCGGCCTTCGGGCGGGCGCGGTGCGCCGGGGCCGACGGGGCGGCCGCCGCACGGGCCAGGAGGACGGCCGTGATGGCGGCGACCTCCTCGGGCTCGGCGTGGCCCTTCTCGACGCGGATCTCAGCGTTGTCCATGGGTGTCAGTCTCCGTGAGAGAGGTTTCCGCGGGGGTACCGCGGAGGTTCCGCCGGGTTACTGCGGGGGGTTGCCGTGCTTGCGGGAGGGGAGGTCGGCGTGCTTGGTGTGCAGCATCGCCAGGGACCGGATCAGTACCTCGCGGGTCTCGGCCGGGTCGATGACGTCGTCGACGAGGCCGCGCTCGGCCGCGTAGTACGGGTGCATCAGCTCGGCCTTGTACTCCTTGACCATCTTCTGCCGCATGGCCTCGGGGTCCTCGGCGCCCGCGATCTGACGGCGGAAGATCACGTTGGCCGCGCCCTCCGCGCCCATCACGGCGATCTCGTTCGTCGGCCAGGCGTAGGTGAGGTCGGCGCCGATCGACTGGCTGTCCATGACGATGTAGGCACCTCCGTACGCCTTGCGCAGGATCAGCGAGATCCTCGGCACGGTCGCGTTGCAGTAGGCGTACAGCAGCTTCGCGCCGTGCCGGATGATCCCGCCGTGCTCCTGGTCGACACCGGGCAGGAACCCCGGGACGTCCAGGAAAGTGACGATCGGGACATTGAAAGCGTCACACATCTGGACAAAGCGCGCAGCTTTTTCACTCGCCTCGATGTCCAGGACGCCCGCGAGCACCTGCGGCTGGTTGGCGATGATGCCGACCACCTGGCCGTCCAGGCGGGCCAGGGCGCAGATGATGTTGCGCGCCCAGCGTTCGTGGACCTCGAGGTAGTCGCCGTCGTCGACGATCTCCTCGATGACCTTGATCATGTCGTACGGCCGGTTGCCGTCCGCCGGGACCAGGTCCAGCAGGACGTCCGAGCGGCGCTCCACCGGGTCCGTGGCGTCCACCCGGGGCGGGTTCTCGCGGTTGTTCTGCGGGAGCAGCGAGAGGAGGTAGCGCACCTCGGCGATGCAGGTCTCCTCGTCGTCGTACGCGAAGTGGCACACGCCGGAGGTCTCGGCGTGCACGTCGGCGCCGCCGAGCCCGTTCTGGCTGATCTCCTCGCCCGTCACCGCCTTGACCACATCGGGCCCGGTGATGAACATCTGCGAGGTCTCACGGACCATGAACACGAAGTCCGTCAGGGCGGGGCTGTAGGCCGCGCCGCCCGCGCACGGGCCGAGCATCACACTGATCTGCGGGATGACCCCGGACGCCTTGGTGTTGCGCTGAAAGATCCCGCCGTAGCCGGCCAGCGCGGAGACACCCTCCTGGATACGGGCGCCCGCACCGTCGTTGAGCGACACCAGCGGCGCCCCGGCCGCGATGGCCATGTCCATGATCTTGTGGATCTTCGTGGCATGGGCCTCGCCCAGCGCACCGCCGAAGATCCGGAAGTCATGGGCGTACACGAAGACCGTACGCCCCTCCACCGTCCCCCACCCGGTGATGACACCGTCGGTGTACGGCTTCTTCGCCTCCAGCCCGAACCCGGTCGCCCGGTGCCGGCGCAGCTGCTCGACCTCCTGGAAGGAACCCGGGTCCACCAGCAGCTCGATGCGCTCCCGGGCCGTCAGCTTGCCCTTGGCGTGCTGCGCCTGGGTCGCCTTCTCGCTGGGGCCCGCGACGGCCTGCGCACGAATCTCGTGCAGCTCGGCGACCCGCCCGCGCGCGTCCGTCGGCTCGGTGCTCGGCACGTCCGTCGGCTCACCCGTCGTCTCTTCCAAAACGGTCATGTAGCGACCTTACGAAGGACACCAAGGAAAGCGAGCCGTCGACTCCGTACAGTCTCCGGCCCGTTTTACTGGTACCACTGAACAGAACCGCCACGGGATGCAGCCGTTCCGACTGCTCAGAGGCCGTGACCGTTGTAGGTACGCCACAAAGCCGTCACCGTAGAGCCACCTCACATTCGTGCGTGGCGCATGCCATCCCCGGAGTGACACGGACCCTCAAACGGCGGCCCGCCGACAGGACCTCGACCGAGTCGTCCGCCCGCAGCACCGCCCGCACCGGATGATCCCAGACGATCTCCAGCGGCTCGCCGGTGCGCGGCGGCTCGCCGACACAGAGCCTAGCCGTCCGCCCCCGCCGCCGGACCAGCACGCTCGCCCCCGCTGAGGCGGCCAGCGGCCCGGCAGTGGCGGCCTGCCAGAAGTTGGCGGCGATCAGCCCGAGGGAGGGCACGGCGACCGCCTGCCGTCGGGCGTCGTTGGCGAGCACCGACAGCCAGTGGCGGTCGGCGGCGCGGGCGGTGACCTGGTGGCGGGAAGCACCGGGAAGGAGGAGATAGACGTACGTGGCGTCCGTCGGATCGATACCGTGGTCCAGCCAGAGGGTCTGCCAGCGCCGGGTGCGCCGCTCCGTCGTACTGGTGGTGTTGATGTCGGACCAGGCACCGGTGCGGTCCTCGCGCAGGCTGCGCAGGGTGGGCAGGCCGCGGTCGCCGTACGGCAGGATCCAGCCGCCGTGGCCCTCCAGGTGCGCCCATCCCGGCCCGCGCGCGAAGGCCTGCGTGCCGCCCTCCCCCAGATTCCGGTTGTCCACGACCGTCTCGACCGGAACGCCGTCGGCGCAGGTGATCCCGGCGCCGAGACAGATCACCGCGTCCGCGACGAAGTACCAGGACTTGCGGGCCTCGAGCGTGGAGCCGAGGCCCTTCACATGCTGGCCGATCACCGCGTACTCACCGTCCGTCGTGCCGCCGACCCAGCGCACGTCCGGCTTCGGCGCGCCCCATTCGCCGCCGGCCCCGTCGGCGAGGGGCTTGGTGGAGACGGTGGTGCCGGGCAGCCGGTACCAGTTCACCGTGGGCCAGAACCAGTCCGTGTACTGGCCGCCGTGCTGCCCGCTCCGGCCGGCGGCCCACCAGCAGAGCATCCCGGCGCCCGTGTGCCAGCCGCGCGGGTTCTCGCCGTTGCCGCACTCGTAGGAGGCGATGCGGTCACTGGACATGGAGAGGGCCGCGACGAAGCCGGGACGCCGGTGCACGGCTCGGTCCATGGCGGCGAAGAGACGGTGACCGGTGGGCTCGGGCACGGCGGCCACGGGCGCCGCGGCGACGGCGTGCAGCCGGGCCAGGTCGGCGACGTCGAACTGGGGAGCCGTCAGGATCGGGGATTCAGTGTCCCGTCCGATCCACCCCTTGATACGGCTGTACCACCGTTCCCGCTCTTCCCCGCTCGCGGCGCCCGCCAGCAGCGCCAGGGAGGCGATGAGCAGTTGCCCGTGGAAGTGGTCGCTGCGCATGACGTGCAGGTCGTCGCTCTTCAGGTAACCCCGGGTCATGGCGCGCCCGTTGACGCAGTCCATCACCAACCCGTCGTGGATGAGGGGCGCGTAGGCGTGCTCGACGCTGTCGAGAACGTTCTGCCGCTGCGGATCGGTGACCGCCCACTGCGACCCGGCGAGCAGCGTGAGCAGCCGCCCGAGCCCGTCGAGCATGACCTGCCCGTACGTCCCCGAGTAGGCGACCCAGGTGTGCTGGACGAACGAGCCGTCGGCATACAGCCCGTCGCCCGTCGTGACATACGGGAAGACCGGCGAGAGCGCGTCCCGGGCGAGCGCGATCCGGTCGGCGGCCCGGCCGAGGATGCCGCGCAGGGCGACACTGCGGCACAGGTCCACGCGGTTGGCGCCGGTGGAGGTGCCGGAGTAGTCGGTGAGCATCGTGTCCGGGATGAAGTGGTCGACGGCGGCGCAGGCGGCTGCGGTACGGGCGTCGCCGAGTCGGTCGTACAGGGCGACCGCGATGTCCATGAGGAGGCGGGGGCTGCCGATCTGCCACTCCCACCAGTTGCCGTAGCGGGTGGTGGCGGGGTTGTAGACGGTGGCGGAGAGATGGTCGATGCCGCGCAGCACGTCCGCGAGGAGGCTTTCGTCGCCGGTGGACCCGGTGCCGTCCTGGACGTAGGCCTGGGTCATCGTCCACAGGCGGCTGTAGCTCTGGGTGATGCCTGCGGGCGGGTCGAAGGGGTATCCGGGCCAGAGGGAGGTGGCGGTCGGGGTCATGGAGGCCCGTAAGGCGCGGGCGAGTTCACCGGTCCGGGCGAGGCGGGCGGCGTAGGGCTGGGCGGTGGGGTCGTATCCCGCGCCCAGGGCGATGTCGAGCCAGCGGCGGCGGAGGGTTTCGTAGGGGGAGGCCGGATCGCCCTCAGCGTTGGCCGTCCCGGGAGTCGAGACGAGGGCCGTCGTGGCGAGGGCCGTTGCGACGAGGGCCGTCGTGGAGAGGGTGGCGGAGAGGAAGGCGCGACGTGTGGAAGTCATGCCCATGCCGTCTACCACCGCACCTTTCCCCGGGGAACCGGGTGACACACGGTAATTCCGGCAACACACCCACGGATGATGTTGAATCTTGAACGGAATAGGTCTACGGTCGTTCGTGTTGACCTCGTTGAACATTCAACATCAGTTCGCCCGTCCCCAAAGGAGCACGTAATGGGCATCTTCGGCCGCAAGGACACCGCCGAGACCACAACTCCGGCCGCCGCCGCGCCGGCCGCCGTAAACCCCGGCCTCGCCGCGCTGACCGGCGAGTACACGATCGACCCGGCCCACACCACGATCGGCTTCGTGGCCCGCCACGCCATGGTCACCAACGTCAAGGGCAGCTTCCTCGACTTCAGCGGCACGCTGCACCTGGACGGCTCCGACCCGTCGAAGTCCACCGCCTCCCTCGACGTCAAGATGGACAGCATCGACACCGGCAACGCCGACCGCGACGGTCACCTGAAGTCGTCGGACTTCTTCAAGACGGACGAGTTCCCGACCATGACGTTCCGCTCCACCAAGGCGGAGGCCCTCGGCGGCGACGACTACCGCGTCACCGGCGACCTCTCCGTCCTGGGGGTCACCAAGCCGCTCACCATCGACCTCGAGTTCAACGGCGCCGCGAAGGACCCCTTCGGCAACGAGCGCGTGGGCTTTGAGGGCAAGGCCGAGATCCTGCGCTCCGAGTGGGGCCTGACCTGGAACGCGGCGCTGGAGACCGGCGGCGTCCTGGTCTCCGACAAGATCAAGCTCAACTTCGACATCTCGGCGATCAAGAACGCCTGAGCCCACGCCCGCCCTCCAGCTTCGCCGGCACCGCCTTCACCTGCGCGGCGCGGGCCTGGGGGGTGCGGGCGCGCAGCAGACCGAGCATCGCGAGGTGCAGCCGGTCCTGCCGAGCGCCTCGAAGGCCGCCTTGCCCCGAGAGTTCCCGTCCAGCGCGACGGTGAGCTCTGGGGGCAAGGCGGCCTCTTTTCGTGGACGGTGTCTTCAAGTGGCCGTAGGGGCCACTCGCTTCTTTGCAGTGTCGTGCTTCCACGGCCCGCGTCAAGGGCGCTGCGTTCCGCTTCGCTGCACTCCGCGTCGGCTACGCCGATCGGCCTTGCGGCCGACCCTTGACCCGGACCGCTCCAGCACGGGGAAGAAGCGAGCGAGCGGCCCGGAAAGACGCGGGCCCGGGTAGGCCACCCCTTACGTGGGCTGGGCTGCGGGCCGGGGTTGGGGGGGCGCGGACGCGCCTCGCCTGCACGCCGGGGAGGTTTGGCGGCGATCGGTGGGTGGGGGATGGGAGGTGGGGGGGCGCGGTGGGTGGGGGGCGGCACGCCGGGTGGGGTGGGCTTGGCGGCGATCGGTGGATGGGTGGTTGGGGGCGCGACACCAGCAGTCCCGGCTCGGGGACACAATCGGTGGGCATTTGGAGTATTTGGCAGATATGGGCCGGGGGTGAGTGGTGAAGCCCCAGGTCACGCGGCTTAGGGATGGCCCATATCTGCCAATCGTGGTCCGCCATCCCTTCCGGCTCGCCCCTCACCGCCCAGGAACGGTGATTGGCAGATCCGTCCCACCGGGCGGAGGTCCATCCCCAGGTCACCGAGGGGTGGCGTGGGACGCATCTGCCAATCACCCACCCCACACCCGATCTGCCGGGATTGCGCGACGAGATCCCATCCACCGGCAGCCACCAGCAGCCACCAGCAGCCGCCAGCAGGCACCACCCGCCCAGGGCCCGCCACCCCCCACCCCCCACCCACCGGCCGCAAGTCGCCAAGCCCTCCCGGCGTGCCGCCACCCGCCCAACGCACCCCCGACCCCCCTGCCCCCAACTTCCCCCTGCCCCCCAACTTCCTCCTCCCCCCACTCACCGATAGCCGCTGAGCCGGGCCGGCGTGCTGGCGAGGCGCGGTCGCGCCCCCGAACCCCGGCCCGCGGCCCAGTTGGGTGGAGGGGCCGCCCACCCGGGCCCCGCTTTCCCCGGGCTGCCCGCTCGCTTCTTCCCCGTGATTCCGGGGGCCGAGTCAAGGGTCGGCCGTAGGCCGATCGCCGTAGGCGACGCGGGAGCGCAGCGCAGCGGAGCGGGAGCGCCCTTTACTCGGGTCGCGGAATCACGACACTGGCAAAGAAGCGGGCGGCCCCACGGTCACTCTCGAACTCCGCCCACACGATCTTGCCGGGGCTCCGCTCAGCCACCCCCCACTTGTCGGCGAGCGCCGCCACCAGCAGCAGGCCTCGGCCGTGTTCCGACTCCGGGCAGTGGTCCGGGACTTGGACCTCGCCTCCTCCGCTGTCATGGAGTTCGATCCGTAGGACGCCGTCGGGATGCCGCGTCAAGCGGAGCGTGAAGCCACGGCCCGGGGGGACGCCGTGGAGCAGCGCGTTGGTCGCCAGTTCGCTCACGCAGAGCAGCACGTCGTCCGTGCGCTCGGTGATCTCCCAGTCCGCCAGCGTCGTACGCGCGAAGTGCCTTGCCAGGCGCACCGATCTGCGGTCTCGGCGGTAGTACGCCTCGCGGGTGTGGGGGTGTTGGAGTTCCGCGTTCATGGCGCCAGTGTCACTGTCGGTCACTAAAGTGGACCAATGGGTGAAGTCGTAGTGCTGATTACTACGACTCCACTACGAGGACTTCAGGGAACGACGGGGGAAAGGGTCCGGCATGTACTCGGGGAAGAAGCCCAAGAAGGTCGGATCGTGGCAGGCGATCGGCGCGGTGGTCGCCCACTACCGGAAACAGGCGCGACTCACCCAGGAGCGGTTAGCCGAGGCCGCCAACGTCCACGTGGACACGGTGCGTTCCGTCGAGCAGGGGCGGTTGGCCTTGCAGCCGGACCGGGCCGAGCAGTTCGACGAGCTTCTGGGAACGGGCGGGGCGTTGGCCGTGCTGGTGGAGAAGATGCCCGTGCGGGAGCGGATCGTTCAGTTCGCGCAGGGTCTCGTGGAGCACGAGCAAGAAGCGGTCAGCATCATGTCCTACCAGAGCCTGGTCGTTCCGGGGCTGCTTCAGACGCGGGACTACTGTCGGGCCGTCTTCGACTACCGCTATCCGGCACTGGGCAGCGAGACCGCCGAGCAGTGGGTGAACACGCGCATGGACCGGCAGTTGCTCTGGCGGCGGGACCAGCCGCCCGTGGGGCACTTCATCCTGGAGGAGAGCGTCCTGCGGCGCCGGGTCGGCGACACGGAGATCATGCGCGAGCAGATCCGCCGGATCCTGGAGTACACCGAGCCCGTGCACATGAGCATGCAGATCATGCCGATGGACCGCACGCCGCACGCCTGTCTCGACGGTCCGATGGTGCTGTTGGAAACCCCTGAATACGAGCGTCTCGTGTACTTGGAGGTGCAGCGCGCAAGCTTCCTCGTCGATGATCCCGATGACGTCAGTGACTATCACCTCCAGTATGGAATGCTGCGGTCTCAGGCCCTCTCGCCGGACGAGAGCGTGCGCCTGTTGAATGGACTGCTAGGAGAGTCATGATGACTGCAGCACGGCAGCAGAACCGCTCGGACAGCCTGGCGTGGTTCAAGTCCAGCTACAGCGGCAGCCAGGGCGGCGACTGTGTCGAAATCGCATACGGCTGGCACAAGTCCAGCTACAGCAGCAGCGAAGGCGGCGACTGCCTAGAAGTAGCCACAACCCCCACCACCATCCACATCCGAGACTCCAAAACCCCCACCGCCCCCACGCTCACCCTCTCCCCCGCCACCTGGAGTGAGTTCCTTGACGGCATCCCCTCCTGAAAACACCGAATGGGTTTTCATCACCTCGTGCGAGAACTCGCCGGGGCGCAAGCCGTTTCGAGTGCTCTGCGCTTGACTGCGTGAACGCGGCATCGACTGGATGCCGTTCGCCCCGGAAGAGCTTCGGTGCGACCTCGCGTGCAGGCGGATGGTCGACGGGGACCCGTACGGCCGGATCAGTCTCTCTGTCGATGCTCGGGCCCTGCGGCGGCTCGGGTTGCATCCGGATCAGCCGTGGGCTGTCGCGCGGGGGGCGTCTCCGCCGGCGTGGTGGCATGCGTCCGGGGAGCGGTATGCGGCCCGGTATTGGCGGTAACCGCGCGCCGTTTCGGTACCGGTAGCAGCCACCAGGACGCCGCCACTGACAGGACCGCGCCGACGGCGATTCCGGCCAGGCGGGTGGGCAGCAGGCTGGTGGCGTCCTGGCCGAAGTAGCCGAGGAGCAGGGAGAGGGCGGTGGTCATGCCGGCTGCCCAGTAGGCGTAGTTGAGCGGGCGCAGCCACAACGCCACCGCCAGGACGGCGAACATCAGGGCCACCGCGGCTGGGCCCGTCGCACCGGCCGCCGCCACTCCCGTCGCCAGCAGCGTGCCCGCGCTCGCGCCGATGAGCCGCTCGATTCCCTTGCGCAGTACGTCCGTTCGGCCGCGATTGCCGCTCGCGGCGACGTATGCGGTGAGCACCAGCCATGGCCAGTGATGGTCGAAGAAGAGCCGCCCCAGTGCGAAGGCGGCGGCGACGCCGGCCGCCATCTGTAGGGCCATGCGGGTGCTGGGGCGGGGGTGGAGGCGGGAGGCGCGGCTGGGCGCGGTCTCCTCGGCTTCAGCGGGCCGGGGTCCGTATCGGTCGGCCAGTGCCTGTACCAGCCACACGCACACGCAGGCCAGCGTCCCGATCAGCGCCGACCACGCCCAGTTCACCAGAACGCCCTGGGACTCGGGCGGCAGCGCCGGGCCCGGGACGACGAGGAGTGCGACGAGCGGGAGGGTCAGGAGGGTGCCGACCTTGGTGGCGGTCGGGCCGTAGCGGCGGATCCAGATGGCCAGGGAGATCCCGGCGGTGTAGGCGGCCGCGCCGGCGGCGTAGTGCGTGGCGATGAGGCGGCCGAGTAACTGGGCCACAGCCGCCGTCGCGGGGAGCAGGAGCAGCGCGGTGAGGCGGCGGCGCGTGTTCGCGGTGCGCTGGGTGGAGGCCAGAGTCAGGGTCAGGGCGACCGCGAGGACGAGCACGTCGGTGTGCAGTCCGGCGGTGCTCTCCAGCCAGAGCGCGGCGCTCCAGCAGAGCAGGACGGCGGTCATCGTCAGGGCCGCTTCGTACGCGTTGCGTATTAGTTTGGCGGTCACGGATGAACAATAGCGGTGCTTAGCGGCGCTTGGCCCCGAGTAATAGTAAGCAATCGCGTAAGATCGACGGGCATGGACCACCTACCCGAAGCCGCCCGTCTCCGCCGCGGCATCGTCCGTCTGAACCGCCGCCTCCGGCAGGAACGCGGTGACGGCAGCCTCAGCCCCAACCAGCTCGTCGTGCTCGGGTATCTGCACCGGTACGGGCCGGCCACGCCCGGTGCGATCGCGGCGGCGGAGCGGCAGCGGCCGCAGTCGCTGACCCGGGTCTTCGCGGAACTGGAGGAGGGCGGACTGATCGTGCGGGAAGCGGACCGCGTCGACCGGCGTCAGTCCGTGTTGACGCTTACCGCGGAGGGGCGGCGGGTGCTGGAGCGGGACATGGCCGAGCGTGACGCCTGGCTGGCCGGGGCGCTCGCGTCGCTCAGCGAGACGGAGCGAGGGGTGCTGATGCTGGCGGGTGCGCTGATGGAACGGCTGGGGGGAGCGCCGGAAGCGGCCTCCTCAGCGCCTCCCCTCAGAACCCGCCGCTGAAGTCCCCTCCCCCGCCGTCCCCGAATCCCCCGCCGTCCCCGAACCCGCCCCCGAAGTCCCCCGGATCGAAGTCCGCCCCGGACACATCCCCGCCCTCATAACCGCCCCCGAAATCCCCGTACCCGGCGCCGTAGTCGGCCGCGTATGCCGGGCCCGACATGATGCCGCCGAGTGCCGTGCCGATCAGCAGGCCGGGCAGGATGCCGCCGCCGAAGTAGCCGCCCGCCCAGGGGCCGTAGGCGGGGCCCGCGTCCCAGTAGGGGCGGCGGCCGTAGTCGGTGTCGACCTCGCGGACGACCGGGTCGCGGCCGTCGGCGAGGCGAGTGGCGTCGGCCGCGCAGACCGGGACCTCGCGGGGGGCGCCGCCGGGCGGGGTCCAGGTGGCGTCGGTGACCGAGGGGCCGTGGCGTGGGTCGAAGAAGCAGGGTGGGCGGCGTTCGGGCAGGGGGCGGCCCTCGCGTCGGGCGGCGAGCTGGGTGAGGGAGAAGCGGCCGTCCTCCAGGGCCTGGGTGACGGCGCGCACGTCCTCGGGTTTGCGGGCCTCGGCCATGTACTGCTTGGCGTTCTCGTAGGCGTTCAGGGCTCGCTCGTAGTCCGCGCGCATGGCGTCGTCGGCGCCCGGCTCCGCCGGGTGGAACTCGAGGCGGTCCAGCTCCTCGCCGAAGGCGGTGATGTCCTCGTCCACGACGACGCGCAGGCGGTCCAGGGCGGCCCGCTGTTCCGCGGCGTGGCGGCGGCGGTTGCGGCGGACGACCGCGTACGCGCCCGCGCCGCCGGCCACCAGGACGGCCGCCGTGGCGATCAGGGCGGTGATGGAGACTCCGGTGGCTCCGCCGGAGGAGGTGCCCCATGACGCGGGGGCCTTGCCGCCCATGTTGGCCAGGGCGCGGTCGGTGAAGTCGGTCAGCTGGGTCTTGGCGTTCTCGCCCTGGACGCTGGTGACCAGGTTGCGTACGGCCGTTCGGGGCAGGACGGAGGAGTCGGCGCGGGCGTCGAAGCGGTCGCCGAGGCGGATGGCGTACAGGCCGGTGACGCCGGTGGCGGTGCGCAGGTCGGTGAAGAGGTTGCGGGTGGGGTAGTCGGCCGGGAGCACCGCGATGAACAGGGGTTTGCCGGCGCTCTCGATCCGCCTGGCGAGTGCGCCGGAGTCCGGCGCCGACAGCTGGGCGGAGGCCGCGGGGTCGACGTAGACGGGGCTCTTGCGAAGGGCCTCGGCGATCGTCGAGACGCTGGTGGCGGTCGTGGCTTTCGAGACGCTGGTGGCTGCCGTGGCCGCCGTGACGCTGGCGGCGGCCGTGGCCTGCGGTGCGAGCACGGTCATGACCGCGAGTGCCAGGGCCAGCAGCAGCCCTGGAAGGCTTCGGGTCCGTACACCCTTCATGGTTCGAAGCTACCCGAAGCCTTCCAAAACCGGTCAGGTTTATGCCGCCCGGTAGGCCTCCAGCAGTTTGCTCGCCGCCTGCCCGTACCGTCCGGTCAGCAGCAGGTGGTCCGCGTCGGCGAAGGGCTTCGCGACCGCCGGGGTCATCTGCTGCCCCGTCCGACCCTGGACGATCAGGCGTGCCTTGGTGACCAGCCGGCGCCCGGTCTCGTCCGCGCCCGTCCTCTCGGCCACCCTCGCGGCGGCGGCCAGTGCCCGCAGCGTCGGCGTGTCGCCCCGCGGGACCTTGGTGAGGGTGGTCAGGCCCCAGCCGTACGGGAACTGCGGGTCGTACGAGGTGTCGCCCACGTTGATCGGCAGCTGGGCCTCGGACCTGGGCCAGGTGACGGGGAGCTGTCCGGTGAAGGGCCGCCTGCCGTACAGGACGTCCGCCACGCCGTCGCCCTCGGTGCCCGGCAGCCAGGAGGCGACCAGGGCGTCGATCTTCCCGATCCGGTCGCCGATGAGCTGCGGACGGCCGGAGACGATCAGTACCGCGCACTTCATGGCGGCGCAGACCTTGTCCACGGCTGCCTGGTCGGTGGCGGACAGCTTGAGGTCGTGGCCGTTGCCCACGTCGCCGACGCCTTCGGCGTACGGGGTCTCGCCCACGACGACCACGCCGACGTCGTAGCCGGTCAGGGGTGCGGAGGCGTCCTTGGAGTAGGTGATGGCCCCGCCTGCCCTGCGCATTCCGTCCAGGATCGTCGTGCCCGGGACGATGTTGCCGGAGGAGCCCTGCCAGGTGACCGTCCAGCCGCCGGTCTGGTTGCCGATGTCGTCGGCGTTGGACCCGGCGACGTACACCTTCTGGTTCTTGCGCAGCGGCAGCAGGCCGCCCGAGTTCTTCAGCAGCACCTGCGACTCGGCGGCCGCCTGCCGGGCGACGGCGCGGTGGGCCGGTGAACCGATCCGCGCGGCGCCGGTGGTGTCGGCGTACGGGTGCTCGAAGAGGCCCAGCTTGAATTTCTGGGTGAGGATGCGGGAGACGGCGTCGTCGATCCGCTTCCCGCTGATCCGGCCCGCCTTCACCTCGCCGGTCAGCGCGGCGGTGAAGTCCTTGTAGCTGTACGGCACCATCATCATGTCCACGCCCGCGTTGACCGAGGTGCGGACGTGGGACGCGTAGTCGCCGGGAAGCTGGTCGATGGCGTTCCAGTCGCTGATGACGAAGCCGTCGAAGCCCATGCGGCCCTTGAGCACGCCGTTGATCATGTCGGCCCGGGCGTGCATCTTCACCGGGCCCTGCCCGTCGCCGAGGATGTCGAGGGACGAGTACGACGGCATGACCGTGCCGATGCCACGGTCGACGGCGGTCTGGTACGGGGACAGGTGGATGGCCTCGAGTTGCTGCCTCGTGACCTTGGTGACGCCCTGGTCGATCTTGTAGGTCCCGGTCGTCGAGGAGCCGTACTCGGTGCCGCCGTCGCCGACGAAGTGCTTGGCGGTGGCGAGTACCTTGTCGTCCCGGTTCAGGTCGCTGCCGTTCGCCCGGCCCTGGAGGCCCTGGATCATCGTCTCCATGGACTGGACGAGGGCCGGGTCCTCGCCGAAGGACTCGTAGGAGCGGCCCCAGCGTTCGTCGCGGGTGACGCAGAGGCAGGGGGCGAAGTCCCAGGGGATGCCGGTGGCCCGGACCTCGGCTGCCGTCACCGCGCCCGTCCGCTGGGCGAGCCGGGGGTCACGGGTGGCGCCGATGCCGATGTTGTGCGGCATGATCGTGGCGCCGACCAGGTTGTTGTGGCCGTGGACGGCGTCCACGCCGTAGATCAGGGGGATCTGGAAGCGGGTCGCCTGGGTCCTGAGCTGGAAGGCGTCGATCATCTTCGCCCAGCCGTCGGGGGTGTTGGGCGTGGGGGTGGAACCGCCGCCGGAGAGCAGCGAGCCGAGGTCGTACGCCGCGATGTCGCCCCCGTTCCCCACGGCCCCGCGCTCGGCCTGGGTCATCTGGCCGGTCTTCTCCGCCAGGGACATGCGGGACACGAGGTCCGCGACGCGCTTCCTGACCGGCAGTTTGCTGTTCAGGTACGGCAGTCCGTGGGCGTCGATGACGATCTGCGGGGTCTCGGTGGGGGCCTTGGCGCCGGTCACCGTGAGCTTCAGGGGGATCGTCTCGGCGGACTCGGCGCTCCGGTCCTTGAGGGTGGGGATCTTGATGGTCCGCGAGGTGCCGGAGGCCGTGCCGGCCGGGAAGGTGAGGGTGCCGGTGACCGGGGTGTAGTCCTTGCCTGGGGTGGCGGTTCCGGTGGCCGTCGTCTCGTAGGTGACCGTGACGGGCTCGTCGACCGGGGCGGCGCCGGTGGTGGCCACGGTGACCCGGACCGCGGCGGTGCCGCCCTCCTTGACCGGGTGGACGGCGGAGTCGGTGGTGACGGAGGCGCGCAGGGACTGGTCGGCCTTGCCGTACAGCTCGACGTCGTCCATGGCGAAGGTGCCCTTGACGCCGGTGGGGAGCGTGACGGCGTACCCCCACATCTGGGTCAGGCCGAGGACGTGGTCGATGCCGCCGACCGGCTGGTAGTCCGTTCGGTAGGTGAAGTCGGTGAACGGGATCTCGATCTGTTTCCAGCCGGTGAAGTCGTCGGTGAAGGAGGTCGTCCAGAGTTCCGAGGCCTCGCCGTTCGCGCCGCCGTCCTTGATCTCGAAGGTGATCTTCTTGCCGTTGCCCTGGCCGTCCCACCAGAAGCGCATGCCTTTGTGGGCGGACCAGTCGTGGGCGGGTTCGGTCGCGGCGTAGTCGTGGGTGAAGCCGCCGTAGCCGCTGATGTCGTAGCTGCCGGCGAGGACCTTCTCGCCCTCGGGGGCGTCCGGGCGGGCGGCGAACTGAAGGGCGGGCGGATCGTCGGTGTCGCCGCCCCAGGTGAAGATGCCCTCGGCGGGCTGGGAGGCGAAGGGGACCTCGCCCTCGAAGCGGTCGACGGGAACGGGGGCCGGGTCGTCGGCGGCTCGCGCGGTCGCCCAGGGGAGCAGACCGGTGAGGAGTGCGGCGGAGACGAGCAGGGCGGTTCTTCGCATGGACCTTCCCTCGGCTCTTGGTTCACTCATGACTTAGATCACGCCGTGAGTTAACTCGCGGCGCGCGACACCGTCAATACTTCACGTCAGAAGTGGTGCAGGGCCAACCCGCGGCCGGATCAAGGCCGTTGTGCGTTTGGTTTTTGAATGCGCGACCCCTTGACGTCTATGGGAAGCCGTCATTTACTCACGGCTCGCACGCCTCCCATCCCCCACCTCACGAAGGGTGGCGCACCATGAGAAGACCTCCGCGAACGGCCCGGCTGCTGCTCGCCGGCCTGCTGACCACCGCCGGGCTCACGGTCCTCGGCATGCCCTCCGCACACGCGGCCGGCGAGCAGGTCACCGCGTACCTCACCACCACCGACGACTCCGCCGGACGCCATGTCACGCGCGGGCTCCAGGCGCAGACGCCGTTCGCCTTCCAGTCCGGGAGCGGTGGCGGCGGCGAGAACATCACCGTCGACGAGAACACCCGCTACCAGACCTTCACCGGCGGCGGCGCCTCCTTCACGGACACGGCCGCCTGGCTGATGAACAGCAGCGGTGCGCTGTCCCAGTCCACGCGGGACGCGACCATGCGGAAGCTGTTCTCGCCGACGGACGGGATCGGGCTGTCGTTCCTGCGCAATCCGATGGGCGCCTCGGACCTGGCCCGCTACGGGTACTCGTACGACGACGTGCCGGCCGGCCAGACGGACCCGAACCTGAACAGCTTCTCCATCTCGCACGACCTCGCGGACGTCGTCCCGCTCACCAAGCAGGCCCTCCAGCTGAACCCGTCTCTGACTGTCATGGCCTCGCCATGGACGGCTCCGGCCTGGATGAAGGACAGCGGCTCGCTCAACGGCGGCTGGCTGAAGTCGGAGGACTACGGGGCGTACGCCGCCTACTTCGTGAAGTACCTCCAGGCGTACAAGAACCAGGGCGTCAACGTCTCCTACGTGACCCCGCAGAACGAGCCGACCTGTTGCTCGGGCTATCCGTCGATGAGCTGGAACGCCTCCGGTCTCCAGTACTTCCTCAAGAACGACCTGCTGCCGCAGCTCCAGTCGGCCGGCCTGTCCACCAAGGTCCTGGCGCACGACTGGAACTGGGACGTCTACGACTCCTACGCGGCCGCGTCCGTCGACGACTCGACGATCCGCAACCACCCCAACTTCGGCGGGATCGCCTGGCACGGCTACAGCGACATCAGCGGCGTCTCCAAGCAGACCACCGTCCACAACCAGTACCCGAACCTGGACGCGTTCGGCACCGAGCACTCCGGGGGCACCTGGGTCGCCAACCAGCAGCGCGAGGACATGAACAACATCATCGACTACACCCGCAACTGGGCGAAGTCGGTGACCAAGTGGTCGCTGGCCGTGGACCAGAACATGGGCCCGCACAACGGCGGTTGCGGCACCTGCACCGGTCTGATCACCGTGCACAACGGGGACGGCGCGAGCGGGACCGTCGACTACACCGTCGAGTACTACACGATGGGCCACCTGACCAAGTTCGTACGGCCGGGCGCGCAGCGGATCGCCTCGACGGCGTCCACCTCCGTGCCGAACGTGGCCTGGCGCAACCCGGACGGCTCGAAGGCCCTGATCGCCTACAACGACTCGTCCTCCGCCAAGACCGTCACCATCAACTGGGGCTCCCAGCACGCGACCTACTCGCTGCCGGGCAAGACCTCGGCGACCTTCACCTGGTCCGGCACCCAGTCCGGCGGCGGGAGCACGAGCGGCGCCTTCGTCGGCCTCGGCGGCAAATGCCTGGACGTGGCGGGCGGGTCGAGCGCCAACGGCACGGCGGTGCAGCTCTACGACTGCAACGGCTCGACGGCGCAGAAGTGGACCGTCATGTCCGACGGGTCGGTGCAGGCGCTCGGCAAGTGCCTGGACGTGACGTCGGCGTCCACGGCCGACGGGGCGAAGGTGCAGCTCTACGACTGCAATGGCAGCGGCGCCCAGCAGTGGTCGTACAGCGCTTCGACCGGTGATGTGGTGAACACGGCGGCGAACAAGTGCCTGGACGTCACCGACAACTCCTCGGCCAACGGGGCACGGGCCCAGATCTGGTCGTGCACCGGGGCCGCCAACCAGAAGTGGAAGCTCCAGTAGGAGCCGGACGTGAGTGCCGCCGGGCTGCGCCTCGGGCCGGCCCGGCACATGGTAGGGGTATGACCACACCGCGGGATCTGCTCCTCGTCAGCCTCGACGTACGCGGCGATCACCCCGTCGAGCCGGGGGACGTGTCGCTCGCGCTCGCCGGAGCCGAGCTGATCGACCTCCTCGGCGCACGGGCGCTCACCCTGGACGGTGAGCGCATCGTGCCCGGTCCCGTGCTGGCCACGGGTGACCGGATGCTGGACGAGGCCCAGGCGGCGCTCGTGCGCAAGGGGCCGCACGAGTCGGTCGAGGACTGGCTGTGGCGCCGGGGGCAGGGGCTGGTCACGGCGTATCGCGACGTCCTGGACGCCGAGGGGCAGCTGTCCGGGAAGCGGCACTGGTGGCCGCACCGGGCCGACAAGGCGGCGGCTGCCGACAGCCCGGCCCGGCGGCACGCCGCCGACCGCTGGTGGTCCCGCGAGCCCGTGCTCAGCGGTCTCGCCGCCACCCTGGGCATCGGGGGCGAGCGGCCGCCGGAGGAGGAGCCCGGCGACGAGGCGGTCGCCACCGTCCTGGTCGCCGTCGGCGACGCGGTCACGGAGCTGGGGGCCGTGCGCGAGCGGCGGCGCATCGAGAACGCGGCCTTCGACAACATCTGGCGGGCGCCCTGACCACCTGACAGCGCACCCGGACTACCTGACGGACTCGCCGATGCCCAGCAGGTTGCCCTCGCTGTCCCGGAACCAGGCGCCGCGTTCGCCCCGCGCGCCCTTGCCCGGGTAGTTCCCCTCGATCTCGGCGATCCCGTCCCGGGTGCGGAATCCGGGCGCGTCGACCTCCTCGAACACCACGCCGCGCCGCCTGAGCTCCGCCACGGCCGCCTCGATGTCGTCGACCTCGAACGCCATCTGGGTGAACGTGCCGGGCGAGGCGCCCGTGGAGCGGAACACCACGAAGTCCACGCCCGCGCACCGGTACAGCAACCCGCCGGGCCGTTCGTCCACGGGCTCCAGGCCGAGCCGCTCCGCGTAGAAGCGCCGGGCCCGGGCCAGGTCCCGGGCCGGCAGCCTGGTCGCCACGCGGGCCCGGGCCAGAGGGTTGCCGTCGTCTTCGGTCATGCCTCCACTGTGCTCACTCCGCGGGCTCCACGCCCGCCCGGAGCAGGCCGTACGTGTAAGCGTCCTCCAGGGCCTGCCAGGACGCCGCGATGACGTTTTCCGCCACCCCGACCGTGGACCACTCGTCGGCGCCGTCGGAGGTGGAGATCAGTACGCGGGTCGTGGACGAGGTGCCGTGCTTGCCCTCGAGGATGCGGACCTTGTAGTCGACCAGCTCGAACTTGGCCAGCTGGGGGTAGATCTTCTCCAGGGCGACCCGCAGGGCCCGGTCGAGGGCGTTGACGGGGCCGTTGCCCTCGGCGGTGGCGACGATGCGCTCGCTCTTGGCCCACAGCTTGACGGTGGCCTCGTTGGCGTGGGTGCCGTCGGGGCGGTCCTCGACGATGGCGCGCCAGGACTCCACGTCGAAGTACTTCAGCGGCCTGCCCTCGACCTCGGCGCGCAGCAGCAGCTCGAAGCTGGCGTCGGCTGCCTCGTAGGTGTAGCCCTTGAGCTCCCGCTCCTTGACCCGTTCGACCACCCGGCCGACCAGCTCGCGGTCGCCGCCGAGGTCGATGCCGAGCTCCTTGCCCTTGAGCTCGACCGAGGCGCGGCCCGCCATGTCGGAGACCAGCATGCGCATGGTGTTGCCGACCAGCTCGGGGTCGATGTGCTGGTAGAGGTCGGGGTCGACCTTGATGGCGGAGGCGTGCAGGCCCGCCTTGTGGGCGAAGGCGGAGACGCCGACGTAGGGCTGGTGGGTGGAGGGGGTGAGGTTGACGACCTCGGCGATGGCGTGCGAGATGCGGGTCATCTCGCGGAGCCGGCCGTCGGGCAGGACCTTCTTGCCGTACTTCAGTTCCAGGGCGGCGACGACCGGGAAGAGGTTGGCGTTGCCGACGCGCTCGCCGTAGCCGTTCGCCGTGCACTGGACGTGGGTGGCGCCCGCGTCGACGGCGGCGAGGGTGTTGGCGACCGCGCAGCCGGTGTCGTCCTGGGCGTGGATGCCGAGCCGGGCGCCGGTGTCGGCGAGGACCGTGGAGACGACCGCGTGGACCTGGGCGGGGAGCATGCCGCCGTTGGTGTCGCAGAGGATGACCACGTCCGCGCCGGCCTCGGAGGCCGCCCTGACGACCGACTTGGCGTACTCGGGGTCGGCGCGGTAGCCGTCGAAGAAGTGCTCGCAGTCGACGAAGACCCGGCGGCCCTGCTCGCGCAGGAAGGAGACGGTGTCGCGGACCATCTCCAGGTTCTCGTCCAGGGTGGTGCGCAGCGCCAGTTCCACGTGCCGGTCGTGCGACTTGGCGACCAGGGTGATCACCGGGGCGCCGGAGTCGAGCAGGGCCTTGACCTGGGGGTCGTCCGCGGCCTTGGCGCCCGCGCGGCGGGTGGCGCCGAAGGCGACCAGCTGGGCGTGCTTGAAGTCGATCTCCTGCTGGGCGCGGGCGAAGAACTCGGTGTCCCGCGGGTTCGCGCCGGGCCAGCCGCCCTCGATGAAGCCCACGCCGAAGTCGTCCAGGTGCCGAGCGATGGCCAGCTTGTCGGCGACGGTGAGGTTGATGCCCTCGCGCTGGGCGCCGTCGCGCAGGGTGGTGTCGAAGACGTGGAACGTATCGTCCAGCCGGCTGGTTTCGGTCATGGTCTCAGGGCTCCTGTTTTGAATCTCGGTCTTACCGGAATGACCGGCTCCACCGTCCCCTCATACTCCCTCACGCTCCGTCTCCGGCTGAAGGTGGGCCGGAAAACGAAAAAACCCCTCGCGGGTGCGAGAGGTCTGCGCGCGGGTCGAGGACGACGATGGCCACCCGTACCTGGTCGTACGTGGTGGTCACTGCGGACCGGCGCGCCTGCTGCCAATAATCATGGCGAACGAGAGCACGGGGGCAGTCTGGCACAGCCCCGCCCCCGGCTCACGGACCGTCTCAGGATGCGGTACGCGTACGGTGATCAACAGTCCGTGAGCTTCGGCGGGCCGAGTGAGTCGTCCAGGAACTCCCGCACGTGGCCGAGGATCTGTCCCCGGTCGGTGCCGCGCAGGCCGACCGCCACGTGGATGGAGAAGCCGTCGAGGAGGGCGCGCAGCCGGGCGGCGAAGCGGTCGGCGCCGACGGGGCGGAACTCGCCGCGGGAGACGCCCTCCGCGAGCAGGGCGACCAGGTCGCGGTGCCAGGCGCCCTCGATGGCGGCCTGGCGGTCGCGGGCGTCGTCGGCGGCGTTCTGCGAGCGGTTCCAGACCTCCAGCCACAGCGTCCAGTGCGGGTCGCGGTGGCCGTCGGGGACGTACAGGTCGACGTAGGCGTCGAGGCGTTCGCGGGCGGTTTCCGGCCCGGCGAGGAGCCGGACCCGTTCGGCGCCGAGACGGCCCTCGCTCCACTCCAGGGTCTGGAGCAGCAGCTCGTCCTTCGAGCGGAAGTAGTACAGCAGGTGGCCGCTGCTCATGCCGACCTCGCGGCCGAGCGCCGCCATGGTGAGCTGCTCGAGACCGCGCTCGGCGATCATGTCCATGGCCGCGGCGAGGACCTCCTCGCGCGGCGGCGCGTTCTTGCGCACCCGTGCCGCACCGGCCATCCGTGACTCCTCCTGGTCGTCGTGGCTCGTCCTGGCTCGTCCTGGCTCGTCCTAGCTCGTCCTCGGCTGCTGTTGCGTGATGCAGTGGATGCCACCGCCGCCGGAGAAGATCGTACGGGCGTCCACCAGGGTGACCGTCCGGTCCGGAAAGAGGCGGCTGAAGGTCTCGGCGGCCAGTTCGTCGCGAGGGTCGTCGAATGCGCACAGCACGACGCCGCCGTTGCAGAGGTAGTGGTTGATGTAGGAGTAGTCGGCCCAGTGGCCGTCGGCCTCCAGGACGGTGGGGGCGGCCAGCTCGACGACCTCCAGACGGCGGCCGCGGGCGTCGGTCTGCGCCCGCAGCAGGCCTATGACCTCCTTGGTCACCTCGTGGTCGGGGTGCGCCGGGTCCGGCTGGTGGTGGGCGACGACGACACCGGGACGGGCGAAGGCGGCGACGATGTCGACATGGCCGAGGGTCCCGAAGCCGTGCGGGGGGTAGTCGCCGGTGAGGCCGCGCGGGAGCCAGATCGCCTTGCGGGTGCCGAGCTGGGCATGGATCTCCGCCTCGGCCTCCTCCTTCGACCAGTGCGGGTTGCGCTCCGGGCCGAGCTGGACCGTCTCCGTCAGCAGGACCGTGCCCTCGCCGTCGACGTGGATCGCGCCGCCTTCGTTGACCAGCCGCGAGGCGTACGTCCTGGCCCCCGCGAGGTCGGAGACGTACGCGGCGATCTTCGCGTCATGCTCCCAGCGGGCCCAGTGCTGGGCGCCCCAGCCGTTGAACGTCCAGTCGACGGCGGCCAGTCCGCCCTTTCCGTCGGTGAGGAAGGTGGGGCCGATGTCCCGCATCCAGGCGTCGTCGAGGTCGCGCTCGACGGTGTCGATGCCGGGGCCGAGCAGCTCGGCGGCCTCGGCGGCCTGTCCGGGGCCGCACACCACCGTCACCGGCTCGAAGCGGCGGACGGCGCGGGCGACCGAGGCCCAGGCGCCGCGGGCGGCGGCCAGGTCCCCGGGGTCGTCGAAGGTGGGGTTGGGGCCCGGCCAGGCCATCCAGGTGCGCTCGTGCGGGGCCCATTCGGGGGGCATGCGGAAGCCGTCGGCGGCAGCAGGCATCAGGGGTCCTCAGAGGAAGTAGAGGCGGTTGAGGGAGACCGAGTCGGCGGGTTCGGAGCGGATCGGCTCGCCGTCGAGGGTGACGAGACCGGTGCTCTGCTCCACGTCGACCGCTCCGGTACGGGAGTTGAGGCGCAGGTCGGCGGGGCCGATGCCGCGGGTGCCGCGGACGGCGACCCTTCTGCGGCGGGTCGGCATCCGGTCGCCTCCCTGGTCGAGGGCGGCCTGTGCGACGAAGGCGACGGAGATGTCGGCCGGGGTCGCCCCGTGCGCCCCGAACTGCGGGCCGAGCACGAGGGGTTCGCAGGTGTCGGTGGCCGCGCCCGGGTCGCCGACCACGCCGTAGGCCGGGAAGCCCGCCTTGAGGACGAGCTGCGGCTTGGCGCCGAAGTACTCCGGGCGCCACAGCACGATGTCGGCGAGCTTGCCGACCTCGATCGAGCCGACCTCGTGCGAGAGGCCGTGCGCGATGGCGGGGTTGATGGTCAGCTTGGCCATGTAGCGCAGGACGCGCTCGTTGTCGTGGTCCTCGGGGGCGCCGAACTCGGCCTTCATCTTCCCGGCCATCGCGAACGTACGGCGGACCGTCTCCCCCGCCCGGCCCATGCCCTGCGCGTCGGACGAGGTGATGCCGATCGCGCCCAGGTCGTGCAGCACGTCCTCGGCGCCCATGGTGCCGGCGCGGATGCGGTCGCGGGCCATCGCCGCGTCGCCGGGCAGGTCGGTCTTGAGGTCGTGGACGGAGACGATCATGCCGTAGTGCTCGGCGACCGCGTCCCGGCCGAAGGGCAGGGTCGGGTTGGTGGAGGAGCCGATGACGTTCGGGACTCCGGCCATCTTCAGCACGTTCGGCACGTGCCCGCCGCCGCAGCCCTCGATGTGGAAGGCGTGGATGGTGCGGCCCTCCAGCACCCGCAGCGTGTCCTCGACCGACAGGCACTCGTTCAGCCCGTCGCTGTGCAGGGCGACCTGGACGTCGTGCTCCTCGGCGACGCGCAGGGCGGTGTCCAGCGCCCGGGTGTGGGCGCCCATGTCCTCGTGCACCTTGAAGCCACTCGCCCCGCCCTCGGCCAGCGCCTCGGTCAAAGGAGCGGAGTGGGACGACGAACCCCGGCCGAGGAAGCCGATGTTGACCGGCCAGGCGTCGAAGGCGTTGAACGCGTGCCTGAGTGCCCAGGGCGAGTTGACGCCGACGCCCCACACCGGCCCGAACTCCTGCCCGATGATCGTGGTCACGCCGGAGGCGAGCGAGGCCTCCATGACGCGCGGCGACAGCAGGTGGACGTGCGTGTCGACGGCCCCGGCGGTGGCGATCAGCCCTTCCCCGGACACGATCGACGTCCCCGTGCCGACGACCACGTCGACCCCGTCGAGGGTGTCGGGGTTCCCGGCCCGCCCGATCGAGCAGATCCGTCCCTCGCGGATGCCGATGGACACCTTCCGGATGCCCTGGGCCGCGTCGATCACCACGACGTTGCTGATCACGACGTCACAGGTCGCGCGCACGGCGGCGGCCTTGAGGTGCAGTCCGTCGCGGGCGGTCTTGCCGAAGCCGGCGAGGAACTCGTCGCCGTACCGCTGGGAGTCGGACTCGACGCGGACGGTCAGGCCGGAGTCGCCCAGCCGGACGCGGTCGCCCGCGCGCGGGCCGTGCGTGGCGGCGTACTCGTGCGGGTTCATGCCTCGGCTCCCAGGTATCCGCAGGCGGCGGCCCTGCGCAGGGCCTCTTCCTTCGCGCCCGGCGCGTCCAGCGGCCCGTCGACGAGCCCCGCGAAGCCGATCGCGATCCGCTCGCCCCCGATCGGCACCAGCCCGGCCTCGGCGCTCTCCCCCGGCCCGAAGCGGACCGACGAGCCGGCGGGCACGGCGAGCCGCATCCCGTAGGCGGCGGCGCGGGGGAAGTCGAGGCGCGGGTTGGCCTCGAAGAAGTGGAAGTGGGAGGTGACGGAGACGGGCACGGTCGCCGTGTTGGTGACCGTGAGCGTGACGACGGGCTCGGGCTCGGTGTGCTCCGGTCCCGGCAGCAGCGCGCCCGGGCCTTCCTCCCCCAGCCCGCCGCCGATCGGATCGGAGACCACCGCGAGCCGGGAGCCGTCGTCGAAGACGGCCTCCACATGCACCTCGGTGACGACGTCGGCGACGCCCGGCAGGACGTCGGCGGGGCCCAGTGCCGCCCGGGCCGCCTCGATGGCCTCCGCGAGGCGCTTGCCGTCCCGGGCGGCCTCGCAGACGGTGTCCGCGATCAGCGCGGTCGCCTCCGGCACGTTGAGCCTGAGCCCTCGGGCCTTGCGGCTGCGGGCCAGCTCGGCGGCCGAGAACAGCAGCAGCCGGTCACGTTCCGTAGGGGTCAGCCTCATGCCGGGGCACCTCCTCGCCTTCCTGACTTTAGAGCGTCACTCTAACTTTAGAGCACGACTCTAAACCTGTCAGGACCACCGTGCCCCCGAACACGTCAGGGCCGCGCCGGACACGGAGTCCGGGGCGGCCCTGAGGAAGGCGGGTGACGGCTAGCCGAGCTTGCGCATCCAGCCGTGCTTGTCCTCCGTGATGCCGCGCTGGACGTCCAGCAGGGCCTGGCGGAGCCTCAGGGTGACCTCGCCGGGCTCGCCGTCCGACTGCTTCCACTCGGCGCCGGTGCTGCGCTTGACCGTGCCGACGGGGGTGATGACGGCGGCGGTGCCGCAGGCGAAGACCTCGGTGAGGGTGCCGTTCTCCGAGTCGCGCTGCCACTGCTCGACGGAGACGCGGCCTTCCTCGGCCTCGTAACCGAGGTCGCGGGCGACGGTGAGGAGGGAGTCGCGGGTGACGCCTTCGAGGATGGAGCCGGTCAGCGTCGGGGTGATGATCACCGGCTTTTCATTGGATGCGGCGCCGTAGACGAAGTAGAGGTTCATGCCGCCGAGCTCCTCCACCCACTGGTGCTGCACGGCGTCGAGGTAGCAGACCTGGTCGCAGCCGTGGGCGGCGGCCTCGGCCTGGGCGAGCAGGGAGGCGGCGTAGTTGCCGCCGGTCTTGGCGTCGCCCATGCCACCGGGGACGGCGCGGACGCGGTCCTCCGAGACCCAGATGGAGACGGGCCTGACGCCGCCCGGGAAGTAGGCGCCGGCCGGGGAGGCGATCACGAGGAACAGGTACTCGTTGGCGGGCTTCACGCCCAAGCCGACCTCGGTCGCGATCATGAACGGGCGCAGGTAGAGGGACTCCTCGCCACCGTGGGCGGGCACCCAGTCCTTGTCCTGCCGGACCAGCGCGTCACAGGCCTCGATGAAGGTCTCGACGGGCAGCTCGGGCATGGCCAGGCGCCTGGCGGAGCGCTGGAAGCGCTTGGCGTTCTGGTCCGGGCGGAAGGTGGCGACGGAGCCGTCGGGGCGGCGGTAGGCCTTGAGTCCCTCGAAGATCTCCTGGGCGTAGTGCAGCACGTTGGTGGCCGGGTCGAGCGGAATCGGCGCGTACGGAACGAGCTGGCCGTCGTGCCAGCCCCGGCCCTCGGTCCACTTGATCGTCACCATGTGGTCGGTGAAGTGGCGGCCGAATCCGGGGTTCGCCAGGATCGCCTCGCGCTCGGCGGCGGGAAGCGGATGGGCGGACGGCTTGAGCTCGATCGTGGGCGTCGTCATGGGTGCTTGTCCTTCACCGGTTGTAGTGACGGGCCGCGCTCACGCCCGTACGGCCTTCCGGCCAGTGCTAGGACGTCCGAGCATTCCTTCGTACCGCGGCTCCGCGTTCGATTATCGCGTGGGGAGCTGGTGCGGAAGGAATCGGGGTGAATGCGGCCCCGGGTTGATGGTGGCACCCGGCGGGGACATGGGGGAAGCCGCCGGGCGCTGACGCGACCCGGCGGCTTCGAGAGAGCGCGGCGGGTCAGCCGGCTACTCGTACGGCGAGCGCGTCGCCGATCTCAGAGGTGGAGCGGGCGGGCAGCTGGGCGCGCTCGCCGAGGTCGGCGGAGACCGCCTCCTCGATCCGGGTCGCCTCGCCCTCGTAGCCGAGGTGGCGCAGCAGCAGGGCGACGGACAGGACCGTGGCGGTGGGGTCGGCCTTGCCCTGGCCGGCGATGTCCGGGGCCGAGCCGTGGACCGGCTCGAACATGGAGGGGAACTCGCGGCCGGGGTTGATGTTGCCGGAGGCGGCCACGCCGATGCCGCCGGAGACGGCCGCGGCGAGGTCGGTGATGATGTCGCCGAAGAGGTTGTCGGTGACGATGACGTCGAAACGCTCGGGCTGGGTAACCAGGTAGATGGTCGCCGCGTCGACGTGCATGTACTCGGTGGTGACCTCGGGGAACTCCGCGGCCACCTTGTTGAAGATGTTGGTCCACAGGTGACCCGCGAAGGTCAGCACGTTGTTCTTGTGGATCAGCGCGAGCTTCTTGCGCGGGCGGGCCTGGGCGCGGGCGAAGGCGTCGCGGACGACCCGCTCGACACCGAAGGCCGTGTTCACGGAGACCTCGGTGGCGACCTCGTGCTCGGTGCCCTTGCGGATGGTGCCGCCGTTGCCGGTGTACGGGCCCTCGGTGCCCTCGCGGACCACGACGAAGTCGATCTGCGGCTCGCCGGCGAGCGGGGTGGCGACACCCGGCAGGAGCTTCGAGGGGCGCAGGTTGACGTGGTGGTCGAAAGCGAAGCGGAGCTTGAGCAGGAAGCCCCGCTCCAGGACGCCGGACGGCACGGACGGGTCGCCGATGGCGCCGAGCAGGATGGCGTCGTGCTGCTTGAGGGCGTCGAGGTCGGCATCGGTGAGGGTCTCACCGGTGGCGTGGTAGCGCCTGGCGCCGAAGTCGTACTCCTTGGTCTCCAGCTTCACGTCCTCGGGAAGGACGGCGGAGAGGACCTTCAGGCCTTCGGCCACGACTTCCTGACCGATGCCGTCACCGGGGATCACTGCGAGATCGATGCTGCGAGACATGCCGGGAACCCTACTCCTCGTCCCATGGGATGACATGAGCTGTCCGCCATACGGACATGGTGGAGGCACCCGGGCGGGGGGTCGGCGTCATCCTGTTGGCCGCCGTTCACCCGTATGTGGGCCCGGTGTTGGGATTCGCTGGGAACTTCTCACGGCATGGAGACCCCTGACTTCGGTATTCCGCGGCGGCTCGCGGAGCGGATGAGCATGGCCGAGCAGTACGAGTACCTGCGCGCCCGGCTCACCCGGCGCCGCACACTGGTGACGGCGGGTGCGGTGGCGGGCGGGCTGCTGACCGGCTGCGGGGGTACGCGGACACCGTCCCGCACGTCCGGCGCGCCCGCCCCGGCCACCTCGCACGTGTCCGGTTCGGTCATCACCCCGTTCGGCCGCCATCTGGCCTTCGGCGCCGATCCGAGGACCCGGATGCGGATCTCCTGGCAGGTGCCGTTCCCGGTGAAGAAGCCGTACGTACGCGTCGGCCTGCGGCCGGACGACCTGGGCCGCCGGATCGAGGCCGAGGTGCGCCATCTGCACACGGCCGGGGTGCAGGGGGTGAGGCCGACGGTCGAGCAGTACTACGTGCACGCGGCCCTGGACGGCCTGAAGCCCGGCACGACGTACTACTACGGCGTCGGCCACGACGGCTGGGACCCCGCCTCCCCCGCCCACCGCTCGACCATCACCTCCTTCCGGACCGCGCCCGCGAGTCCGGAGAGCTTCGTGTTCACCGCCTTCGGCGACCAGGGCGTCGGCACCAGCGCGAACGGCAACGACCATCTGCTGCTGCGCCTGAAGCCCGCCTTCCATCTGCACGCGGGCGACATCTGCTACGCGGACGTCAACGGGGCCGGCTCGAAGACGGACGGCTACGACCCCACGTTCTGGGACCTGTTCCTGAAGCAGACCGAGCCGGTGGCGAAGTCGGTGCCGTGGATGGTGACCACCGGCAACCACGACATGGAGGCCTGGTACTCACCGGACGGCTACGGCGGCCAGCTGGCCCGCTTCTCCCTCCCGGACAGCGGCTTCGACCCGCACACGGCGCCGGGCGTGTACGCGTTCACGTACGGCAACGTCGGCTTCGTGGCCCTGGACGCCAACGACGTGTCGTACGAGATCCCCGCCAACTTCGGCTACACCGGCGGCAGGCAGACCCGGTGGCTGGACCGCAGGCTGGGTGAGCTGCGGACGGCGAAGGGCGTCGACTTCGTGGTGGTGTTCTTCCACCACTGCGCCTACTCGACCTCGCAGCACGCCTCCGACGGCGGCATCCGCAAGGAGTGGCTGCCGCTGTTCGCCAAGCACAAGGTCGACCTGGTGATCAACGGGCACAACCACGTGTACGAGCGGACGGACGCCATCAAGAACGGGCGGGTCGCCAGGACGGTGCCGATCGGCGGGTCCACGGACCCCGCGCGGGACGGGATCGTGTACGTCACCGCGGGCGGCGGCGGCCGGAACCTGTACTCGTTCCCGTCGGGTGTGAAGGACACCTACGAGGGCCATGTGACCCGGCACGACGCGGTGAAGACCTTCTACTGGACCAAGGGGAAGACCCCGCAGGCTGAGGCCGTGGAGTGGTCCCGGGTGCGGTACACCGGCTTCTCGCTGCTGTCGGTCGAGGCACGGGCGGGCGCGTCGCCGAGGCTGAAGGTGTCGGCGCTGGCGCAGGACGGCAAGCGGGTGGACCACTTCGAGGTGCGACGCGGCGGGTGAGGCCGCGCCGCACCTCGAACGGGTGCGGCTCCCGGTTCGTGGGGTGCGGCGGCCGGCTCAGTGGCCGGTCTCGCCGCCGTTGTCGCGGCGGTCGAGGGCGCGCTGGAGGGCGGCGGCGGCGTTCTTGCGGTCGGACTCGCTCGTGCGGGACACGTGGCGGACTCGGCGGCGGACGGTCGTCTCGGCCATGGAAATCGACTCCTTCGGCACACGCGGGTGCAGAGAGACAAGGGGTTACGAGACGCCGGGGGCGGGGAGCGGTGCCGCAGGGATTGCCTGCACGGGGCCCGGCTCACGACCGCCATTCGCTTGGTCGAGCGAGACGTTCGGCTTCTACAAAAGTAAGGGAGTGCCGCGCTCCTGTCTCTACAATTAGTCGGACTTCCTACTATCTGAGACGGCGAACCAGGTCACACCGCTGTGACCTGCGGTTTCCTCGTACGCGGGTGGAGTGAGCGCAGCTCCCTGACGAGTGCCCGCACAGCTGCCGTCGCGGCTAGTTCCGGGGTGGTGACATAGCCGACGGAGCGGGTCGGGCGGCCGGGCCCGAGGTCGGTGATCTCGACCGTGGGCGGGGCGGCGGTGAGGGACAGCGCGGGCATGATCGCCATGCCGAGGCCGCTGCCCACCATGGACAGCACCGCCCCGTCGTCCTCGGCGCGCACGGTCGCGGCCGGGATCCAGTCCTGGGCGGCCCACCACGCGCGCGTGTAGGAGCCGCAGTTCTCCATCCAGTCGACCAGCGGCAGCCAACGCGGGGCCGGGTGCCCGGCCGGGTGGACCAGCGAGTACGGCTCCTCCAGCAGCACATCGCCGACCAGGTCGGCCGGGACCGGCGAGCCGGTGCCGAGGGTGGCGATGCCGAGGTCGGCACGGCCCGCGGCCACCTCACCGGCCGTACCGGCGCCCAGTTCCCGGACCACGGTCACGGTGACGTCGAGGCCGGGGTGGCGTGCGGCCAGGCGTTCCAGGGCGGCCGGCAGCAGGTGCAGGGCAGCGCTGCGGAACGCGGCGATCCGCACCGCGCCCTCGATCTCGCCCGTCGCCGGACCCCGGGTCTCGGCGACCAGTACCTCCAGCAGGCGCAGCACCCGCCGGGCGTGCGCCACCGCGCGCTCGCCGGCCGCCGTGGGCCGGGCGCCGTACCGGCCGCGCTCGAACAGCACGACGCCCAGCTTGCGTTCGGTCCCGCGCACGGCGTGGGAGACGGCGGACCGGGTGGCGCCGAGCCGCCCGGCCGCGGCCGAGAAGCCGCCTTCCTCCGCCACGGCGACCAGGGTCCTGAGCTCCTGCGGGGCAAGGTCGACTGAGGTCACTCGGGCTCTCCCACCTGCTGCTATGAGGCCGATGCATGGATCGGCCGGTTCCATGAGCGCAACCCTCTGCCCGGGCCGCGCATTCCTGCCTACGGTCAGCCACCATGACCGACACCGCGCTGACCGTGCAGCAGACCGCCCGCCCGGCCGGCTTCCCCACCGCCGACCACTTCCGCTTCGCGGAGTCCCCCGTTCCCGAACCCGGCCCCGGCACGGCCCTGGTCGAGAACCTCTACTGGTCGGTGGATCCCTACCACCGCGAAATGATGGACGGTGACCTCGAGTTGAACGCCCCGCTGGAGGGCCGCACCCTCGGAAGGATCGTCGCCTCACGGCACCCGGACCTCCCCGAGGGTGAGGTCGTCTTCCACCGGCACGGCTGGCGCACCCACGCGCTGGTGAGCCCCGGGGATGTCAGGCGCCTCCCCCACCACGAGGGCGTGCCGCTGTCGGCGTACCTGAGCGTGCTCGGCGGCACGGGCCTGACCGCGTACGTCGGCCTGACCCGGATCGCCCGGTTCCGCGAGGGCGACGACCTGTTCGTCTCGGGGGCGGCGGGCGGCGTCGGCACGGCCACCGCGCGCTTCGCCCGACTGCTGGGCGCGGGCCGGGTGGTGGGCAGCGCGGGCTCGGCCGCGAAGGTGAAGTACCTGACGGAGGAGGTCGGTCACGACGCGGCCTTCGACTACCACTCCGGCCCGGTCGCCGAACTCCTCGCCACGGCCGCCCCCGACGGCATCGATGTCTTCGTCGACAACGTCGGCGGCGATCACCTCGGCGCGGCGATCGGCGCGCTGCGGGAGCGGGGGCGGGTGGTGCGGGTCGGCACCATCGGCCAGTACAACACCCCGGACGCGCCGCCCGTGCTGTTCAACCACGCGGACGTCGTGGAGAAGAGCCTGCGCATCGAGGGCTTCCTGGTGCGTGACCACACCGACGTGCAGGAGGAGTTGTACGAGTTCGCCGTACCGCATCTGCGCAGCGGGGCGCTCGTGGCGGACGAGACGGTGGTGGACGGGTTCGAGCGGATCGTGGAGGCGTTCCTGCGGATGCTGCGGGGCGGGAACACCGGGAAGATCCTGGTCCGGGCGGCGACCCGGGCCTGACAGCCCCTCACATGACGTCCCCGTCCCGCCAGTCGAAGAGCAGCTCGTGCGCGGGGTCGGGCGGACCGGCGAGCGCGGGGCGCAGGTAGGTGCTGTCCTCCTCGTCGGGGAGGCGGACGACGCCGTCCGGGGAGAGGGCGTGGATCCGGCCGGTCCACAGTTGCCAGCCGCGGGCCGTGTAGAGGGGGGCGCCGTCCTCGCTCGCGGAGAGCGCGCCGAGGTCGTACGCCCTGTCGACGATCCGCTCCAGGGCGCCCATCACCTGCCCGCCCAGTCCGGTGCGGCGCGCGTCCGGGCGTACCGCGACGGCCTCGACATACCCGACGCGCAGCCAGCGGCCCTGGTGGCGTGCGCGGCGCATGACCACCGAGCCGTGCGCGGCGAGCCCGGCGCCGTCGTGCACGAGGGCGTGCATGCCGCCGAGTCCGTGCTCCCAGTCCTCGTCGGAGAAGTCCCCGTCGAAGGCTTCGTCCAGGAGGGCGCGGGCGGCCCGGAGTTCGGCGGGGTCGAGGTCGGCGGTGTGGGCGGTGCGGAGGCGGGTGGTCATGGAGCCCAGTATCCGCCCCCTCTCCGAACCTAACCAGCTATTTTCATTTGACCGGTTAGGCATGGCCGTGGTGCACTGACGCCATGACCGCACACCGGACCCACCACCGCACCGCCACCGTGCGCGGCCTCGACGTGCACTACCGGGAAGCGGGCCCCGCCGACGCCCCGGTACTGCTGCTCCTGCACGGCTTCCCGAGCAGCTCGCACATGTTCCGCGACCTGATCCCGCTGCTCTCCGGCCGCTACCGGGTGATCGCTCCGGACCACATCGGCTTCGGCCGGTCGTCGGCGCCCGCCGCCTCGGAGTTCACCTACTCCTTCGACGAACTCGCCGCAGTCACCCACGAGTTCACCGAGCAGCTGGGCCTGACGGAGTTCGCCCTCTACATCCAGGACTACGGCTCGCCGATCGGCCTGCGCCTGGCCCTCGCCCACCCCGAGCGGGTGACCGCGATCGTCACCCAGAACGGCAACGCGTACGAGGAGGGACTCGGCAAGGAGGCCTGGGCGCCCGTGCTGGCGCTGATCGACGAGCGGACGCCCGAGACGGAGGCGCCCGTGCGGGAGATCAGCGGCCCGGACGGGATCACATGGCAGTACCTGCACGGCGTGCCGGACCCGTCGGCGGTCAGCCCGGACGCGTACGAGCACGACACCGCCCTCATGGCCCGTCCCGGACAGCCGGAGATCCAGCTCGACCTGATCTCCGACTACGGCGCCAACTTCGCCCTGTACCCGGCCTTCCAGGAGTACTTCCGCACCAGCCAGGTCCCGCTGCTGGCGGTGTGGGGCGCGCACGACGAGATCTTCGTGCCGGCCG
Source organism: Streptomyces sp. NPDC054834 (assembly GCF_053611185.1). NCBI lineage: Bacteria > Bacillati > Actinomycetota > Actinomycetes > Kitasatosporales > Streptomycetaceae > Streptomyces > Streptomyces sp. NPDC054834. Next base: position 10,347 of record NZ_JBSGZV010000062.1, on the reverse strand, counting down.
GTGCGCTCGCCTTCCAGCGGGACCTGCCGAAGGCGGAGGTGCATCTGCTCCCCACCGGCCACTTCGCCCTGGAAACACACGCGCCGCAGATCGCGCGGCTCATGGCCGACTTCCTCGACCGGCACCTGCTCACTGCCTGAGCGCCTCCCGGAAGCCCTTGGGGTCCTCGACCCACGGCATGTGCCCGGCCTCCGGCAGGACCACCCGGCGTACCCGGGGCAGCGCACGCTCCAGGGAGTCGACGGCCGTGCGGGGGCGGATGTCCCGGGCGCCGTCGATGATCGTCACGGGCACGTCCAGAGCCTCGCAGGCGGCGAACAGCTCGCGGGTGCCCCAGATCCGCTTCCGTTCCTCGTTGAGGGCGTCGTTGCAGTCGGTGTTGATCGCGAACCACGGGTCGGCCATGCGGCCGGCGTGGTGCAGGGCGCGTTCCCGGTCCTCGAACTCGATGGACCACTGGAGCACCGCGCGCTCCCGGTCCTCGGCCTCCGTGCGCGCGGGGCGGTCGGTCAACTCCTGCCAGCGGGCGCGCCGTTCGGGACGCTCGCCGAGGCGGGCGCGGAAGTTCGCCGCGTAGGCGGGGTGCCAGTCGGCGTCGGGGCCGATGCCCGTACCGCTCACATAGACCAGCGCACTCACCCGCTCCGGGTGGGCCAGCGCATAGCTCAGCGCCAGCTGCGCGCCCCAGGAGTGGCCGAGCAGCGCCATCCGGTCCAGCCCGAAGTGCCGTCGTACGGCGTCCAGATCGGCCACGAACCGCTCGGTCGTCCAGGGCCCCGCGCAACGCTGGGAGCGCCCGCATCCGCGCTGGTCCCAGCGGACGACCGGGGTCACGTCCGCCAGGAGTCCGGCGACGTCCTCGAACATGTCCCACAGGCCCGGCCCGCCGTGGCACAGCACCAGCGGCGCGCCGCCCCCGCCCGAGCGGGCCGCCCACAGACGTACGCCGTCGTCGGTCTCGACCGACTCGCTCTCGCTCTCGCTCTCCGCCGATGTCATGGGAGGAGTCTGCCCGGGCGCGTGCGGCACGGGCATGGAAACGGGCCGGGAAGCCACGCTTGTGGCAGGCTTCCCGGCCCGTGCTCGCGAGAGCGGTCAGCCCATGTGCGGGTAGGTGTAGTCGGTCGGCGCGACCAGCGTCTCCTTGATGGCGCGGGTCAGGGTCCACCGCGTCAGGTTCTGCGGGGCGCCGGCCTTGTCGTTGGTGCCGGAGGACCGGCCGCCGCCGAAGGGCTGCTGGCCGACGACGGCACCGGTCGACTTGTCGTTGATGTAGAAGTTGCCGGCCGCGTAGCGCAGCTTCTCCATCGTGTGAGCGGCCGCCGCGCGGTCGTTCGCGATGACCGAGCCGGTCAGGGCGTAGTCGGACACCGACTCCATCTGGGCGAGCATCTCGTCGTACTTCTCGGCCGAGCTGTCGTCGTACACGTGCACGGCGAGGAACGGGCCGAAGTACTCGGTGGTGAAGACCTCGTTCTCCGGGTCGGTGCACTCGACGACCGTCGGGCGGACGAAGTAGCCGACCGAGTCGTCGTAGCTGCCGCCCGCGACGATCGTGCAGCTCGGGTCGGCCTTCGCGCGGTCGATCGCCGCCTTGTTCTTGGCGAAGGAGCGCTCGTCGATGACCGCGCCGATGAAGTTCGAGAAGTCGGTGACGTCGCCCATGGCGATGCCGTCGACCTCGGCGGCGAACTCCTCCTTGAAGCCCGAGTTCCAGATGGACGCCGGGATGTACGCCCGGGAGGTCGCCGAGCACTTCTGGCCCTGGTACTCGAAGGCACCGCGGGTCAGGGCGGTCTTGAGGACGGCGCGGTCGGCGCTCGGGTGGGCGACGACGAAGTCCTTGCCGCCGGTCTCGCCGACCAGGCGCGGGTAGGAGCGGTACTTCTCGATGTTGGCGCCGACCGTCTTCCACAGGTACTGGAAGGTCTTCGTCGAGCCGGTGAAGTGGATGCCGGCGAGGTCCCGGTGCTCCAGGGCGACCTCGGAGACCGCGATGCCGTCGCCGGTGACGAGGTTGATGACGCCCTTGGGCAGGCCCGCCTCCTCCAGCAGCCGCATGAGCAGCACGGCGGCGTGGGTCTGGGTCGGGGACGGCTTCCACACCACGACGTTGCCCATCAGCGCGGGCGCGGTGGGCAGGTTGCCCGCGATGGCGCTGAAGTTGAACGGGGTGATCGCGTAGACGAAGCCCTCGAGCGGGCGGTGGTCGAGGCGGTTCCAGACGCCCGGGGAGTTGGCCGGGGGCTGCTCGGCCAGGATCTGGCGGGCGTAGTGGACGTTGAAGCGCCAGAAGTCGACCAGCTCGCAGGGGCTGTCGATCTCGGCCTGCTGGGCGGTCTTCGACTGGCCCAGCATGGTGGAGGCCGCGATGGTCTCGCGCCAGGGGCCGGCCAGCAGCTCGGCGGCGCGCAGGATGATCGCCGCGCGGTCGTCGAAGGACATCGCGCGCCAGGCGGGCGCGGCGGCCAGGGCCGCGTCGATGGCGTCCTTGGCGTCCTGCTGGGTGGCGTTGCGGTAGGTGCCGAGCACGGCCTTGTGGTTGTGCGGCTGGACGACCTGGAAGGCCTCGCCGCCGCCCATCCGCTTCTCACCGCCGATGGTGCAGGGCAGGTCGACCGGGTTCTCGGCCAGCTCCTTCAGCTTGGCCTCCAGCCGGGCACGCTCGGGCGAGCCGGGGGCGTAGCCGTGCACCGGCTCGTTGACGGGGGTGGGGACCTGGGTCACAGCGTCCATTAGCTACCTCTTCCGAGTTAATCCCTGGCCTCGGCCCGCTGGAACCGAAGCCGCGTGCGTAGATTGGGCGGCGGTCAGGGCTTGACCGTCACGAGTCCGCTGCGGCGAGCGAGTGAGAAGCCCCCACGGGGGCGGAGTCACGGGTTCCGTAACTCCTTTCCGGAACCGGGTCGGCTAGGCCGACCGATGGGCGGTAGCTGCCGTCACCCAGCATGCACCCGGGTGCCGACAGCTGCCGCTCATCCTTTGCTGACCATCGACCGCAGGAAAAAGCGCAGGTTGGCGGGCTTCTCCGCGAGGCGGCGCATGAAGTAGCCGTACCAGTCGGTGCCGTAGGCGGTGTAGACGCGCATGCGGTGACCCTCGGCGGCCAGCCGCAGGTGCTCGTCGCCGCGGATGCCGTAGAGCATCTGGAACTCGTACTCGTCCATTTTGCGCCCGGCGCGGTGGGCGAGTTCCTGGGCGATGCTGATCAGGCGCGGGTCGTGGGAGCCGACCATCGGGTATCCCTCGCCGTCCATCAGGATCCTCAGGATCCTGACGTACGCCTTGTCGATCTCGTGCTTCTGCTGGTAGGCGACCTCGGCGGGCTCCCTGTAGGCGCCCTTGACCAGGCGGACGCGGCTGCCGCTCGCGGCGAGGCGGCGGGCGTCGGCCTCGGTGCGGAAGAGGTAGGCCTGGATGACGCAGCCGGTCTGCGGGAAGTCCTTCCGCAGCTCCTCGTGGATGGCGAACATCGAGTCGAGGGTGGTGTGGTCCTCGGCGTCCAGGGTGACGGTCGTACCGATGGCGGCGGCGGCCTCGACGACCGGGCGGACGTTGGCCAGGGCCAGCTCGTGGCCCCCGGGGAGGGCCTGGCCGAACATCGACAGCTTGACGGACATCTCGACCTTCTCGCCGAGCTCCAGCTCCTTGAGCCGCTCGACGAGCCGCAGGTAGGCGTCACGGGCGGCGCCGGCCTGCTCGGGGGTGGTGATGTCCTCGCCGACCACGTCCATGGTCAGCTCCAGGCCCTTGGCGGTGAGCTCCTCGACGATCGGGACGATGTCGGACACCGTCTCGCCGGGGATGAAACGGTCGACGACCTGCTTCGTCACCGGGGCCGCCGAGATCAGGCGTCGCATCCGGTCGCTGCGCGACGCGGCGAGAATCACGGGACCCAGCACGGGGCACCTCCACAACAAGGCCAAAGAGGGCCGTCACCCGACCATTCGGGTACGGCACGGAGAACCACCGTGAAATCTAAGGATCCCTCCGATCGTCGGCCATCGACAGCTGTCACGCATCCGTGCACGGGATCTCAGACAGATGTATGAAGCAGCGCGGATATGGGGCAGAATGCCCGGGTGATGTCCGATGCCGGGCCCTTCAAGAACCCGGGTGACTACCAGGAACTGGTCGACGAGATCTCTGAGCTGCTGGGCGTTCCGGCGACCCTGGAGAACCGCCACTTCGAGCTGATCGCCTTCGGTGCGTACGACAGCGAGGGCGAGCTGGACGCCTCGGCGCTGGACCCGGTGCGCACCCGCTCGATCCTGACCCGGCGCTCCACGGCCGCGGTCCGGACGTGGTTCGAGGGCTTCGGGATCACCCGGGCGACCGGTCCGGTCCGTATCCCGCCGACCCCGGAGGCGGGGGTGTACCGGGGGCGCATCTGTCTGCCCGTACGCCATCGGGGTGTCGTCCTCGGTTACGTCTGGCTGCTGGACGACGACCCGGGGCCGAGCGAGCGGCAGCTGACCGCGGCGATGGGGGTCGCGGCCCGGATCGGGGCGCTGCTGGCGGACGAGGCGCAGCACGGCGCCGACCTCACCCGGGAACTGCGGGCGGTGCTCACCGCCGAACGGGGCTGGCCGCGGGACATGGCGGTGGCCGAGCTGCGCACGGCCCTCGGCGCCCGCGCGGACGGTCCGCACACGGTGGTGTGCGTGGCGCCCTGGCCGTCCGCCGACCCGGACGACGCGCCGTCGGTCCGTACGCTGCCGGGCGCGACCGCGCTGTGCACGGTGCCGTGGGGGCTGTCCGCGCAGTCGTTGGCGCTGCTGGTGCGGCTGCGGTCGACGCAGGCCGTGACCCCGGCGGTGTCGGCCGCGGGGCGGTTGCTGGAGCGGGCGGCCGGCGGGAGCGGGGCCGCCGCCGCGGGGGTCGCCGCCGCCCGGCTGGGGCTCGCCGAACTGGGCACCGCCTGGCAGGAGGCGTCCGCGGCGGCCCGTGCGGCGCTGGCCGAACCCCGGTTCGGGCCGGTCGCCGAGTGGGCGCAGATCGGCCCGTACCGTCTGCTGACCTCCCTGCCGCCCGAGGCCGCCCACGATCCCGTCCTCGCCCCGCTCCTGACCCCCGCCCACCAGGAGCTGGCCCGCACCGCCGAGGTCTACCTCGACTGCGCGGGCCAGGCCGGCCGCACCGCCGCCGAACTGGGCATCCACCGCCAGACCCTGTACTACCGGCTGTCCCGGGTCGAGCAGCTGACGGGGCTGGACCTCGACGACGGGGAGGACCGGCTGCTGCTGCACATGGCACTGAAGGGGGCGCGGCTCTAGAGGTCCTGGCCGCCGGCGGCCAGCAGGTCCCCCACGGCCGCGACGCCCTCGGCGATCGCGCGTTCCGTCACATCGCCGAAGCCGAGGACGAGTTGGGGCGGGGCGGTGGCCTGTGACGCACGGCAGGCGCTCATGCCGTACAGGCCGACGGACCGGGACCGGGCCGCGGCGATCACCGTCTGCTCGTCGGCTCCGTGCGGCAGATGGGCCACCGCGTGGAAGCCCGCCGCGAGGCCGGTCAGCCGCACATCGGGGGCGTGCCGGGCGAGCGCGGCGCGCAGGGCCTTGCAACGGGCCGAGTAGAGGGTGCGCATCCGGCGCAGATGGCGGTCGTAGCGGCCGGACTCGATCAGACGGGCGAGGGCCAGCTGGTCGAGGGTCGGGGTGCCGCGGTCGGCGATCCGCTTCAGCTCGGTGAGCGCTGCGATCAGCGCGGGTGGGCAGAGCAGCCAGCCGATGCGCAGGGCGGGGGCGAGGGACTTGCTGACGGTGCCGACGCCGACCACGCGGTCGGCGGCGAGGCCCTGTAGCGAGCCGACCGGTTCGCTGTCGTAGCGGAACTCGGCGTCGTAGTCGTCCTCGATGACATAGGCGTCCCGGCGCGCCGCCCACTCGATCAGGGCGATGCGACGAGCGGGAGCCAGTGCCACCCCCGTCGGCCACTGGTGGGCCGGGGTGACGATCACCGCCCTCGCCCCGGTCGCCTCCAGCGCGGTCACGTCGATGCCGTGCGCGTCGACCGGGACGGGCACCGCCTGGAGGCCCGCCGCCGTGGCGGCCGCGGTCGCGGTGCCGGGGGCCCCGGGGTCCTCGTACGCGACCGCACGGGCGCCGGCGCGCGCCAGCGCCTGGAGCGTCAGGCTCAGTCCCTGGGCGTAGCCGGAGCAGACGACGGTGCGGCCGGGGTCGGCGGCGGCCGACCGGACCCGGCGCAGGTAGGCGGCGACGACCTCGCGGAGGTGCCGGCTGCCGCGGGGATCGCCGTAGTCGAGGTCCGCCGTCGGTATCGCGCGGGCCGCCTCCCTGGTCGCCCACAGCCAGTCGGTGAGCGGGAAGGAGGCCAGGTCCGGGACGCCGTGCCGGAAGTCGGCGATCAGGCGGGGCGGCGGAGCGGGCGGGGCCGCGGGCTCCGGTGGCACCTGCGCGCACGGTGCCACGCGGGTGGCCGAGCCGACGTGGGTGACCAGGTAGCCCTCGGCCCGGAGTTGGGCGTAGCAGTCCTGGACCAGTCCGCGGGACAGGCTGAGGGTGCGGGCCAGTTCACGGGAGGACGGCAGGCGTTCGCCGGCTTGGAGGCGGCCCGTGCGGATGGCGTCGCGGAGCTGCCGTTCCAGCTGGGCACGCAGTTGTTCGCCGCCGTCCCGGTCGACGGTCAGAAGCAGCTCGGGGGACAGACCGGCCCACTGTAGTGGCATGGAATTGGAGCTTACCGGGGGGCCGGTCGGACCTTAGCGTCGACGGCATGGCGACGTCCGCGAACTCCCCTGTACACGCCCCCACTTCGGCTGGTTCCGGAGCACCGCTGCTGACGCGGGCGCTGCTGCTGCGCTTCGTGAGCATGGTCGGCTCCTCGGTCAGCTTCTTCCTGCTGCTGTCGGCCGTGCCGGCGTACGCCGAGGCGGCGGGCGGCGGGGGCGGTGCCGGCCTCGCCACGGGTGCGCTGATGCTGGCCACGGTCCTCGGTGAACTGGTCTCCCCCCGGCTGGTCGCCCGCTGGGGCAACCGGCTGCCGCTGACGGCGGGGCTGCTCCTGCTCGGGGTACCGGCGCTGGTGCTGACCGTCTCCGGCGGCATGGTCTGGATCGTGGCCGTCTGCCTGCTGCGCGGCCTGGGCTTCGCTCTGACGCTCGTCGCGGGCGGCGCCCTGACGGCCTCGCTGATCCCGGCCGAGCGGCGGGGCGAGGGGCTGGCGCTGGTCGGGCTGGTCGGTGGCGCGTCGTCGCTGGTCGCGTTGCCGCTGGGGCTCTGGCTGGCCCGGCACGTGGGCTACGGGCCGGTCGCGGTGGCGGCGGGGGTGGCGGCGCTGGCCGCCATCGCGTCCGTGCCGGGGCTGCCGGACGGGAGGCCGACGGCCGGGGCCTCCCCCACGGCGGCCCGGACCCTGGGGATGACCGCCGCCCTGCGCAGCTCCGACCTGCGCCGGCCCGCCCTGGTGTTCGCCACCACCGCGCTCGCCGCCGGCATCATGGTCACCTTCCTGCCGCTGGCCGTTCCGTCGGCGTCCGTCTGGGTGGTCTCCGTGGCGCTCGTGGTGCAGCCCGGAGCCTCGACGGCGGCCCGCTGGGTGACGGGGCGGTACGGCGACCGGCACGGCACCGCGCGGTTCGTGGTGCCCGGTCTGCTGCTGTCGGCCGCGGGGGTGCTGCTCACCGTGCCGACCGCGCACCCGGTCGCCGTCGTGGCGGGGGCGGCGGTGTTCGGCATCGGCTTCGGCGTCACGCAGAACGCCACGCTCACGCTGATGTACGCGAGGACCTCCCGGCCCTCCTACGGCACGGTCACCGCCCTGTGGAACCTCGCGTACGACGGCGGGATGGGCGTGGGCGCGGCGGGCTTCGGCCTGCTCGCGGGGCACACCGGGTATGCGTGGGCGTTCGCGCTGACGGCCGCCGCGATGCTGCTCGCGATGGCCCCGGCGGTGCGGGACGCGCGTACCCGCGAATGACCAGGACCTGTCCGGCGGATCAGGTCGCAGGAAAGGGGCGGTCTCGCAGGAAAGGGGCGGTGCCCCATCGACGCTGGTGAGCGTGCCGAGCCCCCGCGTCTGCGGCATGATCCGCCGGACAGGCCCTAGTGACGGGTGACGCCCTCGATGACCTGGCGGAGGCCCTCGGTGAGGGCGTCCGCGTCGGGGGCGGTCTTCGGGTCGAAGGTCCACTGCGCGATGAGGCCGGTCATCAGCGTGAGGTAGAAGCGGCCGAGGGTGTCCGCGGTCTCGTCGGTGACCTTCTCCTCCGGTACGCCCATGAGCAGCGCGACGAGGCCGCGGCCGCCCTCTCGCTGGGCGCGGGCCAAGGTGTCGCGCACCTCGGGCAGTTCAATGGTCATGACCTCCATGCTGAGCCGCCACATCGAGCCGGGCTCCCGCATGCTGGCGACGATGCTCTTCCACACGGCGCGGAACCGTTCCAGCGAGCCGGGAGCGCCGTCGATCCCGTCGCTCCCGGCCGCGCCGAAGCCGTCGGACATGCCTTCCACCATCGAGATGTAGGCCTGCGCGAGCAGCGCGTCCTTCGAGCCGTAGTGGTAGCCGATCGAGGCCAGGTTGGTCCCCGACTCCTTGACGATGTCGCGCGCCGTGGTGCGCGCGAAGCCCTTTTCCAGCAGGCAGCGCTTGGCGCCTTCGAGCAGATCCTCACGGTGTCCCATGCCGCCCACCCTACCGCCGATCCATACGGACGTCCCAGACGCCTGACTTATACAATCGTTCTAGACAAGCGTTTAAGACGCGTGTACATTCGTTGGCATGACGAACGCGAAGAGCACCTCCGCGACCACACCACCGACCACCACCCGTGCCGGACGCCGCGAATGGACCGCCCTCGGCGTGCTGATGCTGCCGCTGCTGCTGGTCTCGATGGACGTCTCGGTCCTCTACTTCGCCATCCCGGCGATCAGCACCGACCTGAAGCCCAGCGGCACCCAGCAGCTGTGGATCTTCGACATCTACGCGTTCGTCCTGGCCGGCCTGCTGATGACGATGGGCTCCCTGGGCGACCGCATCGGCCGGCGCAAACTGCTGCTGATCGGCGCGGCCGCCTTCGGGACCGCCTCCCTCGTGGCGGCGTACGCGAACAGCGCCGAAACCCTGATCGCGGCCCGCGCGGTCCTCGGCATCGGCGGGGCCACCCTCATGCCGTCGACGATGGCGCTGCTGCGCACGATGTTCACCGACCCCGGACAGCGGGCGAAGGCGATCGGCATCTGGTCCGGCGTCATGACGGGCGGCATCGCACTCGGCTCGGTGCTGAGCGGCGTCCTGGTCCAGTACTTCTGGTGGGGCTCGGTCTTCCTGGTCAACCTGCCCGCGATGGCACTGCTGCTGGTCCTCGGCCCGTTCCTGCTCCCCGAGTCGAAGGACCCCGCGCCCGGCCGCTTCGACCTGCTCAGCGTGCCGCTGTCGATGGCGGCGGTGCTCCCCGTGATCTACGGCCTGAAGGAGATCCCCTCCGAGGGCTGGCACCCGCAGTACGTCGTCTCGATCACCGTCGGTCTGCTCTTCGCGGTCCTGTTCGTCCTGCGTCAGCGCACCGCGGCCTCGCCGATGATCTCGCCGGCCCTGTTCCGCGGCCACGGCTTCGCCCCCGCCGTCGTCCTGAACCTCGTCTCCGCGTTCGGAATGATGGGCTCGGCGTTCTTCACCACGCAGTACCTCCAGTCGGTGCTCGACAAGAGCGCCATGGAAGCGGCCCTGTGGGCGCTGCTGCCCTCCGTGCCGATCGGCATGGCCGCCCCACTGGCCACCTCCCTGGTCCAGAAGGGCGTCAACCGCGCCTACGTCGTCACCGCGGGCTTCGCGATCGCCGCGGCGGGCTACGGGATGCTGGCCCTGGCCGGCACGGACTCGCTCTGGCTGGTCCTGGCCGCGTGCGGTGTCCTCGCCTCCGGCATCGTCATGGTGATGTCGCAGATGACCGACCTGGCCATCGGCGCGGCCCCGGTGGAGCGGGCGGGCTCGGCCTCCTCACTGCTGGAGACCGGCCAGGAGTTCGGCGGCGCGCTGGGCATGGCGGTGCTCGGCTCCATCGGTACGGCGATCTACCGCCACGACATCCCCTCCTCGGCCCCGGCCGAGGCCCACGAGACCCTGGGCGGCGCGCTGGCGGTCGCCGGACAACTGCCGGGGCGTGCGGGTGACGCCCTGGCGACGGCGGCACGGGAGGCCTTCACCAGCGGAATGCAGGGCGCGGCGATCGCCGGGGCGGCCGTGCTGGCCCTGGCGGCCGTCGGAGCGGCCGCGACGCTGCGGCGGATCCACGTGCGGGAGGTTCCGAAGACCGAGGAGCCGGAGAAGGTGGCCGCCTGAGGAGGCGACGGAACACCGAAGCGCCGGGCGGGCTGGATCTCCAGC
>NZ_JBSGZV010000061.1:0-43476 GCF_053611185.1 Streptomyces sp. NPDC054834 | reverse complement strand
GGCCGGAGCACCTCGTGCTCCGGCCCCTCCGTGCTGAAGCCGAGTCCGCGGTGGCTTCCGGGTTTGCCAGCTGCTGCCAGCAGTGGTGGACGTGCCGTTCAGCCTCTCGCACGGCGGAGGCGGCGTCGGTCGAGAGTGCGGCTGCAGAGGGCGCGACCTTGTCGGCGCGGGGTGTGGTGCGACCGCGCACCGGGTGGGCAACGCGTCCTCGGCCGCTGTGGTGGAGGACGGCTGCCCGGACGACCAGGATCGTGGCGATGACTGCTGAGGCTGTCAGTGCAGCAGTCGTGTGCTGATCGGGCATGTCTGTGAGGGTCCTTCGGACGGGTACTGACGCGAGTGGTGGGGGGGCCGGTATCCGTGTCGTACCGGCCCTCCCACTTCCCTATGCGTGTCAGCCGGGCCAGGTACCAGTCAGGCGGCGGGTGGCGGTGGCGCCGGCGCGGTCGACGGCCGCTTCGACCCCGGCGAAGACCGCGCCTTGCAGCGTGGCGGCCAGCAGCACCTCACGCCAAGAGCGCTCTTCGTCGGTGGCGTCCGGGGCGTCTTCGTCGTGGCCGAGCATCTTCCACGTCTGCTTGAACACCGCTCCCGCGGTCATGCCGCTGACGGCGCCAAGAGCGAGACGACCGGCTTGTAGGCGATCTTCGACGCCTTCACGCGGCTCACCCCTTCCGGCGGCGGCAGGTCAGCCACACCACGACGGCCACGCCCGCTGCTGCCAGCAGCAGGTTGCGGTTGTCACGGGCCACCTGCGCCCCTTGGGCCGCCTTCTGCCGCACCGGCTCGGGGGCCTTCTCCTCCCACATCTGACCGGCCTGGGCCGCTTTCGCCCGGGCCTGCTCAGCGGCCTGGGCGGCTTTGTCCTTGACCGGGTCGGGCAGCCTGTCCTGCGCCTGGTGTGCCAGGTCGGCGGCCTTCGCCTTCAAGTCCCCGGCCTTGACCGCGGCCTGCTCCTTCAGCTCGCCGGCCTTCGCGGCGGCCTGTTCCTTGACCTCGGCGGCCTTCTCCTGGGCTCGCGCCTTGACGTCAGTCTTCGCCGCCAGCGCCTCGACCGTCTCCCCGAGTTCGGTCCGGGTCTGCTCAACGTGCTCGCGCAATTCGTCGGGGCTGGAGGCGATGGGCTCGTCGTGAGGCGGCTGGGTCATCGGTGCGCACTCTCCTTGATCTCGGCCACGTCGGCCTTCACGTTCTCGACCGTCTGCTCGGGCGCGGGCGGCGCGGCCTGGTCGACCTGCTTCTTCCCACTCATGGCCATCACCGCGGCGATCACACCCAGCACCGCCGTGACGATCAGCGCCGCCGCCCACACCGGCAACGGCACCGCCAGCGCGGCAATCGCGGTGGCGACCAGCGCCTGAAGCATCAGGAAGCCGACGACTCCGGCGCCGCCGAACAGACCACCGCCCTTGCCGTAGCGCTTGCCCTTCTCCTTCATCTCCGCCTGGGCCAGCCTCAGCTCACCGCGCACCAGCTCGGTCAGCTGCTGCGAGGCCCGCTGCACCAGCTCGCTCACCGGCTCCTGGCCGGAGCGGTCCGTGCCGTGGTCGGATCCGGCATAGTGCGGCTGTGTGCCCGACATGGCGGTCACCTCCCGTCCCTCTGCGTCCCTGCAGGCCGGGCTGCGTCATGCGCCCGGCCATCCGATGAGCGCGCGAGTACCCCGGAAGGGCGAGTTCAGAGCGGGCGGCATAGCCCGCCTACAGCCCCGGACGGGACGCGGTGCCGCGGGGTATGACCGCGGTTGTGCGGGTCAGCCGCATGGTCCGGACTGGCGTGTTGCGGTGGCGGTGGCCGGCTGGTCCCGCGTGTGCCTGGTGGCTGGGGCTTCCGGGCACACGCAGCCGGCCCGCTCGAGCAAGGTCCGAGCGGACCGGCGCGCCGCTTGCCTCCAGCGTCCCTTGATGGCAGCGGGTCCGAGGAACAGGCCCGTTTGGCGTCGGTGATCTGCGCTCCGCTTGGGCCGCAGGTCGGGGCCGAAGCCTTCGTAGCGGCTGCGGTGTGTCTGCCCGGCAGGTCCACTTCACCAAGATCGCACAGACCTCCTCAACCCGGTAGCGCAGGTTGGGGGCCTGCCGGCAAGTACCCCCCCGGCCCGGTGCTGCTCGATCTGCGCGGCTCCGGCGCCGTGGTGGAGGTAGTGGTGTGGGACAACGCCCCAGGACTGCCAATCGCGCGGGCCGCCGACCCGGGCCGGGTGGGCCAGCACGGGCTGGAGATCGTCATGGCGGTCGCCCAAGGCTTTGAGGCGCAGCGCGAGCCGGTCGATCGACGCGGGGACCAACGCCGGGTTCTCGGCCAGGGAACGCGGGGGAGGCCATGCAGATCACCGTAGATTTCGGCGGAGCGGGGACGCATGTCCGCCTGCCCCGCGTCCCTTCTGCCCTTCGTCGCCGCCGCGAACAGCGGTGAGAGCACCATCGCCAGGAACAGCGCGATGGAGGGGGAGTAGGCCTTGCCGTACTCCCCGAAGACGTTGAAGTACGCGGCGATGGAGACCGCCGAGGCGATCAGCATCGAGCCGAAGCCGACCGGGTTGAAGTTGTGCGTATGGGCGCGCCTGAACTCGACGTACGACGGGCTGAGCTTCAGCGGCTTGTTGATGACCAGGTCGGCGACGACCGCGCCGATCCAGGCGATCGCCACGTCGGAGCAGAAGCCGAGGACGGTGTTGAAGAAACCCAAGACACCGCGCTGACCGGTCCGAACCGCCTCCGGCCCACCCCCCTGGGGGCGGGCCGGAGGCCGACACGCTTCAGTCCGTGACCACCGAGGTGTTCAGGCCCTTGTCGTAGTGGTTGTGCGCGATCCGGATGCCCGAACTGCCGTGGAAGACGAACAGCGGGGAGGTGTACGGCGGGTGGTCCGCTCCGTCCAGCCGCCGGACCGTGTTGCCGGTGAAGGCGAACCCGCCGACGCTCTTGGCGTCGACGACGGTGATGTCACCGATGTCGAACGAGTTGTGCTCGACCGAGATGTTGTGATGCACGGGGTTCGCCGGGTCGACGAGCTGGTTGGTCGGCTCGACGAAGAGGACCGGACCGGTGGGCCGTGTGAAGGAGTTCCCGCGGATCGTGAGGTCGGCGACCGGCCCGGACTCGTACCACTGGTAGGCGTCGGCGGAGACGTAGATGCTGGCCATGGACATCCCGTCGAACCGGTTGCCGGTGATGAGGGCGGGCTTGCGGGTGGTGACCAGCACACCGCGGGTCGGCACGTTGCGGAACACGTTGCCGGAGATGACGACCGACGGCGTGGCCGTGATGTTCTCGACGACCGTGCCGTTGGTCTCGACCCCGGCGGGTACCGGCCGGTCGAAGGTGACGGTCATCGTGGTCAGCGGTTTGTCGTGGTCCATTCCGCTCGGCCCGTCGACCGCGGTGACCACCGCGTGCGCGTCCGCCAGCGGTGTCATGGTGCGCTTGGCGGTGAACTCGACCTCGTCACCCGGGGCGAACTGCGGGAATCCGGCGGTCTGCGGGTGTTCGTAGGCGAGAGTGAGGGTGGACGGCCCGGGTTTCCCTACGACTTCGAGGTAGGTGCCGTGGATGTTGATCGGGTCGTCGTGCGGGCCGTCGAAGACGCTCCGGGTGATCGAGACCTTCCCCTTGACGCCGGACATCTGCACGAAGTCCGCGAACGAGGCCGTCGACCGGCCGGATGCCGGATCGGGTGCGAAGTTCACCTTGTCGATGGAAATGTTCTCGCTGAACTGCCCCACCACACCGAAGGACTGAAGGTAGTACGCGTTCATCGAGCGCATGGTGACGTTCTTGGACTGCCAGATGAAAGCGCCCGGTTCGGTTCGCTCGATGAGGCGCATCTGGTAGACGAGCCCGGCGTCCGCCGGCCGTGCCGTGGTGGAGTAGTCGATCCGGATTCGGCGGTGGCCGAGGTCCGTGACCGCGGCGACGTCGTTGAACAGCGGGTTGTCCCCGCGCCAGGTCCGTTGCGCCTTGGGGTCGTGGATCTGCGTGTACTGGAGTCCGTCGACACCCGACCAGTACGGCTGACCGGTGGCCGGACTGGTCTCGCCGAGCCAGGTGACGTGGGTGCCGTTCACCCGGTACGGGCTGCCGGCGGGGATCGACAGGACGCGGTAGGCGTGTCCGTCGGTGACACCGGTGGCGGCGACTGTCGCGTCGATGACCTCGGGGGCCGCGTAGTCGAAGGAGAAGTTCGTGAAGGTCACGTCGGTCGAGCGGATCGACGCGAACGCCGTCTGAAGGCCGTGGTAGACGAGCTTCGCTCCGCCGCCGTCGATGGTGACGTCGTGCATGTCCTCGACGAGCAGCCCGATCTTCTTGTCCCGGTAACGCTGGTCGGCGCCGACGGTGTTGGACACATAGAGCTCACGCGTCTCGGCCCGTTCGGGATAGAGCTGGTAGGTGCCCTTCGAGAACACGATCCTGACCGGCCGATGGACGCTCTTGGCGTGCCGCAGCGCCGCGGTGACGGCGGGTGTCGAGTCCGTCCGGCCTGTGGGGTCGGCTCCGTAAGTGTCCACGTCGACCATTACCGGCGCGGCCTTCGGCCCCGCGGCGACAGGGCTGGCGGCACCTCCGAGCAACGCGAGTGCCACCCCTAGAAAAACGAACCGAGACATAGCCCCTCCGGAGCATCCGTGAGCGACGAAACATCCGATGAATATGCGAATTGCCGCCAGTTGGTGCCCAATTGGCGCCATCTACGGCGAAATTGCGTACGGTCCCTATAGATCCGATCTACAGGTGCTGCTGGCCGTCACCGGACCGACGGCGTACTCGCTGTCCGAGCAGGGCACTCCTCGCCTCACTCCTTCCTCGGCGGCGCCGTGCTCGCGCGGATCACCAGCTCGGGGTCGAAGAGGAGTTCGCCGACGGGGACGTCGCGGTTGCCGACCAGGGCGAGGACGCTGCGGGCCACTTCCGAGGCCAGCCGGTCGGCGGGCTGGCGGACCGTGGTGAGCGGGGGATCGACGAAGTCCATGATCATGGAGCCGTCGTAGCCGACGACGGACACGTCACCCGGGACGTCGTACCCCTGACGGCGCGCCCCGCGGATCGCGCCCAGGGCCATGTAGTCGCTGGCGGCGACGATGGCCGTGGCGCCGCGGCCGAGGAGTGAGACCGCGGCGGACTGGCCGCCCTCGACGGTGTAGGACTGCCGGACCACCCACTGCTCCGGGTCCGCCACCCCACGCCTGGCGAGCGAGGCGACGAAGCCGCTGACACGGCGGTCGGCCGGGCGGTTGCCGACCGGGCCCGATGCCATGCCGATACGGCGGTGACCGAGCCGGTGCAGGTGGTCGACGGCGAGTTCGGCGGCCAGCAGGTCGTCGGTGGAGAAGACCGGCGCCTCGCCCCCGCCCTCGAACTGGCCGTTGACCCCGACGAACGGGATCCTGCGGGAGCGCAGGAGTTCGTACGCCTGCGGGTCCGCGCCCTCGATGGTGTTGCTGGCCGAGAGGAAGACGACGGCGGCGACGCCCCGGTCGGCGAGGGAGGTCACGAAGTCCAGCTCCTGCACCCCGCCGGGAAAGCACGGGCACAGGATCGTCTTCAGGCCGTGCGGGGCGAGGGTGGACTCGATCCGTTCGCAGACGTCGGCGAAGAACGGGTTGGAGACCAACTCCGTGATGACCGCGACGAGTTGACCCCGTGTCTGCCGCTCGTACCCCAGGTCGGCCATCGCCTGCTCGACCGCCTCGCGGGTCTTGCGGGACACGCCCTGGCGCCGGTTGATGACGCGACTGACCGTGGCCTCGCTCACCTGCGCCCGGACCGCGACCTCGGTGATGCCGACCTTCATACGGTTCCCTCCGTCACCCGTGGGGCCAGCCGTCGATGATACGTCCCCGCTCGTCACGGACGGTCATGCACAACGAGCGCGTGGCGCGGCTGGAAGCTAACCAGCGAACCAGCTCACTTGCAAGATGCGGTTGAAAACTTTCAGTACTACCGCCTGCACCAGATGGCATAGGGACTGCGTTTCTTGCATGTTTCTCGCGCATGACCATTGAACCGCCTCATCGGCCCCTGCTAACTTGCCGCCACTCGGCCGCCCCACCCGCCGTCACCGAAGACCGGGAGACCCGATGAAGCCCTCAAGGCTCGTGCTGCTCACCGCTGTTTCCCTCCTCATGTCGACGGCCCCCGCGCTGTCGGCCACGGCGGCGCCGGGAGACAGCGCGGCGCTCGCGTCCGGCACCGGCTCCGCCGCCCGCCCCCAACTCGCCATCGACGACCCAGGCTTCGAGAACGGCGGCGCGGGCTGGACCTTCGGCCCTGGCACCGGGGTCGGCACCGGCAACTCCCACGGCGGCACCCGCTTCCTCTACCTCGACGCCGGAGCCGGCAAGAGCGCCGAGCAGGCCGTCGTCGCGCCCCGCAACGGCAGTTACGACTTCTCCGCGTGGATAGGAAGCGCCGGAACCGGCGGCACGTACACGATCCGGCGCAACGGCGAGACCGTCGACACCATCATCCTGCCGCAGCGCGCCACATACGCCAGATACACCATCAGCCGCGTCGAGTTGAAGGCCGGTGACCGGCTCGAGATCGCCTTCGGTTCCGGCAGCGCCTGGGTCAACGTCGACGACCTGATGATTTCGCCGGCAGCGCCCGCCGACCCCGAGGTCACCTCGTCGGACCCGGAGGTCGTCGAGATGTTCGCCTGGGCCAAGAAGAAGGCCAACAGCTGGGTACAACTGCCCGGCACGACAGGCCCGATCAACGTCGACGAGTACCAGACCGGCGGCACCGGCACCGCCTCGTACACGCCCACCTACTGGGCCGGATACGCCAACCGCAGTGCCTACTACTCCCGCGACATGACCCACCAGCTCGCCGGCGCCCACATCCTCGGCCTCGACGCCGAGAACAAGACGATGCTCCGCTCGTACGCGTCGTCGGCCACCGCCGAGCACAAGTACTTCCCGGTGTGGTCGCTCAACTTCGACGCCAAGACCTACCTGAGCATCGACTACAAGAGCCCCGACAACTTCGTGCGCGAGGTACCGGCCGTCTTCGAACTCGTCGAGAAGGCCGCCCAGGCCTACCTCTGGACCGGCGACCGCAGCTATGTCGGCGACCCGACGCTGTGGGACTTCTACCGGCATGCCACCGAGCAGTTCATCGACCTGCACAACACCGCCAAGCCCAACGGCAAGGTCAAGGTCGCCGAGGGCACGGGCAACGGCATCTTCGCCGGGGCCGCCAGCTACAACGAGCAGGACGGCGACGACCTCGCCGAGGCCGGCGACGGCATCGCCTCCGAGTACCAGGCGTACCTGGCGATGGCGGTGCTCGCGCGCGGCAAGGGCGACACCGCGCTCGCCAGGACGTACGACCGGCGGGCCGCCGACCTGAAGGCGTACTTCAACGACGACTGGAGCGGCACCGGAAGCGGCGTCGACATGGTCCGCGCGTACAGCACGTCCGGCACCCCGGTCGCCGGCTGGGGCAAGGAGAACAGCGTCTTCATGCCGATGAAGCAGATCATCGATCCCGGCCCGCGCAACGACGCCTATCTCGACTACATCGAGGCTCAGGAGCTGGGGCCTCAGGGGTCGCCCAACATCGAGTCGACGACGTACCTGCCCGACATGTTCTTCAGGAACAACCGCAACGACACAGCCTGGACGTGGATGAAGAAGATCTACGGCGAGCGGGAGCTCCAGCACGTCAACTCCAGCCAGGGCCCCGACGGTGACTACCCCGAGGTGTCGTTCACCCTGGTCAGCCAGACCGTCGAAGGTCTGATGGGCATCGCGCCGGACGCGGCGGACCTCAAGGTGACCACGCAGTCGCGGCTGCCGTCCGGCATGAAGTGGCTCCAGGCGGCGGACGTGCCCGTCGGCACGGGCACGATCACGGTCCGGCACGACGGCATGACGAGGACCACGCTGACCAACAACGCGCGCAAGGGCGCCTACCGCTGGGAGGCCCGCTTCCCCGGCGTCCACAAGAAGATCAAGGTCAATGGTGTCCCGCAGCGCGTGCGCACCAAGACGGTCGGCGGCGTGACGTACACGTACGCGACACCGACCGTGCGGTCGGGGGCGACGACGGTGGTACAGGTGACCGACGGATGACGGAACGGCGAACGGAAGGCTGCGGCTGCGTGGTTCGTCCCGCAGGTTGGTAAGGGACCACGACTCCACAGGCCGGACGGTCACCGAGGACCGAGGTCGCCCGGGAACTCGGGGTCAGCCCGCGGCTGATCTTCTGCCGTGCGATGAGTGCGAAATCCGCCGGTGTGCGGTTCGAGCCGGCGATGTCCCGGGCGATCCATGGGGCGACGAACGTCGCCTCCCGGTCTCCATTGGCGAACGTCCACAGCATGGCCGGCTCATGTCCGTCCTCGGCGGTCGCCTTCGAGATCGTCCCTACGGCAGCCGGGTCCGGTTTGTCGGCGATGAGGTCGGCCGCCCTCGGCAGCGGCAGGCCGGCCAGCGTGCGGCGCAACCGCGTCGGCTCCAGCCAGCCCCGGCCCAACGCGGCATACAGGGCCGCGTGCCCCCGGCGGTGCTCGACCGCCAGGCAGAGCTCGACCAGGGTCTTCACCGGCCCGTCCGCGCACAGGATTCGCGTCGGTGAGCTCGAAGAGCGCATCGGCACGGCTGTACAGGAACTCGAAGAAGTCGACCCGAAAGCGGGACAACACGCTCGATGCCTCGCCTGCGGATGTGTCGACGGGGAGACTCATAGGCAGCGGCCGTTCTCCCGTGCTTCGCTGCTCGACATCTCGAAGTGTGAAGAACGGCCGAGTCATGTGCCGCCCGTTCCGGGGGATCTCAGCAGTTCGAATGACCCGTGACGTTGAACGCCAAGCTCAGAACCCGGTCGGCTGCGATATCTGGTTGATGACCCGCACGAGCGGGGCCAGATCGGGCCTCGACGCGGCGGCGTCGAGGGCCTCGCGCAACGCCTTGTTGTTGGTCGGGCGGGCCTCCTCCAGCAGGGCGAGGCCCGCGTCGGAGACGTTGGTGTAGATGCCGCGCCGGTCGGTCGGGCACAGGTAGCGCGAGAGCAGGCCGCGGTCCTCCAGGCGCGTGACGAGGCGGGTGGTGGCGCTCTGACTGAGGATGACGGCGTCGGCGACCTGCTTCATCTGCAGGTGGCCGCCCTCCCCGTCGTGCTGACGGCTGAGGACGTCAAGCAGCGAGTACTCGCGCACACTCAGGCCGTGCCCGGCCTGCAGAGCACGCTCGATGTGCGACTCGATCCTGCCGTGGAGCAGGGACAGCGCGCACCAACCCTGAGCGAGGGCGGTGAGCGCGGGGTCGGTGGCGGTCATCTGTCAGTCCTTCGTGGGAATGTCATCCGTCCTTCCCGGGGACCCGAGGAGTCCATGGAGCTGATGAGGCACACGCCACTATACGGCGTTTGCAAATAACCCGCGCATGCAATTATTGTTGTCGCTTGTTTGGCGCTACCGCAACGTCTCCATCGGAGGGTTACTTCCATGCCTCTCGCGCTCCTGGCCCTCGCCATCGGGGCCTTCGGCATCGGCACCACCGAATTCGTCATCATGGGCCTGCTGCCCGACGTCGCCGCCGCCCTCGACGTCTCGGTGCCCACCGCCGGATTCCTCGTCACGGGATACGCCCTCGGCGTCATGTTCGGCGCCCCGCTCATGACGATCCTCGGCACCAAGATCTCCCGCAAGAACATGCTGATGCTGCTCATGGGCCTGTTCATCGTGGGCAACGTCGTCTCGGCCGTCGCCCCGGTCTTCGCGGTCATGCTGATCGGCCGCGTGATCGCCTCGCTGGCGCACGGCGCGTTCTTCGGCATCGGCTCCGTCGTCGCCGCCGAACTGGTCGCCCCCGAGAAGAAGGCTGGCGCCATCTCCATGATGTTCACCGGCCTGACCGTCGCCAATGTCGCCGGCGTGCCGCTCGGCACGTTCGTCGGGCAGAGCGCCGGCTGGCGCGTCACCTTCTTCATCGTCGCAGCGCTCGGCGTCGTCGGCCTGGTCGGCATAGCCAGGCTCGTGCCCGACATGCCCAGGCCCGAAGGCGTACGTCTGCGCCACGAGTTGGCCGCCTTCAAGAACGTCCAGGTGCTGCTCGCCATGGCGATGACGGTGCTCGGCTTCGGCGGCGTCTTCGCTGCCATCACCTACATCGCACCGATGATGACCGACGTCGCCGGTTACGCGGAGTCGTCCGTGACCTGGCTCCTGGTCCTGTTCGGCCTCGGTATGGTCGCCGGCAACCTGATCGGCGGAAAGTTCGCCGACCGCAAGCTCATGCCGATGCTCTTCACAGCGCTGGGCGGCCTGGCCGTGGTCCTGGCCCTGTTCACCATGGGTGCGCACAACAAGATCGCGGCAGCCGTAGCCGTGTTCCTCATCGGAGCCCTGGGATTCGCCACGGTGCCGCCCCTGCAAAAGCGCGTACTGGACTTCGCGCATGGGGCCCCGACCCTCGCGTCCGCCGTCAACATCGGCGCCTTCAACCTCGGCAACGCGCTCTCGGCGTGGCTCGGAGGCATCGTCATCGCCGCCGGCTTCGGTTACACCTCGCCCAACTGGGTGGGCGCGGTCCTCGCCGCCTCGGCCCTGGTCCTCGCCGTGGTCTCCAGCATCCTGGAGCGCCGCGACCCCGAGCGCCACTCGTCGGCAACCACACCGACCCAGTCCCGGGACGCGGTCGAGCGGCCGGTCGCAGAGCGCCACTGACCGCGCACCGCGACGCACCCACCGACCATCAGCCCCTCGCCTCCGGCGACAAGCAAGATCGACAAAGACAAGGGAGAACATCGTGACCTCCATCCCCACCGTCACCCTCAACAACGGCGTCACCATGCCGCAGCTCGGCTTCGGCGTCTTCCAGGTCCCCGACGAGGAGACCGCCACCGCCGTCGCCACCGCACTCGAAGCTGGCTACCGCAGCATCGACACCGCCGCGGTCTACGGCAACGAGCGCGGTGTGGGCCAGGCGCTCGCCGACTCCGGCATCGCCCGCGACGAGCTGTTCATCACCACCAAGCTGTGGAACACGGACCAGGGCCACGACGCCACGCTCGCCGCCTTCGACGCGTCCCTGGACAAGCTCGGCCTCGACCACGTCGACCTGTACCTCATCCACTGGCCGACCCCGGCCCGGGACCTGTACCTCGACACGTGGCGCGCCTTGGAGAAGCTGTACGCCGACGGGCGCACCCGTGCCATCGGTGTCTCCAACTTCCAGCCCGCGCACCTGGAGCGCCTGCTCGGGGCCGCCACGGTCGTCCCGGCCGTGAACCAGATCGAGCTCCACCCGGGCCTCCAGCAGCGCGAACTGCGCGACTTCCACGCCCGCCACGGCATCGCCACCGAGGCGTGGAGCCCGCTCGCCCAGGGCGCCGTCCTCAAGGACGAGGCGGTCACCACGATCGCCGCCGAGCACGGCAAGAGCCCGGCCCAGGTCGTCCTTCGCTGGCACCTGCAGACCGGCAACGTGGTCATCCCCAAGTCGGTCACCGAGACCCGCATCCGCGAGAACCTCGACGTCTTCGACTTCGAGCTCGGCCCGCAGGAGATCGACGCGCTCACCGCGCTGGACCGCGGCATGCGCACGGGTCCGGACCCCGACGCCCTCAACTGACGACCAGGGCCGGCGCCCTCCGACGGCGCCCGGCCCGCACCCCACTTCGTACCCCCCCACGCAGAACGGTTTGAGGCACCACCATGAGCGTCCGCTCCATGCTGCCGGGCCGCATCGGCTTCGGCACCGCACCCCTCGGCAACATGTTCCGCGCCATCCCCGACGAAGAGGCCGCCGCCACCGTGCAAGCCGCCTGGGACCAGGGCATCCGCTACTTCGACACCGCGCCCCTCTACGGCGCGGGCCTCGCCGAGATCCGCCTGGGCGACGTCCTCTCGCAGCAGTCGCGCGACGAGTACGTCCTGTCCACCAAGGTCGGCCGGGTCATCCTCGACGAGATCGAGGACCCCGCGAACCGTGAACTCGGTGAGAAAGGCGCCCTGTTCGAGCACGGTCGCCCCAACAAGATGGTCAACGACTACAGCGCCGACGCGACGCTGCGCTCCGTCGAGGACAGTCTCAAGCGCCTCAGGACGGACCGCCTCGACATCGTCTGGGTCCACGACGTCGCCCAGGACTTCTACGGCGATGAGTGGGTCGGCGTGTACGAGAGCGCCCGCACGGGTGCGTTCCGCGCCCTGACGCGGCTGCGCGAGGAGGGCGTCATCAAGGCCTGGGGCCTCGGCGTCAACAAGGTCGAGCCGCTGGAGATGACGCTGGACCTGGACGAGCCGCGCCCCGACGCGTTCCTGCTCGCCGGCCGCTACACGCTGCTCGACCACGAGCGGGCGCTCCAGCGCCTGCTGCCCGCGGCCGCCGAGCAGGGCGTCGACATCGTCGGCGGTGGCCCCTACAGCTCCGGAATTCTCGCGGGCGGCAGCCACTTCGAGTACGCCGAGGCGCCCGCCGACATCGTCGAGAAGGTCGGCCGGATCAAGGCACTGGCGCAGGAGCACGGCATCGGCATCAAGTCCGCTGCCCTCCAGTTCGTACTGGCCCACCCGGCCGTCGCCGCGGTCATCCCCGGCGCGACCCGGCCCGGCCGCATCGCCGAGGACCTCGCCGCTCTCGCCCAGGACGTCCCGTACGCCTTCTGGAAGGCCCTTCGCGAGCAGAAGATCATCACGCACGACGCGCCGGTTCCCGTGAAGGGCGCGTCATGACCTCGGCCACCGTCACCCTCAACATGCCGCAGTCCGCCGATCAGGTCTGGCAGCTCATCGGCGGCTCCGGTTCCCTGCCCGACTGGCTGCCGTACATCACGGAGTGCCGGCTGAGCCGGGGCGACCTGCTGCGTACGCTGACGAACGCCGAGGGCGGCGTCATCGTCGAACGCCTCGAAGCCTTCGACGAGTCGGCCCGCACCTACGACTACTCGATCGTGCAGGCCTCCTTCCCCGTCATGGACTACCTCTCCAAGCTCCAGGTCGTCGACCGGGGCGACGGCGGATCCCGGGTGGAGTGGTCGGGCACGTTCACCCCGGACGGCGTCACCGACGGCGAGGCGATCGCCCTCTTCCACGGCATCTACCGGGACGGCCTGGCCGCCCTGGCGGAGACACTCGCCGCCTGATTGGACGGGCGAGCACCAGGCCGCGGCGCGGCAGGCCACCGTCCTCGGCCGTCCGGTCGCTGGGGGGCGACCGGGCGCGGGGGATCGTCGAGCTCGCGCACGAGCGGGCCATCGCCGCCACGCTTCGCCGACTGGTGGAGGTGGTCGCGGAGATCCGGTGGGGGAGCGGCGGCCGTCGCCGTGCGATGGCGCCCTCCGGCGTCGTCGACCGCGCCAACCCCCCCCACCGGCTCCGGACTGCGTCCGTGATCTCTCTTCCGAGCAGCATCGCCGCGCCATGTGGGTATGGTGGGAGCAGGTGGACTTTCTGCGCTGCGCGGAGGAGGTGGCCTACCGGGAACTCACCGCTCCGGACGCCTGGGTTCCCTATCCCGACACCGAACCGGTCCTGCGTGCCCTGTGCGAGCGCGGACTGCACATCGCCATCGTCAGCGACTTCGCCTGGGACCTGCGCATCCACCTCGCCCGCCACAGGCCGGCCGCCTTGATCGACACCTGCGTGATCTCCTACGAGCAGGGCCGAGAAAAGCCCGACCCGCAGCTGTTCCTCAAAGCCTGCGCCGACCCCCGCGCCACCCTCATGGTCGGCGACAACCCGGTCCGAGACGGTGCGCAGCCGCCTGCGGTCTGCGCACCTACATCCTGCCGGCGGAACACCGCATCGGAGAGCGAGGCCGCTCGTCGTGCGTTGACGCTGCTTGCCCTGTATCCCCCGGCCGCCGACGCACTGGCCGCCCGACCGCCTGCGGACCCCACCTGACGGACCCGGGACCTCCTCGCACCGACCCAGTCCGCTGCCCTGACCTGGCAAGAGAGGCTCATTAGGTGATTTGGCGGAAGCTCGGGGAAAAAGTTGTGGCAGCCGATGGGAGGTTGCCGTGGAGCGTGAAGATCTGGAACTGGGCCAGTTGCTGGCCGCTGCTGAGGCGGCGCCACCCGGTGAGTCCGTCAACGTGATAGCGCACGACCTGCAAAAGCGATTCGGTGCGGAGCGTGTGTCCTTCCTGTTCGCCGACCTCATCGGTCAGCGGCTGGTACGGCTCGCCGCGGCCGACGGTGATGTCGCGGACCATGCCGAGCCGATCAACCTCCAGGGCAGCATCTACGACAGCGTTCTGCAGAGCCAGCGCCAGCATGTGGAACCGGACGGCCAGGGCGGACGGCACGTCATCACGCCGGTCACCAACCGGGGCGACTGCATCGGCGTTCTGGAGGTGACCCTGCAGTCCGCCGACGACACCGTGCTTGGACAGGTCCGTGACGCGGCACACGCACTGGCCTACATCATCGTCACGGACCGCCGCTTCACCGACTTGTACCACCTGGGCCGGCGCACCACCGAGACCAGCCTGGCCGCGGAGATCCAGCACCAACTGCTTCCCTCAGCCCCCTGCTGCGAGGCGCCCCAGTTCACCCTCGCCGCCGGGCTGATCCCGGCCGATGACATCGGGGGCGACACCTACGACTACACCCTCGACCGCGACACCCTCCACCTGTCCATCACCGACGCCATGGGCCACGACACGAACTCCGCTCTGTTGGCGACCTTGCTGGTGGGCGCACTGCGGCGGGCACGCCGCAGCGGCTGTGACGCCCTCAAGCAAGCCCACCACGCCCACCAGGCCCTGCTGAGCCACAGCCGCGGCCTGGCCACCGGACAGTTGCTGTGCATCGACCTCAAAACAGGCCTCTGTGAACTGGTCAATGCCGGCCATCCCTGGCCACTGCGGCTGCGCGACGGCACCGTCGAAGAGGTCAAACTCGCCGTCAACCTCCCGTTCGGCGTGGCGGCACCCACCTCCTACCGCCTACAGGAACTGCAACTGCGGCCCGGAGACCGCCTGATCCTGCTCACCGACGGAATGCAGGAGCGCGGCGCCGCAGCCGTCGACCTGGCATCGGTCGTCCACGACACCCGCGCGCTGCACCCAAGAGAAGCCGTCCGAAGCCTGACCGCCGCAGTGCTTGATGCCTGCCATGGCAACCTCAAGGACGACGCCACGGTCCTGATACTGGACTGGCACGGCAATCGTCGCCGATCGGCCGGGACCAGACCGAGCCCACAGTGATGAGCCGCACCGGCTCACTGCTGAGAACGCCTGCGCCGGGGTGGTGCTCCGGTTGCGCGTCGGCCGGAGTCGACGCACAGCCGCGGAAGGGCGGGTTACGGGGCGTCCCGGAAGCGCCTGTCGGCCCAGGCCCCAGTCGCCCACCGCGTCGGGCGGCCAACGGTCGGCCACGCAACCGGGTGGTTGACGAGGTCGCTCCGCTGATCGACGCGATGCTGCGAGCCGAGATCACGATCAAGGGTGCGGTCATCCACGAGCGGCTGGTCCAGGAGTACGGTTTCACCGGCAACTACCAGCGGTTGGAGCTTTATCTCCAGGAAGCCCGGCCCAATATCGCGGAGGCACTGGGCTTCGCTCCTGGTGAACTTGCGGATCTCCACCGCCGTTTCGAGGTCATCCCGGGAGCCCAGGCACAAGCGGACTGGGGTGACGAGGGCAAGGTTCTCGCCCATGTCGGGATCCCGAAGGACTACTCGTGCCGCATGGTGTTGTCCTATGAGGTTGATCCCCGGGAGTGGGCACCGGGTCTTCTGCGGGCCGGTGCGCAGCGTCCAGGGCGCGGTGCTGTCCACACAGGTACCCGAGCGGCCGACGCCCCTTGGCACCACCGTGGGGCACTCGGCGAACGTGCAGGTGAGCCAGGAGCGGCAGCCGGTGGAGAACGAGGACCTCGCCACCTTCACCGCGACGTTCGCCTCCGGCGCCGTCGACACCTTCTCCGTTTCGCGCATCGCCCGCGGGCTGGCCAACACCCTTGGTTTCGAGGTGTTCACGAAGGACGGCGCGGCGACCTTCGAACTGACACGGCCCGCAGAGTTCACCATCGCCGACTCGGCGGCCTCCGACCCCGTGGGCGGCTACCGGCGGGTGGTGGTCGGCCCCGGCCGCCCCTACATCGCCGGTGGGCTGCCCATGGACTTCCCCAGCGTGGGCCACGGCCAGCACGAGTCCTTCGTCTGGCAGGCCCGCGCCTTCCTGGAGCAGATCGCGGGCCTGGACCGCCTGCCCCTGTGCCCCACGCTCGCCGGCGGACTGCACAACCTGCGCGTCATCGACGCGATCGTCGCCTCCTCCGAGGTCGGCGGCAGGGCGGTCACCGCTCAGTGAGCGGCCCCAACCCGACCCGCGTCGCGGCGTGCGCCGACCACGGCCAAGGCGCGCGCACGGGGTCTCGACGGACGGCCCGCGGAACGCCATCCTCACCCACCCCGGCATCGAAGCCGTCTCCTTCGTCGGCTCCACCCCCATCGCCACTCGGCTCCCGGCGCTGAACGCTCCGCTGGATTTGCTGGTCGTTCACCGCGGGCCGGTGGGGGCTGGTCGCGCCCACGCGGCGGAGCCGCATATCAAATACAGCCCTGCGCCCCTTCGGGGCGCTCTACCGCATCGGCGTCCGGCCGCGATCCTTGCCGGAGCGGGGTGCCGTCCTCCGGCTCCGGCTCGGGCTCCGGCTTCGACTGCCGGCGGCTGACCAGCGTCCAGGCCGTGGCGGTCAGGGCGGCCAGCACCAGCGCGGCCAGCATCACCGTCGTATGGGAGCCCGCGCTGTCGGCCGCCCGGGCGACGGGGTTGGGCAGGCCCAGGCGGTCGGCCAGCCAGCCCACGGCCGCCGTGGCGGTGAGCAGGACACCGGTCAGGCGCAGCCTGGGCTGGGCGGGGAGGCGGGCCAGGACCAGCAGCGAGGGCAACGCCAGGCAGACCAGCAGGAGTTGGACCAGTTCGATGCCCAGGTTGAAGCCCAGGAGGCTTGTTACCAGTTGGCCGGTGGACAGATGCATCTCCGCGCGCCCGCCGGGATGTCGGTACGGGGTGGATGAGAACTCTGAGAAATGCCATAGGAACCACAGGAAGTTCAGAGGGATCCAAAGCGAACGCCTGGGATGTCTCTTCATGTCAGGTCAATCCGGGCGGGGTGTACAAAGCTTCCCTAAGCCGTGAGGGGAGGGAAACCGGCGCGCTTTCAACGGTGGTCCGATCCCGTTTCTGGCCGACTTCGTTCCACCGCCTTCCTCCAGGGCTGACGATTCATCGGACTCTCATCCCGCTGCGGCAGGGTCGGGCGGCACGGCCGCTGAGACAGCCGTACGACATCGAGAGAACCGAGGTGCAGCGTAATGACCGACGCCAACACGGGCGGAAGCACGGAACGCGAAGCCCAGCTGGAGGAGGTGGGTTCGGCGGAATCGGACCGTCGCGGCTTCATGCGCAGGGTCTTCCTCGCCGGCGGTGCCACCGCGTTCACCGCCATGGCAGGCGCCGGCGCCGTGGCGTTCGCCGATGACGGCACCACCGCCACCGCATCGGCTTCCCCCAGTGACACAGCGAGTGCGTCCCCCAGCGCGAGCCCCACCCGCGGGACCGGCGGGGGCACGCTCGGCGCGCAGACCATCACCGAGGACTTCTTCGGCCTGACCACCGAGGGCAAGCAGATCGACGACCTCTTCACGGTCCACTCGCAGGGCGTCGACACCGCGCCGGTCGTCGCGGCCGCGAAGGCGTTCCTGGCGGGGCTCACCGACACCCAGAAGAAGGCGACGCAGTTCACCGTCCGGTCGACCGAGTGGCGGCTGTGGAGCAACCTGGATCCGGGCGAGTTCAAGCGGCAGGGTGTCTCCCTGGCCGACCTGACGGATGCCCAGAACGCCCTGGGTACCGCACTGATGAAGGCGGCGCTGAGCGCTGACGGCCTGGAGACCACCGAGAAGATCCGCCGCCTCAACAACGCCGCCGGCGAACTGGTGGGCAAGAGCGACAACTTCAACGACGAGCTCTTCTACTGGACCGTGATGGGCACGCCGTCGGTCACCGAGCCCTGGGGCTTCCAATTCGACGGCCACCACCTGGTGGTCAATTACTTCGTGCTCGGCGACCAGGTGGTGATGAGCCCCTGCTTCTGGGGGTCCGAGCCGACCTCGATGGAGATCGACGGCGAGACCGTCTCGGTCTGCCAGGAGGAGGTGGAGGCCAGCCTGGCGTTCATCCAGTCGCTCACCGCGGCCCAGCAGAAGACTGCGATCATCTCGGCCACCAAGGCGGACGAGGACATGAAGGCGGGCGCCTTCGCCGACAACGCGGTCGAGGCGTACGCCGGCATTCGCGCCACCGCCCTGACCGCCGCTCAGAAGCGCAAGCTCCTCGCGGTCGCCGAGGCGTTCGTGAACCGCGCGAAGGCCGACGCGGCGAAGGTCCGCATGTCCGAGATCCGCGCCCACCTGGACGACACCTACGCCGCCTGGATCGGCGGTACCGGCGACGACGACCCCTTCTACATGCGGGTTCACAGTCCGGTCGTCTGGATCGAGGTCGACTGCCAGGCGGCCGGCCCGCTGGGCGGCGCGTACGGCAGGACCCGGGCCGACGGGCCGTCCCAGAAGCACATCCACTCCGTCATCCGCACGCCGAACGGCAACGACTACGGCAGGGAACTGCTGCGTCAGCACTACCTGACGTCTCCGCACCACCGGTGATCCCCGCGGCCGGTACCGCCCGCGGCGAACACCGCTGAGTTCTCCCGAGGTCCTGTTCCGGGCCGCGTGGCGTCGGGGCAGCCGACCGACGCGACCCGGGACAGACCAGGGCTGCGCGAAACCGTGTGCGGCTCAGACTGGTCGGCTTGTGCCGTACCGGGAGCGGGTGTGCGACTTGAGTAGTACCCCGGCGGCATCGTTTGGCAACACGCAAGGATGATGGCGCGACGGCGGCGGGCTGCGAGACGTGGACGGAGTGGCTGCTGCCCGACACTTCGACGGTCTGCGCTCCGATCCGCTCGGACATCGCGCGCTGCGTCAGGGGCAGTCGCCGGCAGTGGGTGCACGCTCCGAGCAGGCGCCGGCGCGTTCCCGGATCATTCGTCACGCCGCACCGTTCGGGAGTCCCGCGCTTCTCCCCTCCAGTCGCGCCCGCTTTGGCTGGATCGAGGTATTGGCCGCGAGCTTGAGGTGCCGTTCGAAGTTGTCACCTTGGTATAGACCTTGACGCTCATTCGAACAAGACCCCACACTGACGCCCAACCGCTCCGGACAGTTCGGATGGCGCCTGCTGCGGGAGGCGCTCTTCGAAGTGTTCTTCCCCACCGGCGAAGGACCTCGCTGTGCACAGAGCCTCGGGACTCATCCTGCCCTCGTGGGTATTAGGGCTGCTCGCGCCCCCGTTGACGGCCGGCGCGGTTCCGGCGCACGCGGTGACCGCCACGGCCATCACGGTCGACGGCGGCCAGAGCGGCCGGACGTTCGACGGGATCGGCGCGATCAGCGGCGGTGGTGGGAAGTCAATGCCGCCGTTTGAGTGCCCGGCCGACCAGCGGTCGCGGATCCTGGACTACCTGTCCAAGCCGGGCCACGGCGCGGACCTGCCCCTGCTGAAGCCGGAGATCGGCAGGTCCCGGGCGGCGTCGAATCCAATGGCACCTACGTGACGCCGAAGTCGCCGGGCGACAAAGACCCTGCGCCGTCCACCGGCTGCCCGCCCGGGCCGCACGTACGACTTCTCCTGATCGTCCGGTGGGCATCCGAGCACCGCTGAGAGCGCTCTCACCAGTCCCCCCACCCAAAGGACTCCCATGCCCGCGACCCCGCACAGACGCGTGCTGCAACTCTGCCTGCTGGCACTGATCCTGCCTCTGGCCGTCCTGTTCGTCCCGCCGCACAGCGCGTCCGCGGCGACCGCGTGGACCGTCACCGGACCGAGCGCCGACTCCCCGACGGCCGCCCAGGTGAGCCTGGACAACGGCACGCTCACCTTCGCCGTGTCCAGCCACGACCAGACCGTCCTGTCACCGTCCCCCATCGGCATACAGGCGAGCACGGCCGACCTGACCAAGGACCTGACCTTCCTCCAGCGCACCGACCGCACCGTCACCGAGTCCTACACCATGACCACCGGCAAACAGAGCGCCCGGCAGACCACGTACCGGGAGACGACGCTGTCGTTCTCCGGCACGGGCGGCGCCAGGCTCGATGTCGTGGTGCGCGCGTCGGACACCGGCGTGGCCTACCGGTACAGCCTGCCCGGCAGCGGATCGGGGACCGTGGTCCGCGAGGCGTCGTCATGGACGGTCCCGACGTCGTCCAACGCCTGGCTGGTGCCGCCCCACAGCGAGGACCAGGGCCAGTGGTTCGCCACCACCGCAGGCGCCGCACCGACCAGCACCTACCACCTGCCGGCGCTGTTCCAGGTCGGCAGCACGTATGCGCTGGTGGCCGAAACCGACCTCGACGGCCGCTACGCCGCCTCGTACCTGTCCCACACCTCGGGCTCCGGCACCTACACCACCACCCTGGCCAGTGGGATCACCAGCACGCTGCCGCTGGCGACACCCTGGCGCACCGTGGCCGTCGGCGACCTCGCGACCGTGACCCGGTCCACGATCGTGGACGACCTGGCCGCGCCGTCGAAGGTGGCCGACACCTCCTGGATCAAGCCGGGCGCCGTCGCCTGGTCCTGGCTGAGCGAGCACTCCAGCCCGTCGAGCGAGGACCGGCAGAAGCAGTACATCGACTTCGCCCAGCGGCACGGCTGGAGGTACGTCCTGATCGACGAGGGCTGGTCGTCCGGCTGGGTGCCGGACATCGTCTCCTATGCCAAGGCCCGAGGCGTTCAGATCATCCTGTGGTTCAACTCCTCCAGCCTGCGGACCGCCGCGCAGCGCGCCACCTGGCTGCCCCAGGTCAAGAACTGGGGGGCGGCCGGAGTGAAAATCGACTTCTCGTACGAGTACACCCAGCCGACGTTGCAGTGGTACGACGCCGTCCTCGCCCATACGGCCGATCTGAAGCTCATGGTCAACTTCCACGGCTCCGCCATGCCGCGCGGCATGCAGCGGACCTGGCCGCAGGTGATGTCGGGGGAGGCCGTCTACGGCTCCGAACAGTTCAACAACCGGGCCGCCTTCAACACCATCCTGCCGTACACGCGCAACGTCGTCTCCAGCATGGACTTCACCCCCGTGGTGTTCAGCATGACCAGCCGGAACACCACCGACGCCCACGAACTGGCCACCTCGGTCGTGTTCGAGTCCGGCTGGCAGCACTTCGCCGACAGCCCGGAGAGCTACGAGGCCCGTCCCGAGGCACTGCGGATCCTCGACCAGCTGCCGACCGCCTGGGACGAGACCCGGCTGCTCGGCGGAAGCCCGGGAAAGGAGGCGTACCTGGCCCGCCGGTCCGGCGGACGCTGGTACGTCGGCGGCATCTCGGCGCTGTCCGCGAAGACCTTCCAGTCCTCGCTGTCGTTCCTCGGCTCGGGCCAGTGGCTGGCCGAGACCGTCCGTGACGGTGCCGACGGCCTGCTGCACGAGACCAAGGTGGTCACCAACAGTGACACCCTGTCCGTCCCGGAGGCGGCCAACGGCGGCTTCGTCACCGTGCTCTGCCCCTACACGACCGGACTGACCTCGTGCAGCGGCCGCGGCCTCACCGGCGTCCTGAAGGACAGGGAGACCGGGCTGTGCGCCGACGTGCCTGGCGGGAGCCAGACCAACGGCACCCAGCTCGCGCTGTGGGAGTGCCATGGCGACGCCAACCAGACCTGGTCCGCCGACGCGTCCGGCCGGCTGACGGTCTACGGCACCAAGTGCCTGGACGTGAAGGGCGGCGGCACCGCCGACGGCACCGCGGTCCAGATCTACGACTGCAACAGCACCGCCGCCCAGCAGTGGACGGTCAAGGGCGACGGCACGGTGGTGAACACCGGGTCCGGCAAGTGCCTCGACGTCACCGGCGGTGGCGGCACCGTCGGCAAACCTCTGGAGATCTGGACCTGCAACGGCGGCGCCAACCAGAAGTGGTTCCGCTTCAACACCACCAACGTCTACAAGGGACCGCAGTCGGGCCGCTGCATCGACCTGCCCGGCGGCAACCAGACCAACGGCACCCGCCCGGCCCTGTGGGACTGCAACGGCGGCCGCAACCAGGCCTGGACCTCCACGGTCGGCAACGAGCTGACGGTCTACTACAACAGGTGTCTGGAGGCCGCCGGCGGCGGCACCGCCGACGGCACCGCGGTGCAGATCAAGGACTGCAACGGCAACGCGGGCCAGCAGTGGCGGGTGCGCTCCGACGGCACCATCCTCAACGTCAACGCCGGCAAATGCCTCGAGACCACCGACAGCGGCACGGCCAAAGGCACACTGCTGCAACTGTCGGCCTGCGACGGCGGCGACAACCAGAAGTGGACCAGGTCCTGACCTCCTGACCTGGCCGGCCGGGCGGTCACCAGGTCGAGGCGACGGCCCGGCCCGTTTCAGCGCCCGAGGCACTGGAACGGGCCGGGAGCTGTCACCGGTTCTCGCCGTTACCGGGTTCCAGCCTGACCATGCTCCAGGACAGCGGCGGCAGCATGAGCGTCAACCCCGTGCCGGTGGGGCGGACGGATCCGGGTTCGGTGACCGCGGTCCCGTAGCGCGCCCAGGCCCGGACCGTGGCCTCCTGCAGCAGATCCTCGGCCTTGTGCCAGTCGCCGTTCAGCAGGTGGGCGGAATAGCGCAGCAGGGTGGTGCCGTGGTGGTGGTAGACGTCGCGTACGAACTCCTCGCAGCCTT
This sequence comes from Streptomyces sp. NPDC054834, assembly GCF_053611185.1. NCBI lineage: Bacteria > Bacillati > Actinomycetota > Actinomycetes > Kitasatosporales > Streptomycetaceae > Streptomyces > Streptomyces sp. NPDC054834. The sequence continues at coordinate 20,782 of NZ_JBSGZV010000061.1, read as the reverse complement.
CCCCTCCCGGGTCGGCGACCGCGTCGGGCCGCGCTGTTTCTGCGTCGGCGGTCGTTTTCATGCCTGGGGACACCCCGTCTGCTGCGTTCGGTGAAGCCGTTCATGAAGGGGTGTGCGTCGGAGGGGAGAGGGGCGCGCCGACGGGCTTGGTCGTGCGCCACGCTCAGCCGGCCTCGCGCCAACCCGCCAGAGCCCCGAGGAGCACACCGCGGGACGGGCCGTTCCAGGTCCCTCCCGTAGCTGTCGCCCACAGGCCGAGGACGCCTGGCACCAGGCCGTACGTCGGAGGTGGGTCGGCGTGTCCGCCGTGCCGACGCCCGCGCCGTTCCTCCCAGTCGGCGACCTGCCGGTGCAGCGGTGCCAGGACGCTCTCGGTCGCGTGGTCGAACCGGGCGGCGATGTCCTCCGGGGACGGCGTCCCGCAACAGAACGGCGTGCAGCAACCCCACGGAGGGCCCGAGGCCCAGCAGCGGATGGCACGCCGCCCACGCCTCGCCGAGGCTGACGGAACCGGTGGTGACCGGAAGTCCGTCGACGACGAACCTGCGGTGATGGCTCTCCGTGCGGGTGGTGACTCCCACGCGGGGGGTGGCGGTGCCCTCCAGCGCGGGCAGCAGCGGCTTGTACAGGGTGGCCGCCCGCAACCAGGCGGACGGACCGGACAGCGGATGGAGGCCGGAGTCCTCGTCATCGATCGCGAAGGCGACGGTCCAACTGCCCGTCCCGTCCGACACCACCGCGATGCTGACGCTGTCCCCGTGGTGCACGGCCCATCCCGCCTCGAACGGGGCACTGCCCGGCATCGCGCGGAAGGATCGGGCGTACAGGCGAAACCCGGTGTCCTGCCGGTCCTCCAACGGTCTGGGCGCGCCGATCTCGGCGAGCAGGCGGACCACGGGAGAGCGGCGGCCGGACGCATCGACGACCAGGTCGCCGAACACGGCGTCGCCGCCGTCCGTGAGCACGCCGGTCACATGCGGACGGCCCGGGTTCGCGGCCTGCTCTGAGCGACTGTCGAGTCCAGGAGGCGAGTCGCCCGAGCAGGGTGACGTCTCCTGGAGGGGGCTGCCGTCGGGCTGTCGGTGCGTACCGGTCCCGCCGCCGTGTCCGGCGGTCTGACGCGTCAGGTGTTGCGTCGGTTCCGTTGAACGTCAAGGGCTACGCGGGGAGTTGGGCCCGAGGGCTCACAACTCTCCCGACACGGACTCCCAGTGGTCGGCGAGCGAGCCCAACACCCTTATCAGCTCGGCGCGTTCGGCCGGGCCGTAGAGCCGCAGCAGTTTCTCGTCCAGCTCCCTGGCGAGGCGATTGGCCTTCTCCAGGACATTGCGGCCGCCGTCGGTCAGATACAGCAGCTTGCGGCGTGCGTCGTTGCCGGAGGTCTGACGGGTGATCAGGCCGTTCTTCTCCATCCGTCGGACGATGTCAGTCATCGTGGAGGTGTCCAACGAGACCGCCGCCGCCATCGACCGCTGGTCGCATCCGGGCTGCGCGTCGATCGCCGTGAGGACCGCGAACTGGGGTCCGGTCAACGAAGAGTCCACACCGCGCGTCCAGGCCGAGATGTACGCCTGGTAGAGGCGCCGGACGAGGAAACCGGGCGCTTCCAGCAGGGCCGTCGGACTGACCGGCGGCTCGGATCGTGGTTCTGCGATGTCAGCCATGACGCCAACTCTAAGCATGCGACGCAACCACCTGCCACCACCTCGGACCGGGCTCCCAGCGCGGAATTCCATCCTTCGCTTCGGCCTCTTTTTTCTCGGCGGACTCTGGTCAAGCTGCCCGACGACTGATATACCGGACCCCAATAATACGTGTCCGGATTATCTCCTGGTGAGCCTCGCCCCGCTCGAAAGGATCTGCCGCCATGTATCTGTATCCCGCCCTCGCCTCGCCGGAGGGATAGCCACCATGCCTGACCAGTCGAAACTCGTCATCGAGAACGTGGAGTGCCGGTTCGGCCCCACCCTCGCGCTCTCCTCCGCCTCGCTGGACGTCCGGGCCGGGGAGTTCATCGCCATCGTCGGTCCCTCCGGTTGCGGCAAGAGCACGCTGATGAACATCGTCGCCGGGATGCAGCGGCCCACGTCGGGCCGGGTGCTCGTGGACGGCACCGACGTCACCGGAGCGACCGGCCACGTCGGCTACATGTTCCAGAAGGACCTTCTCGTGCCATGGCGCACCGTCACCGGCAACATCGTGCTGGGCGCGGCGCTCACCGGGCGAGCCACCCGCGAGGACCGGGCCCAGGCCCGCAAGCTCGCCGCGCGGTACGGCCTGGGCGAATTCGTCGACCACTTCCCGCACGCCCTGTCCGGGGGCATGCGCCAGCGGGTCGCGCTGATGCGCACGCTGGCCTTCGACCGGGACATCCTGCTGCTCGACGAGCCGTTCGGCGCGCTCGACTCGCAGACCCGCTTCGACATGCAGCAGTGGCTCCTCCAGGTGTGGGCGGACTCGGCTCGCACCGTCCTGTTCATCACGCACGACGTGGACGAGGCGGTGTTCCTGGCCGACCGGGTCGTCGTGATGTCCACCCGGCCGGGCCGCATCGGCGCCGTACACGACGTCAAGCTGCCGCGCCCGCGTGTGCTCGACACCGTCACTTCGCCGGAGTTCACCGAACTCAAGCGCAACGTGCTCGCGGATCTGTACGCGTCCCGTGCCGCAACGTCCCAGGAGGGAACCCGGATATGACCCGTTCTCGGTGGTTTCCCGGAGCGATGCGGGTGGTGTACCTGCTGGCGGCGGTGCTGATCGTCTGGTCCGTATGGGCGCTGGCCACGCAGGTCTTCAACGTCCCCTCCTACGTCGTCCCCACCCCCGGCAAGACCTTCTCCGCGCTGACCGGCAACTGGTCGGACCTCCACGGCCTGGTGTTTCAGACGATCTGGGAGTGCGTCGCCGGATTCGTCGTCGGCGTGGCGGTGGGCTTCGTGTTCGCCGTCCTGATGGCACACGTCAAGATCATCCAGCAGGTCTTCTACCCGATCCTCATCGCCTCCCAGGCCATACCGATCGTCGCTCTGGCCGCGCCGCTGGTCATCATCCTGGGCTTCGGCCTGGCCCCCAAGCTCGTGATCGTCGCGCTGATCGTCTTCTTCCCGGTCGTCGTCAACGTCCTCGACGGCCTGACGTCCATCGACAAGGACATGGTGGCGCTGGCACGCTCCATGGGCGGCAGCCGCATGAAGCTCTTCCTGCTCATCCGGCTGCCCGCGACCCTCACCCCGCTCTTCTCCGCCCTCAAGCTCGCCGCCACCTACACCGTCACCGGCGCCGTGATCGGCGAATGGACGGCCTCCGAGAGTCCGGGCCTCGGTCAGGATCTCCTACTGAAGAACTCCCGTCTGGACACCGCGGGTGTCTACGCCGACGTCCTGCTGCTCACTCTGATCGGCCTGAGCGGCTTTGTGCTGATCACCGCGCTGGAATACCTGCTCACCCCGTGGCGCGCGCGGTCCACGGCACGCCGCAGGCCGGGACGTGACCACGAGTCGAGCGAAACCCTCACCCTCGCCACCGAAAGGATCTGATCGCCATGACGAACAGAAGCACCGTCAACAGCAGACGTCACGCAAGACCCCCCTGGATCGCCCTGTGCGCCGTGCTTCCGCTGGCGGCCGTCGCCGCGTGCGGTGGCGGAGGCGGCAGTGCGGCTGCCGCGAGTGGCAGCGCCGACCGCGTCCGGATGGTCCCCGACTGGATAGCCCCCGACATCACCTGGCTGCCCTACGTCGTCGGCATGGACAAGGGCTACTACAAGTCGGCGGGTATCGACCAGACGATCGTCCGTCCGCCGGACAACTCCACGACCGTGAAGATGGTCGCCACCGGCAGCGGCGACATCGGCGAGTCGACGTCCAGCGACATCGTCTTCGCCGCCGAGCAGGGGCTGCCGGTCATCTCGATCGCCAACTACTCGCAGAGCAACAACTGGGGCCTGTTCGGCCCGGCCGGCAAGTCCTTCACGGTGGCCGACCTCAAGGGCAAGCGCATCGGCGTCTTCAACGACGCGTGGACCAAGGCCATGCTGCCGGTCATGCTGCGCAGCGCCGGGCTGAGCGTGAAGGACGTCAAGCAGATCGTCGCCGTCGACGGTGACATCCCCCTGCTGCTCGCGGGAAAGATCGACTACGCCACCAACACCTCCAACTACGCCGTCCCGCAGTATCAGCAGGCGACCAAGAAGGCGCCGTCCCAGCTGCTGGCGAAGGACAGCGGTGCCCCGGACGCCCCGGTGTGGAACTACGTCGCCAACAAGTCGTGGCTCCAGAAGAACCCGGCCGTCGCCAAGAGGTGGCTGACTGCGACCCGCAAGGCGACGCAGTGGGCGATGGACCACCCCGAGGCCGCGGTGAAGCTGTACGAGGCCCACTTCAAGATCAAGGCCGCCAACTATGCGGCCGACCTGGGCCAGTGGAAGGCCACCGTGCCCTACATCGTGGCGCAGTCCGGCTTCTTCACCGCCACCGACAAGCAGTGGACGGGCCTGGCCACCGCGTTCAAGGACGCCGGCCAGATCACCAAGTCCCTCGCGCCCGGCGACTACTACACCAACGCGTACATCACCCCCTGACACCGCACTGCCAGCACCCGCACCCGCCGGCCGACCCCCGACAACCCATCCGCTGGGGAGACCTGTGAATCACAATCTGCTCAACCAGATCTGCCTACGGCAGCTGACCCTCAGCGCCGTGCACGAGGGCGAGACGGTGGCCGTGCTCTCCCGGGGCCCCGAACGCGCCGACTACGCCGACGCCTTCCTCTTCGCCGCCCAGCAACTCGGCGCAAGCGCTTATCACATGAGGCTGCCCGAGCCCTCCACAGCCTCCGGCGCCTGGGCGGTGGGCGACTCCGGGCTGGCCGGCAACCCCCGCGCGGTCGAAGCCCTCCAGCAGGCCGACATGCTGGTGGACCTGACCTTCCTGCTCTTCAGCAAGGAGCAGTTCGCCATCCAGGGCGCGGGCACCCGCATCCTCACCGTCGTCGAACCCGCTCCGCTCCTCGCCCGGCTGATGCCCACCCCGGAACTGCGTGAACGGGTCGAGGTGGGCGCCGAGTTGCTGGCCCGCGCCGGCTCCCTGCACATCACCAGCCCGGCCGGCACCGACGTCACCTACCAACTCGGCCGCTACCCGACCCTCAGCGAATACGGTTACACCGACCAGCCCGGCCGCTGGGACCACTGGCCCGCCGCGTTCGTCTTCACGGGCGGCACCGACGACGGCGTCGACGGGACGATCGTGCTCTCCCCGGGCGACGTCCTGCTGCCCTTCAACACCTATGTGCAGACGCCCGTGACGATCACCGTCGAGAAGGGCTTCATCACCGCCATCCGCGGCGGCCTCGACGCGCAACTGCTCTCCTCCTACATAGAGTCCTTCGACGACCCGCGCGGCTACGGCATGTCGCACGTCGGCTGGGGACTCGACGAGCGCGCGCAGTGGCACGGGCTGACCCAGTTCCCCGGCGGCATGGGCATGGAACTGCGGTCCTTCTACGGCAACGTGATGTTCTCCATCGGCCCCAACAACGAACTCGGCGGGCCGAACGACACCCCTTGCCACTTCGACATCCCCATGCGCGGATGCAGCCTCTTCCTCGATGGCGAACCGGTCGTCGTCGACGGTGACGTCGTGGTACCCGAGATGCGCCCGGCGGCCCGCCGATGAGCGCCGCCGCGGGCACTCCCGCCGCCGAGCGGAAGGGCCGGTGCAGCTGATGGCCGAGCACCACATCGGCATGATCGTGCCGAGCTCGAACCGCACCATGGAGACCGAACTGCCGCGCATGCTCCGGGCGAGGGAAGCGGCCGAGCCCGGGGACAGCTTCGTGTTCCACAGCAGCCGGACCCGGATGCGGAACGTCACCCTCGAAGAGCTGCGGGACATGAACGACCAGGTGTCCCGCGCCGCAGGCGAGCTGGCCGATGTCCAGCCCGACGTCGTAGCCTCCGCCTGCCTGGTGGCGATCATGGCCCAGGGGCCGGGGGCGCACCGCGCGGTGGAGGCCGACATCGCCTCGGCCCTGCGCGAGCAGCACTCCGACGCCGCCGTCCTGTCCAGCGCGGGCGCCCTGCTCACCGGGATCGCGGCCCTCGGCGCGCGGCGGGTCGCCCTGATCACCCCGTACGCCAAACCGCTCACCGCGATGGTCACGCAGTACATCGAGGACGCGGGCACGGAGGTCGTAGACGCCCTCAGCCTGGAGGTGCAGGACAATCTGGCCGTCGCCCGCCTCGACCCGCAGGACCTCTTCCGGCACTGGAAGCGGCTCGACCTGACCGGAGTGGACGCCATCGTGCTGTCCGCCTGCGTCCAGATGCCCTCGCTGTCCGCCATCGAAGGGGTGGAGGAAGCGTCCGGCCTACCCGTGCTCTCGGCCGCCACCTCCACGACCTTCGCGATCCTCGACGCCCTGGGCCTGCCCACGACCGTCCCCGGCGCCGGACGCCTGCTCAGCGGCACGTACACCACGCCGGTGCCCGACAATGCGAAGGACGCGCAGCCGTGAGCAGCCAGTCGTACAGCGTCATCATCGTCGGCGGCGGCCTGGGCGGTCTGACCGCGGCCCTCGCCCTGCGCCAGAAGGGCCTGCGCACCACCGTACTGGAGCAGGCCTCCCAGCTCGGTGAGGTGGGTGCCGGAATCCAGACCGCGCCGAACGCCAGCCGGATCCTGATGGGTCTTGGTCTGCGTCCACGGCTGGAGGCGATCCGCACCGAACCGCAGGACCAGGTACGCCGCCGCTGGAAGGACGGCCGGATCATCGCTCTGACCGAGCTGGGGGACCGTTGCCTGCGCGACCACAACGCGCCCTACTGGCACTATCACCGCGCCGACCTGCACAAAGCCCTGCTCGACGCGTGCCTGGACCCGGACGGTGCCGGGCCCGTGGTCGAGGTGCACACCGACAGCAGGGTCATCGCCCTCGACCGTGGCGAACCGGCCAGGCCCGTGGCGGTCACGTCCGACGGCCGCCGTCACACCGGGGATGTCCTCATCGGCGCCGACGGCATCCGCTCCCGAGTACGGGACCTGCTCGGCCTGCCGGACACCCTGGAGTTCTCCGGCGAGATGGCCTACCGGGCGCTGATCCCAGGAGACAAGATCGCCGCCGACCCGGCGACCCGCTGGCTGGTGGACCGCTTCCAGAGCACGATCTGGTTCGGCCCCGGCCGGCACCTCGTGCACTACATGATCCGCGGCGGCGAATATCTCAACGTCGTCGCCATCGTGCCGTGCACCCCGGGCGTGGCCGAGCAGTGGACCGCCCCCGCCACGGCCGACGAGATGGCCGAGGCGTTCTCCGGCTGGGACGACCGGGTCGCGGCCATGCTCTCCAAGGCGGAGGGTGACGCCGGCGCATGGGCGATGTACCGTCGCCGCAGAGACCCGATCTGGGTCGACGGACACGTCGCACTGCTCGGCGACGCCTGCCACGCGATGCTGCCCTACCAGGCGCAGGGCGCTTCCCAGACGATGGAGGACGCGGCCGTCCTGGCCGAGGAACTCGGGCGGGTGCCGGTCGCGTCGGTCGGCGAGGCGCTCATCCGGTACGTGGCGCGCCGCGCCAAGCACGCCGGCATGGTGCAGGACGCCGCGCTGAACAACATGACCCTCTACCACCTCCCCGACGGTCCGGAACAGCGTGACCGCGACGAGCGCCTGAAGCACTTCAGCGGCGAGTCGGACGTCTCCTACCAGTGGCTGTGGCGGGGCACTCCTCTCCAGGACCCCGACGCCGAGGCGTTCGACTATCCCTTCGCCTCTCCGTGACCGGTCGCCCCGTCCGGCTCCGGCCACCCAGCGCAGCTCCGGGAGGACCATGAAACCCGCCGCATTCACCTACCATCGGGCCCGCGACGTGGCCGGCGCCGGTGCCCTCCTCGCCGAGCTCGGTGCACTCGGTGAGGAGGCGAAACTCATCGCCGGCGGCCAGAGCCTCGTGCCGATGATGAACTTCAGGCTCGCCCGGCCCCAGCACCTGGTCGACATCGGCGGCCTGCGAGAGCTGCGCTACATCCGCCAGACCGCGCAGGCCGGCCTGCGGCTGGGCGCGCTGACGACCCACCGCGCGGTGGAGACCGCACCCCCCGACGTCCTCGGGCCGGACTTCGCGGTCGTACGCCGGGCCATGAGCTGGATCGGGCACCTGCCGATCCGCTGCCGCGGTACGGTCGGCGGCAGCATCGCCCACGGTGACGCGACCGCCGAGTGGTGTCTGCTCGCCGTGCTCCTGGACGCCGAGACCGTCGTTCAGGGTCCTGGGCGGGAGCCGAGGGTGATCCCCGCCGACGAGATGTTCCTCGGTTTCTACACGACGGCCCTGGAACCGGACGAGGTCATCGTCGAGGTCCGCTTCCCCCACCCGGCCCCGCACGCCGCGCTCACCGAGTTCGCCGAACGCCGTGGCGACTTCGCCACCGTGGCAGCCGGGGTCCGCCTCGACCTCGCGGACGGCGACGTGCGCGGCGGCGCGGTCGCGCTCGGCGGGGTGGCACCGGCTCCCTGCCGGGTACCGGAGGCCGAAGCCGTGCTGGCGGCGGGCGGCCGGCCGAGGGCCGAGCTGTTCGAGGAGTGCGCCGCGGCCGCGGCGGCGGCCGTCGACCCGCCCGACGACGCCCACGGCAGCAGCCACTACCGGCGGCTCCTGATCAGAAAGCTCGTCGTCCAGGCCTGTGAGGAGGCGCTGCCCCGATGACCGCAGCTGAGAACAAATCCCGGAAACCCGAGTTCACCGCCCGTGGCCACTGGGTCGGCGCCTCGGTCCTGCGCCTGGAAGACCCGCGCCTGCTCACCGGGAAGGGCACCTTCGTCGACGACATCCACCTGCCGCGCATGCTGCACGCGCAGTTCGTCCGCAGTACGGTCGCCTCGGGCACGATCACCTCCCTCGACCTGTCAGCGGTCCGCGCCGTCCCCGGGATCGTGGCCGCGTACAGCGCCGCCGACCTGGAGCTGGGCGATATCACCGCCGTGCTCGAACGCCCGTCGTCCGAGTTCACGGTGACCGACATGCCCGTGCTGGCCCGCGACAGGGTGCGCTTCGCCGGTGAACCCCTCGCGATCGTCATCGGCGAGGACCCGTACTCCGTCGAAGACGGGCTGGAGGCGGCGAAGGTGACGTACGAGGTGCGGACCCCGGTCGTCTCGGACCTTCAGGCGCTGGCCGAGGGGGCGCCGCTCGTCCACGACGAGGCGGCCCGCAACACCTTGCTGGACGTGTCCATGTTCGCCACCCCGGGCATCGACGAGGTCTTCGCCGCCGCCCCCTGCGTCGTGAGAGTGCGCAGCAAGACCGGCCGGCAGAACGCCCTGCCGCTGGAGACCCGGGGAGCCGTCGTGAGCTGGGACGAGCGCGACGGCCAGCTCGTCGTCAGGACGTGCACCCAGATCCCGCACCAGGTGCGTACGGTCATGGCCCGCGCGCTCGGCCGCGAAGAGAACTCCGTCCGCGTGCTGGTGCCCGACATGGGTGGCGGCTTCGGCCAGAAGTGCGTGGTCGGCCGGGAGGAGATCGCGGTCGCCGCCGCGGCGCTGTGCCTGGGCCGCCCGGTCAAGTGGATCGAGGACCGCAAGGACGCACTGAGCGCCTCGTTCCTCGCGCGCGAGCAGCGCTATGACGTTCGGGCCGCGTTCGACGACGAGGGCCGGATCCTTGCGCTGGACGCCGACGTGATCTGCGACATGGGCGCCTATTCCTGTTATCCGTTCACCGCCGGAATCGAGCCCCTGATGGCCTCGGCCGAGATGCCGGGCGTCTACCGCGTGCCCGCCTACCGGGTCCGCGGCCGGGCGGTCGCCACCAACAAGGCGCCCAGCGCGCCGTACCGCGGAGTCAGCAGGCCGCAGTACGTCATGGTGGTCGAGCGGCTCTTCGAGCGGGCGGCGCGGGAGCTCGGCATCGACCCCGTCGAGATACGCCGCCGCAACCTGATCACCAGCTTCCCCTACACCGGGGTCAACGGCATCACCTATGACCCGGGTTCCTACCTGGAGTCGCTCAACCTGTGCGAGAAGTCCCTCGCGGACGAGGGCTGGTACGACTTCAGGCGCGAGGCGGTGGCCGCGGGACGGCACGTCGGCATCGGCTTCTCGTGCTTCAACGAGCGCACCGGCTACGGAACGGACGCCTTCGCCAAGCGGAAGATGGCGGTGGTCCCCGGCTTCGACCTGTCCCGGATCCGGATGGACCTGTCCGGCAGCGTCGTGGTGACCACCGGCACGATGAGCCACGGCCAGAGCCATGAGACGACCCTCGCCCAGATCGTCGCCGACCGCCTCGGCCTGGACCTCGCCAAGGTGCGGATCCGGCAGGGGGACACCGACAGCGTCGCCTACGGCTGGGGCACCTTCGCCAGCCGCTCGCTCACCATCGGCGGCAGCGCCGTCGCGCTCGCCGCGGGCAAACTGGGCTTCAGGCTGCGGCAGATCGCGGCACACCTGCTCGACACCACCGTCGAGGACACCGAACTCGACGAGGGCGGGGTCCGCCGGCGGGGCGACCCCGGCACCCGGCTGACGTACGAACAGATCGCGGAGGTCGCCTACCTCCGTGCGCACCTGCTGCCCAAGGACACCGATCCCGGTCTGACGGCCGAGGCCGCCTTCGACGCCCACGGCGACGGTACCTTCTCCAACGCGACGCACGGCGTCGTCATCGAACTCCACCCCGGCACCGGCAAGGTGGAGATCCTCCGCTACATGTGCGTGGAGGACTGCGGCGTCGCGGTCAACCCGCAGGTCGTCGACGGCCAGTGCCGGGGCGGCATCGCCCAGGGCATCGCCGGTGCGCTGTTCGAGCAGGTCACCTATGACGCGCAGGGCGAGCCGTCCTGCGCGAGCTTCATCGACTACAAGGTGCCCACCGCCTGCGAGATCCCGGACATCGCCATCCACCACCTCCAGACGCCGTCCGCCCTCACCGAGAGCGGCGCCAAGGGCGTGGGTGAAGGCGGCACCATCGGCGCCCCGGCCGCGGTGCTCAACGCCGTCAACGACGCTCTGCGCCGTACCGGCGTCGAGCTCGACGACACCCCCATCACCCCGGAGGCGGTACAGCGCGCCCTGGAGGTACCGGCATGAACGACGACCATCTGATCACCCTCGCCGTCAACGGCGAGCGGTACGACCTGCTCGTCTCGGCCCGGTACACCCTCGCGGACGTCCTGCGGCACGAGATGCAGCTCACCGGCACGCACGTGGGCTGCGAACACGGTGTGTGCGGCGCGTGCACGGTGCTGCTGGACGGCGAACCCGTACGGGCCTGCCTCGTCTTCGCGGTGCAGGCCGAGGGCCGCGAGATCCGCACGGTCGAGTCGCTGGCCCCCCATGGCGAACTCAGCGACCTCCAGCAGTGCTTCTCCGCTCACCACGCACTGCAGTGCGGATTCTGCACCCCGGGCTTCCTGATGCTCGCCGAAGGCGTGCTGGCCGAACAGCCCGACAACATCACAAAGGACGAGATCCGCGAGGTCGTCGCCGCCAACCTGTGCCGCTGCACCGGCTATCAGACCATCGTCGAGGCGATCTACGACTGCGCCGCCCGTCGCCGCGCGGCGCAGCCCGCCCAACCGCCCAGGAGCAGCCAGTGATCCTCAGCAACGAAGTAGTGGTGCGTGCCACCCCCCACGAGGTCTTCCGACTGGTCAACGACGTCGAGCGCGTCGTGACCTGTCTGCCCGGGGCGTCGGTCGACGGCCGTGACGGCGACGGCTACTCGGGCGGAGTGAAGGTCAAGGTCGGCCCGGTCTCGGCCGCGTACACCGGCTCCGTGCGCTTCACGGAGGTAGACCACGACGCACTCCGTATGCGGCTCCAGGCCCGCGGGACGGACACCCGGGGCAGCGGCGACGCCGAGGCACAGGTCGACGTCACCATCCACGAGAACCCTGCGGGCGCCCTGCTGCGCCTGGAGACCGACCTCGTGATCCGGGGGAAGATCGCGCAGTTCGGGAAGGGTGCGATCAAGGCGGTCTCCGACAGGCTGCTCCAGCAGTTCGCCGTCAATCTCGGCGCGCTGCTCGACCAGGACCGCGCTCCGGCACCCCAAGGGACGGCCGGCGCCGCCGTCACCGCCCCCGTGCCCGCGCCGGCCGCGGCCGGTGAACTGGACGGCATGGCCCTCCTGATGGGACCCGGCGCGGCGAAGTACGCGCCGCTGGCCGGGGCGTTCCTCTGCGGCCTGGTCCAGGGGTGGCTGCTGGCCAAGGTGTCCTCGCAGTCCCGGCAGCTCAAGGAGTTGCGCCGTGGCTGAACAGCACCTCTACGGGACACCGACCGAAGACGTCTACCGCGAAGCCGGGTTCGGCGCCCCCGTCCGCCGAGGCGCCGCCCCGGCGATCGTCGTCGTGGACCTCACCCGCGGCTTCACCGAAGACCGCTACCCGACCGGCTCGGACCTCGGCGACGTGGTGGCCGCCACCGCCACGCTCATCGACGCCGGACGCGCCCGCGGCGTACCCGTCATCTTCACCGCCATCGCCTACACGCAGGCCGAGGCGGACGGCGACGCCGTCACCTGGCTGCGCAAGGCGCCGGGCATGCGCGCCCTGCGCGAGGACGCGGACGCCGTACACCTCGACCCCCGCCTGCCGCGCCACCCCGAGGACCACCTGATCGTGAAGAAGGGGGCATCGGCGTTCTTCGGCACCGCCCTGGCCTCGCTGCTCACCGGCCTCGGCCGGGACACCCTCCTGGTCTGCGGCGCGACCACCAGCGGATGCGTACGGGCCACGGCCGTCGACGCGGTTCAGTCCGGTTTCCCGGTGCTGGTGCCGCGTGAGTGCGTCGGCGACCGCGCGCCCGGGCCCCACCGGGCCGGCCTCTTCGACATCCAGGCGAAGTACGGAGACGTCATCGGCCTCGACGACGCAGTCGGCTACCTCAGCAGCGCGGAACCCGCCACGCCCCGCCGCCCATGACCCCGCCGCTTCCGGAGCGACCCGTGCCCGTACCCCTGCGCCACCTCACCCAGCCCGCCCTCGCCGACCTGGCCGACATCCCCGCCCGCAGCCGGTGGATCCGCTCGGCGGACCTCCGGCTGCACGTCCTCGACTACGGCAGGGACGGCGTCCCTCTCGTCATCCTGCCGGGCATCACCAGCCCGGCCGTCACCATGGACTTCGTCGCCCGGCACCTGACCGACGCGGTCCGCCCGATCGTGGTCGACGTGCGGGGCCGCGGCCTGTCCGACCGCGGCCCCGGCTACACGCTGCGCGACTACGCGGACGACACCGAGGCCGTGATCGACGGCCTCGGCCTGGACCGCCCGCTTCTGCTGGGCCATTCGATGGGCGCCCGGATCGCCGCCGCCACCGCCGCCCGTGGCAGCCGCCCGCTGCGCGGGACCCTCCTCGTCGACCCCCCGATGAGCGGACCAGGACGCGGCCCCTACCCGACCTCACTGGCCGTCTTCAGGGAACAGCTCGCGCAGGCGCAGCGGGGGACCGGCCCGGACGAGGTCGCCCGGTGGTGGCCCGGCTGGCCGCCCCGGGAGCACGGACTGCGCGCCCGGTGGCTGGCCAGCTGCGACGCCGAAGCCGTCGACGCGACCCACCGCGGTTTCGAGACCGAGGACTTCTTCGACCACTGGCCGCACGTGCCCGCCCCGGTGTGGTTCGTGCACGGCGCGGACAGCCCGGTCGTCACCGCGGCGGATGCGGCGGACGCGGCGCGCGCCCATCCGCGCGCCCGGCTCGCAGCGGTCTCCGGCGCGCGGCACATGGTCTTCTGGGACAACTTCACGGGCGCCCTTGACGCAGTGCGCACCGCGATCCTCGGCATTCTCGAGTCCGGCGGCACTGCGGAGGAGGCGCGGCAAGGCGCACCGGGAATGCGCCATGCGTGACGTACTGGCCGCCCTGACCCGGACCTTGTCGGCCGGCGGACACGCGGGTCTCGCCCCGGTGGTGCGCACCTCATGGTCCGCGCCCCGCCCGGCCGGTGCCTCCCTCGTCGTTTCCGCCGACGGCACTGTGACCGGCAGCGTCTCCGGCGGATGCGTCGAGGGCGAGGTCTACGACCTGTGCCGGCACTGGTCCCGTGCCTGGGCAAACAGGTGGCCGCACTGGTTCTTCGCTGACGATCTTGGCCGTGGTGAGGCTGCGGACGTAGTGCAGGACTGCGGGCACGAGGCCCACGCACGGTGTCTGCGCGGGCCTCGTCGCGGGCAGTGGGCTTCGTCGTCAGTCGTCGTGGTCGGCCTGGTCGTTCGTGCGACGCGAACGGTAGATGGCGCAGCCGATGCCGGTGGCGGCCGCGAACACGCCGGTGAGGGTGGCGTAGACGCCCGCGTACATGGAGGGGATGGTCAGCTGCCAGAAGGTGAGGCCGACGGTGACCACGGCGAGTCCTGGCGGAGAAGGCCGGCGAAGCCCTACATGGGCTTCGGGGCTCCCCAGGTGTGACGTTTGATGACAACTCTGAGTCGCGCTTGGCGAGGCTGTCGCCAAGTTGCTGCCTCGGAGGCATGGACAGCCCATTGTGGGTCGACTGGCGTGGCGGTCGGGTCCACCAGTGTGAAGCCGCTCAAGCGGAGACCTTGTCGAGCAGCCCGTAGACGGCCGTGTACGCGATGAGAGAGGCGACGACCGCCGCAGCCAGACTCAAGCCTCGCTCTTTCCAAGTACGGGCCAGCAACAATGGGAGCGCACAGGCGACCGCACCGCAGGCAAGCGCCTGGAGCGGATACCCGAGAGTCAGCCACGCGTGCAGGCACTCACTTCCGAACAGGCCACCGAACGCGCCCAGCGCGGCGAGTCGCTGCCACAGCAGAGGGCTACGCCGCCACCAGGCGCCGGCGACACCGAACAATGGCCCCGCGATGCATGCCATGGCCAGCCAGAGCAGCGGAAGGACAAGGCTCCCCATGCCGCCTCGGCCGAATTCCGCGTAGCCGTAGTAGCCGACAACGAGGCCGATTTCTGTCAGCGCTCCGGCCGCAGCGAGGCCCCGGAGACTGCCTACGCAACTCGCGAGGACAGATCCCGTGACAAAGGCGAACACTGACCACACGCCGCCGGAGTTCGCCAACTGACTCCAAGGCCATGGAAGCCAGCCTTGAAGCAGGTTCGTCAGGACACCGAGGGCGAGCCCAGCGCCACCGCATGTGGCCAGCGTGGCCGCTGAGTCGCTCGTCGTGGAGCGCGGGAGAGTCAACGTAGGGGGCACCGAGCAGACTATACACGCAAGGTATACACACGGTTTACAGGCGTCCCTCCTGGGGCGACCCGGGTCCTCGGTTCAGCATCGGACAGGTCGTGGAGACGTACCACCCAACCGCGATCCACCACCCAAGATCGTTTGGTGACAGGGCGTAGCACACCCCAAGGGTCCTGCCTCGTGATCGTCTTCTCACCGGTGCCGCTTCCTTTCTTGCGCCGCCACATCGCGGACGCCGCCACATCGCAGCAGGACGTCCACCAGCTGCCACCCACTCAAACGGGGGAGCGGCACCGCTCTCCCGGGCCTTTTGGTCGGGGCCGTGTGGGTGGCCTCCCGGTTCGGCCTGCCCGTGGCCGACATGGTGGCGACACTGCTTCCGTCGGTGGGCGGTCTCTACCTGTCCTGGGCGTCGTTACACGCAAATCGGCGGGGGGCAGCCGAGGAGCGCGGACACAGCGCGGCCGAGATCGCCGATCGCCTGGCGGTCGCTGTGCGCGGGCAATGGGACGCCGGGGCCCGGGTACGTCGGCTGAACGACCCCTATCCGCTTGCGGTGTCATGGCGGGCAGCTGATGAGCGGTTTGCCGAGTCGTGGCCGCTGCTGGGGGAGATGGCCGAGAACTGGCCGTCCGGCCGCGCGTCCGATCTCGACGCCTGGGCCGCCGAGCCCACCGAGCACGCCGAACTGGCCGGTTCCGGTGGGGAGATCACCGAGGTGATCCTGCGACGGGTGCCGACACGCCGCCTTCGCCAGCTCATCCGGCACACCCTGCTGCGCCTGGTCCTCGTCCAGCTGCCACAGCCTCGGCGGGACCGTCATGTACAAGCGGTGCGGCGACGGGATGCGGGTGCTGTCGTGGACGACCGCCCACGGTTTCCCGATCCGGGCCCGGCGTCCGCTGTGCCTCGGCCACGACGACCAGGTCCCAGCCCGGAAGGCCGGTCCGGTGCGCCCGCTCGCACACGGTCACCTTGTCGAACGGCCGCACCCAGGCGACGAGCTCGTCGATGCTCGTAGTGGTGGGAAAGCCCGTCTCGTCACCGCGTAACCGCCACTGCTGCGGCGGCTCTACGAGTGGCTTCATCTGAAGGCCTGACACGGAGTTTGGTCGGGGTGCGCTTGCTGAACGTCGGGGCGGCTGTCGGCTTTCAAAACGGTGGTCTTGCGGGTGGTCTCGGCGGGCTTCGCTGCGATGGTCATGCTGCTCTTGTTGCGCGCTGGAAGGTCCGCACCGCGCGCGCCACATCGGTCGCGCGAGCCATGGCGAACATCCGCCGCGCCTGGGGCGGCGACATCGTCACCAAGGTCATCACCCGCAAGTTGCGCGGTCCGGCCACCTGACAGATCGTGGAAGAGACCGTGGAGGACCGCACCGTGCCGGACTGGCGCGCGAACGCCGGCATCCGGAGCGGCAGCACCGCGAGCGCTACGGCAAGTATGGCGTGGTGGTCGTGGAGAGCACCGGCCTGAGCGGGCCCGCCGACGCAGGCGAGCAGGCCGCCGTGGACCTGGTGGCGCTCGCAGAGCGCCAAGCGCCTGGACCAGAGCCTGTTCGGGGTCCAGTACCCGCCTGAGCCCGAGCCACGGCGGTGCCGTGGACGCCGAAGTCGTCGACGGCTGCCCCCATCGGGCAGAGCGCGACGCTATGCGCGTGGCTGCCTCACGGTGCTCCCTCCGGATCAACGCATCGGAGGACCACCATGACGCTCAAGGGCTACGACGTATCCGCCTTCCAGAACGCGAACTTCCCCACCGCCGGCACCAGCTTCGCGTTCATCAAGGCCACCGAGGGCCGTTCCTACGTCAACCCCAAGCAGAAGGAGCAGACCGCGCACGCCCGCGCCGCGGGCCTGGTCGTCGGCTTCTACCACTTCCTGCACCCGGGCCACATCAAGGAACAGGCGGCCCACTTCGTGGAGGCTTGCGCGAGCATCGAGCACGACCTGCTGGTCGTCGACTGGGAGACCAACCCGGACGGCACCGCGGCGACCTGCGCGGAGAAGGACTCCTTCATCGCCGAGGTCAAGAGGCTCCGCGGCTCCGACCACAAGATCGGGCTGTACTGCAACCGGGACTTCTGGACTCACCGGGACACCACCAGCAATGCGGGTGATTTCCTCTGGATCGCCGAGTACGGTGTGCACGCGGGCAAGCCCAACATCCAGGCCAAGTGGATGTTCCACCAGTTCACCGACGAGCCGCTGGACACCAACGTGGGCAACTTCGCCTCCAAGGCCGAGCTGGCCGCCTTCGCGGGCGGCACCAACGGCAGGAGGAACTAGGGTCCGTCTTCAAAGATCACCGAGTGGTGGATCATGGTGGGGTGATACGTAACCCTGAACTCACCGATCAAGAGTAGGAGTTACTCGCTCCGCGTGACCTGCCGGAACGCTATGGGCCGTGGAAGACTGTCTACACCCGCTGCCGCCGCTACGCGCTCGACGGGCGGGGTGTTCTTGTTCGGGTCGCTGCGTGGCCGCGAGCAAGGGCTGGACTTCGATCTCAAGCTGCTGTAAATGGGGGCGGTGTTCCACGGTTTGGGGCTCGCTGAGCGCTTCCGCCGCATGGACCAGCGTTTCGAGATCGACGGTGCCGACGAGGCCCGCCGTTTTCTGCACGGGCGCGGTATCACCGGCGAGCAGGCCGACCGGGTCCGGACGGCCATCGTCCTGCACACCACTCCCGAGGTTCCGCGGCGCATGGCAGCCGAGGTGGCAGTTCAGCACCCGCCGGAGTCGTCGACGTCCAGGCGTCCAGCGTGCTGGAGTCGCTCCCGTTCCGACCGCTCCCCGGGGCGGCCGACGTCGGCAAACCGGCCGCCTTGGGCCCCAACCGAAGAGACCGAAAAGGACACCCTGTCTGCGGCAGTGGACCACCGCACTCTCGGCAGTGCCGCCGAGCCGTTCCGACACCCCTCACAAGCCAGATCATCCAGCCGTACCCACCTCGCGGCCAGGGATCAAGAACACCTACTGAGGCGCCACAAAGGTTGAAGGACGACCGCGCCGCTGAAGTTGGGGTTGAACGGGACCGGCGCCAACTTCCGGGGTCGCGCCGGCGATCTGCTGGGCCAGGCGGGCGAAGCGGCGTGCGGCAGGTAGCGGGTTGGGAGGCAGCACCACGGCGACGTCGCACCAGGAAACATCGGTGATGACGGGAAAGGCCAGGCCTGGGCGTGCATAGAAGCGGGCGGCGGTGGCTGGCGTGATCGATATGCCACGACCGGAGGCCACGGCCTGCAACTCCGCCTCGAAGGTAGCCGCTTCGTACACCACTGGCGGAGCGTTACCGCCGCGATGGTCGCGCAGGAGCCAGTAGTCACGCCAGGCTCCGCTGCCGGGCGCGGCGACGATCGGCTGGTCAAGGAGGTCTGCGACGCTCACCTCGGTGCGCGCGGCGAGTGGGTGGAGGTCGGACACGCACGCCACCCGGGGCTCGCTGCGCAGAACGCGCACGTCGGATCCGTAAGGGAGGTCGACCGGCGGTCGCAGGATCGCCGCATCGACCGCACCGGTGTCCAGGCCAGCTTCGGGAGAGCGGAAGTCGTACTCCTCGACTTCCAGGGAGACCGGCAGGTCGCAGGCCTCGTCTGATGTGCGACCGTCATCGTCGTCCTCACCGTCCCCGAGGTGAACAACCGGACCGCCCTGACCGTCGTCGTGGGCGTCGGCCTGGGTTTCGTCTGGTGGCTGCTCAGCTTGCGGCAGCGCATCAACGCCTGCAAAGCCGGTCCACCGGCAACGGCGGCGTCCTGACCGTCGCGACGCGCAGGCAGTCTGGGCGTAGATCAACAAGCAGACACCAGCCGCTCCCGTCAGATCCGTCGGCGCGTCTGTCCGCGTGCGGGCAGACGCGCCGACGCGCGCATGGACGTCCTGGCCACATGGCTGCCGAGATGTTGGTCCCGGACATGCCCGGCTACGGTTTCTACGGCTCCCACTCCCGGCACGGCGGCCGCCGCGGACGATCGACAACGGGCGCGACGGGAAGCTTCTGCTGCGGCTGGGCCGGTCGTCAGGTGGAGTTCGGCGCGTGTCGGGTACTCGGTCGGCGCAGCCCGATGACTGCTGTTGCAGAGCCTTCGGAAGGGAGGCGTCATGGTTCAGCATGTACGCGACATCATGACTAGCGAACTGGTGACGGTGGAGCCGCAGGCCTCGGTGACGGCGGTGGCCCGGAAGATGCGTGACGAGGACATCGGAGTCGTCCTGGTGACCGAGGGCGATGAGCTGCGCGGCTTGGTCAGCGACCGTGATCTCGTGGTGCGCGCCTTGGCGGAGGGCGGTGACCCGGAGCAGAGGACCGTTGCTTCCGCCTGTAGCCACGATCTTGTCACCGTGACTCCCGACGAGGATCTCGATCGTGCAGTGGAGCTCATGCGCGAGCATTCCGTCCGCCGCCTGCCCGTCGTCGACGCCGGCCACGCTGTGGGCATCGTGTCCCTCGGTGACATGGCGATCGAACGGGATGCGGAGTCGGCGCTCGGTGACATCAGCGCGGCGAAGCCCAACCAGTAGGGCACGCACCCGCAGCCGGGCTCGGCCGGGGCCAGGCAGTACAGGGCCAGCGCCCCGGCTCCTGAGTTTCCGTGGGTGGCTGATCGCAAGGTCGCGTTCGCACGTCCGACATGCGCATAGGACGTGGTCAGCGCTTGAAGCTGTCCTTCGCCCTCTCCTTGGTGTCGCGGGCCCTGCCCCGGGCCTCCAGTGCGGCTCCCTTGGCTGCGGTGGTCTGGTTGCCGACCGCGTGAGCCACCTTCCTCACCGCCTTCCCGACAACCTGCTCGGCCTTGGCTTTGGCCTTCTCTCCGGCACTCATGTCGGTCCTTTCATCGGCACTCACACATTCGCCTGCCCCTGTCCCCGGCGCGGAAACAGTTGGCGCTGTAACCTTCCGTGTCCGCATGGTCCGGTTTTCGGCATCGGCCTGCCAGCGGGCGAGGTGCTGTCGGTGGTTACGGTGCCGGGGCGGTCTGCGTCCAGGGGATGCGGATGCGGTCGCGGAGCACGTCAACGAGCGCCGTCAGCCGGCTGTCGTTAGAAGGAGACGAAGCCACTCAGCGTGGGGGAGCCGCGGCATGGCGTGCCGCACAGGCCAAGCCAGACGCTGGGCTCCAACGTCGCAGTGCCCTGCCTCTGCAGGACAGCAGGGCCTCGGGCGACCCTCAACCATGCGCCCTGGCCGGGGGCCGCCCGAGACAACCCGATCGCCCGACCGGTGTCGCCCCGGCACTGTGTCCACCGCGCATCCGGCGGCGCGGACGAGCTGCGTACTAAACGTGGTCGGCGGCTCAAGCGGCACCATCCCCACTGGTCCGATTGAGCCGGGCAACCCCAGCGCCGGCTATTGCCACAACGGGAGTCGTGGCGGCGGCACGGCCTCCACACCAGCGCCGGACCCTGTACGACTCTCGGGGTTCCACGACGTCGACCGGCGTCCCTGTTCCCTACTACGACCGAACGTGGGCGAGCGATCCGCAGGTGATGAATGGGGCGAACACCGCCGGCCATGAAGGGGAAAACTTCCCCTTCGGCCTGGGAATGCCCTTCATTACCACTGTCCCCAGCCGGCAACGTTGTAGTCGGATATGGGCGGTCGCCCTGGCCAGGGC
>NZ_JBSGZV010000060.1:0-47341 GCF_053611185.1 Streptomyces sp. NPDC054834 | reverse complement strand
TCAGGAATGCCGAACAACCGACCACCTCCCCGACCTGGAACCCACCCACCCTGACCAGCAACGACCACGCAGGGCCGAACCTGGCCTTTTAGGTACCGGGAGGGTGAACGTGCGAAACACAGCCCGGTGGGCTCGCAGGCTCCGCAGCGACGAGGGCAGCGCGGCGATCGAGGCTGCCATTGTCCTCCCTGCGCTGATCATGTTCATCTGTATGGCCATCGCCGGCGGACGCATCGTCACTTCCGGCGCGAAGATCGACGCGGCAGCCGAGGACGCGGCACGGGAGGCCTCCATTCACCGCACCGCGGCATCCGCGCAGAGCGCCGCGCAGGCGGCGGCCGCGCAGTCCCTGAACGACCAGGGCATCAAGTGCTCGTCCACCAGGGTCGACATCAACACGGGCGGCCTCAGCGTGCCGGTGGGACAGGTAGGAACGGTCACCGCAACCTTGACCTGCACGGTCAACCTCTCCGACCTGCTGCTCCCAGGCGTGCCAGGAGCCAAGACGCTCACGTCGACCGCCACCTCGGTAGTGGATCAGTACCGGCAGCGGGGGAACTGATGATCTTCCGCCAGAGGGGCCTGCGCCGAACGCTACGGGACGACCGGGGAGGCGTCACCGTGTTCGTCGCCGTGTGCGTCATCGCGCTGATCGGAATCATCGGCCTCGCCGTCGACGGCGGCAGCAAAATGCGGGCCACGGAACGCGCCGACTACATCGCCGGCGAAGCCGCCCGGGCCGGCGGACAGGCCATCGACCCCGCCAACGCCATCAACGGGACCGCGATCACCGTGAATCCGCAAGACGCACAGGCCGCAGCCCAGGCATACCTGCGCTCCGCCGGCGCCACCGGCATGGTCAGCGTGTCCGGCGACGGCAAGACCCTCACCGTCGTCGTCACCAGCACATACGACACGAAGTTCTTGTCGGTGGTTGGAATCGGCTCTCTGTCGGTCACCGGCCATGGCAAGGCCACCCTCCTGCATGGTGTCACCGCTCCCGAAGGAAACTGATGAGCACCACCCCCTCCCCCGCCGCAGCGGCCTGGCGCACCCTGGGCCAGCTCCTCAAAGCAGTCCTGAGTCTGGTGGTCCTGGCCGCCGCTGTCGCCGGGCTGCCGCTGCTGCTGGCCTGGGCCACCCCGGTCATCTGGGCTTCCGCCCACGACGACCTCACGCACCTGCTGGACCGCCAGGACACGGGCGCAGCGTTCCTGCTGCTGCTCATCGCGGTGGGGTGGATCGGGTGGGCCCAGTTCTCTTTCTGCGCCGTGCGCGAGCTGATCGCGCAGGTGCGGGGACGGACCTGGCACGCCCCGCGAGGGATGGGTGCCTCCCAGCGCGCCGCGGCTCTCCTGATCGGCAGCATCCTGGTGCTGATGCCGACGAGTTCGGCTCTGGCATCCGACGCCCAGGCCGCCCCAGCCACCACGGCGGCCTCCGTCCCGGGCCAGCCCCAGGCCCGGCAGGCCGCCGAGACCGAGCAGGCCTCCACATCCTCGGCGAGCACCGCGGCGTCCAGCACGTCGTACACGGTGCGCGAGACACGGCCGGCGGAGAGCCTGTGGGGCATCGCCGAACGGGAATTGGGCGATGGTGAGAGGTGGCGGGAGATCGCTGCTCTCAACGAGGGCCACACCATGGTCGACGGCACGACCTTCCGTGCGAACAGCTTTCTGCAGCCCGGCTGGCAGTTGAAGATGCCCGACACGTCAACGGGAGTGGGAGGCCTCCGCACACAGTTGGGTGAGGCTGCGCCCGCTGCCGGCGAGAAGGGTGAGCACGTCGTCACGGTCCACTCGGGCGACTACCTGTCGAAGATCGCAGAGAGAGAACTCGGCGACGGCGGCGAATGGCCCGAGCTGTTCAAGGCCAGCCGGGGCCAGGAGCAGCCGCACGGTCTGCCCGCGATCACCGACCCGAACGTCATCTATGCAGGGCAGCAGGTCACCGTACCCGGCGCCCAGTCCGGCCAGCCGTCCCAGGACCATGACCAGGGTGATGAGGCGGGCAGCCAGGAGACCACTCCCCCGACCAGCCAGAAGCCGCGCGCAGGCACCGAGAAGCCGCCCGCGCCGAGCCAGACCACCACGCCCGCACCCCAGTCGTCGGCCCCCAGCGCACCGGCCAGCCGCCCTGCCGAGCAGCCCGGACAGGATCAGGCATCGCCGTCGGCAACGGCCTCTGCGACCCCGCGGCCCAGCGTCAGCGAGTCTCCCTCTGCCGCCTCCCCGCCGGCGTCGGCTGAAGCGTCCGGCTCCGCTGCTGTCTCCTCCCCCGCCGCCACGGCGTCCGAGACCCCGACGACGGCTCCGGCCAGCAGCCCGTTGAACCTTCGTACCGTTCTCGGTGCTGGCGCGCTGCTGGCGGCCGCCATCACCGGTGCTCTCGCCCTGCGCCGGACGCTGCAGCGCCGCCGCCGCAAGCCCGGCGAGAAGATCGCCATCGCGTCGGAGACATCCACGGCCGAGGCCCAGTTGGCGGCGGCCGCCGAGCCGGGCGGCGCTGCCCGCCTGGACGTGGCGCTGCGGACGCTGGCCCACCAGGCGGCCCAGGAGGAGGACGCGATCCTGCCGCCGCTGCGGGCGGCCCGGATCGGCACCCGCACGGTAGAGGTGTTGCCCGAGGATCTCACCGCGGCCCCTGCGGCGCCCTTCGTGGCCGGGCAGGGCGGATGGTGGGCCCTGCCCTCCGATGCCGTCGTCCTGGACGAGGACGCAGCCCGCGAGGTGCCTGCACCGTATCCGGGGCTGGTCACGATCGGCAGCACGGAGACGGGCGATCTCCTGCTGCTCAACCTCGCCGGACTGCCCGCGCTGCTGCTGGACGGCAACCCCGTCCACATCACCGAGGTGTGCACCTCGCTCGCGCTGGAACTCGGCATGAGCCCGTGGGCCAGCGAAGTCGAGGTCGTCACCGTGGGGTTCGGCGAGGACCTGCCGCAGCTGCTGCCCACCGCGCGGATCGCCCACATGCGCCAAGCCGCGCACGCCCTGCGTGATCTGAGCGAACGGCTGCTGGAGGCGCACCAGATGCCCGAAACCGAGCATCAGCCGTATCTGCTGCTGTGCGCGTCGTCTTTGGACGCGGACACGGCCTGGCAGTTCGCCGATGTCATCGACAAGGCGGGCACTGTCCCCGTCACTCTGATCGCCCCCGCGAGTACGGCGGCCGCGCACTTCCCCGAGGCAGAAATCCTCAACGCCTCCCTCCATGAACCGCAGAACCTCGACTACGCCGGCGTCGACATCACGGTGCAGCGCCTGGAACACGCCGCTTACCTGCAGATCACCACGGCACTGAAGGTGTCCGGGCAGGCGTCCCATCCGGCCGAGGGGCCCTGGCAAGACGTCCCGGACGAGCCCGACCACATGCAGCAGCCCGAGCGGACCGCGCCGGAGGAGACGGCGGCAGCCGCGGCTTCCGCCGTCCCGAGCGTGTCGCTGGCGGCGGCGTCCGACGCTGGCAGCGGCGTGTTCCCGGCGCTGCTGGCCGCTAGCGCCGATCCGTCCGGACTGCGGCTCCTGCCCACAGGCACGCCCGCAACTGCGGCAGGCGACGATCCCGGCCCGGGCACCGAGGCAGTGCCTTCGCCCCCGGCTCCCGTACCCCCGGCAGCTGCGCAGACCGCCGCCGGCGCCGAGGCCCCGGAAGCCGACGCCGCTGAGGCCACGCTCGAGGAACGCGAAGTACCGGAGGCGGAGGAGTGCGAGGCGCATGACCTGCACGCGCCGGAGATCAGGGTGTTGGGCCCGGTTGAGGTGACCGGCGTGGACAGCACCGGCCACGGTCCGCGGATGGCGCAGCTCGCCGCATTGCTCTTCTTCCGGCCCGGCCGGAGCGCGGACGTGCTGTGCGCCGACATGGATCCCGTCAGCCCCTGGTCCTCGAGCACCCTCAACGCCCGCTTGCAGGGCCTGCGCCGCTCCCTGGGCAGCGACCCAGTCGGCAACCCCTACGTGCCGCGCCGCAGTTCCGGTGACGACCCGTACCAGCTCGCGCCCGGGGTGCGCTGTGACTGGACCCGCTTCCTGCAACTCGTCGAACGCGCGCTGCCGCTCGGCGCCTCCGGCCTGACCGATCTGGAAAAGGCGCTCACCCTGGTGCGCGGCCGGCCGTTCGGGGGCAAGGCCCTGCCCTGGGCCGAGCCCTACCAGCAGGAAATGGTCACGCGCATCATCGACGTGGCGCACACAGTGGCCACCTACCGCACGCCTGCGGGACCGCACCACGACCTCAGCGCCGCCCGCCAGGCCGTCGCGACCGGTCTCGACGTCGACGACACGGCGGAGCTGCTGTATCGGGACTGGCTCCGGATCGAGTATGCCGCCGGGAACCGACAGGGGCTGCACACCGCCATCTCCCGCGTCCAGCAGGTCAACCAGGCACTCGACTGCTCCCTGGAGATCGAGACCACGCAGCTCATCAACGAACTCCTCAACGGCTCGGGCACGGCGGCGCGCACAGCGTTGTAAAGGTTGGTGCGCAGGAGTGCACGCTGCGCGCTACGGGCTGGGGGCGATGTCCCTGGCTGCGTAGGCGAGCAGCTCGTTCAGGACCGCCGCGTTGGACGCCGGCGGCCGTGTGCACCACTCGCCCAGTGTTTCCCGTACGGTCCACGCAACCGCGTGCGCGTGTTGGACCAGGTCATCATCCGGGCGGCCACCCCCAGCTTTCCCGTACTGCGGTCAGGACGACGGGAACGTGGAGGGGATAGAGAGGCATGCCGCGCCAGGTGCTCGCCAGGACCCAGGCGGCGAGGTTCTTGCGGAGATGATCACGTAGTCCTCGCAGTGGCGGTGCAGGACTGCGCAGGGTGATACATGACCCGGTCGACGGCACCGCCCGTTCCGACGTGCTCACGGATTGCGGATTGCGCATCGAGTTCGGTTAAGGCGAGTTCGGTGAAAGTGGTGTCAGGGGGATGCGCAGTGCTCGCATGCGTCCTCCTGGTCGTCTTGCGGGGGATAGGCCAGGCGCGGACGGGCGGGGCGCAGGCGGGCTGCCCGCTTGGTGCGCAGATGCTGCGCAGTGATCACTATGGCTGCGCATTGGGTGTCTGATCAGGGGTTTTGCCGATTGCGCATACTGCCGGGAGCACAATGCGCAATCGGCCGGGACGAGGCCTACTGTTGAATCTCTGCGTGATACCGGGTGAGCGCGTACCAGCGCCGCTCGAAGTCTTCGGTCTGCTCGGCGATCTGTGCCGGGCTGATCGGCTTGTTGTACTGGCCGGTGATCCCGCGGGCTGCGCAGTCCTGCGCAACGGCATCGGTTGAGGGCGCTTTCGTGCGCACGCGGTGCTCTACCCAGGCGTTGTAGATGCGGAACTGGAGCGGATAGCGGCGCAGCGTAGAGGGGCTGACCGGCTTCCGTCCCCGGCCGAACATGCCCTTCTCTGCCAAGAAGGCGGACAGTTCGTCGGCACTAGGTTCGGCGCTGTGCTGAGTCTGATACTCCATCCACGCAAGGTAGTAGCGGTCGACGACGGTGAGGCCATCTACCTCAGCGGGATCCTGGGACGGGGGCTGTTCACCGACCTTTGCGTCGATCCTCGGACCGCGTTGTTCCGTGGCCGCTTGAACGCCAGCGGCCGCGGTCCCCTGCTCAGCCTCCCTGTCCGCCCGGGCCTCGCCTTCCGCCTGCTCGCGGGGATAAGCGTCCGTCTCGTCGTCGGCAGGCGAGGCAGTGTCCGGGTCGATGCCGTACTCGCGCTCTTGGAATTCGGTGACGTAGTTGTGCAATTCGGCTGCGGTGACCGGCTGGGCATTGGAGCCCGTAATGCCGTCACGCTGGTAGACGTACTGAGCGAGAGCGGCTGCATCGGGGTAGGAGCCGTTCTCCTGTGCGTATGTGAGCCAGGCGTTGTAGAAGTAGTCGCCCCACGTCAGTTCGTCGTCCGCCCCTTGGGCCTCCTCGGATTCGCGCTCACCTTCGGATTCAGCTGACGGCGCGCTGCGCTGCTTGAGCGTCTGCAGCAGGGGTTCCAGTTGCTCATGAGACAGTGGTTCGCCAGCTGCGGTAGCAATGCCGTACTTCTCCTGAAGCCACAGAGCGAACTGCGTGCTGGTGGGCTCGAATCTGAAGGTAACAAGCCAAGCCTGGTAGGCGTCAGCGAGGTGTCTGGCTTCCCCTTCGTGTTCCGCGTCTGGTTCGCGCGACGGGTCGAGGTCCGCAAGCGGCACATGGTTCGTCGGCTGCAGCGCGGCACCACTCAGCTGCGCAGGCTGCTTGTCCTGCTCAATCGCGGTCTTGAGTGCGGCATTTTGCCGCTGCGCCAGTACGGGGGTCCGTCCGACTTTTGAGTGGATGGGCGGCTCGTCGATGCCGGCGGCGGCCAGGCCAGCTGGGGCCGTCTCGGCCAGGGCTACGCCGTAGCGGGCTAGGCGCAGCGGCATCAGTGACTCCACCGGAGCCTTGCGGCGCCAGGCGCGGCCGAATCGGGAGCGGAGTCGTGCCTGGTAGACGAGGCGTTCCTGTTCGAGCTTGATCACCTGGTCGTAGGACCGCAGTTCCCACAGCTTCATCCGACGCCAGAGGAGAAAGGTTGGGATCGGCGAGAGAAGCCAGCGGGTAAGGCGGACTCCTTCCATGTGCTTGTCGGCCGTGATGTCGGCGATGCGCCCGATCGCGTGGCGGGCGGCCTCGACGGCGACCACGAACAGGATGGGGATGACGGCGTGCATGCCGACGCCCAGCGGGTCTGGCCATGCGGTCGCGCCGTTGAAGGCGATCGTGGCCGCGGTGAGGAGCCACGCGGTCTGGCGGAGCAGGGGGAAGGGGATGCGGATCCAGGTGAGGAGCAGGTCCAGGGCGAGGAGGACGCAGATACCGGCGTCGATACCGATCGGGAAGACGTAGGAGAAGCTCCCGAAGCCCTTTCTGATCGCGAGCTCGCGGACCGCTGCGTACGAGCCGGTGAAGCCGATCCCGGCGATAATCACGGCGCCCGTCACGACGGCACTGATCAGGACCCGATGCGCTCGAGTCAGCTGGGGTGTCCCACCGTTCCCCGCAGCCACGTCCCACTCCCCTGTTTGAGCCTCACAACTGAGCAGCTCTCACACTCGCATGGCTGAGCGCCGGTTGCGGCGGCTTGGAGGGCTCTGGCGGTAAATCGTCGACGAAAAGTGATCAGGGTGGCAGCGGCGCGCGTGCTCCCGACACGATCAACATGAGGAAGATCGACTAGGCGGTATGGTCATCTGCACACGGAACACACTTTTCGTGATCATCCACGCGGACTGCCTCTTCTCGGGCTGGTTATGGGGAGTGATTGCGGCGCAATCACTCCCTGCGGCATCAACTCGCGTTGTCAGGCCTATAGGCTCACGTCCGCGTCAGTCACTGCACCCTACGGAGATGCCATGCCTAACAAACCCGGCCTCAAGCGAGACCTTGCCTCCGAGAGGGCAGCGCGTAAGGCCGCGACCCAGCAGGCTCGTCTTGTGCCGCAGGGACTGCCGACGGTGCGCCCCGACCAGCTGATGCCCAGCCCCGAGAACGGGCGTAAGAAGCTCCACAAGATCGACGAGCTGGCCAGCACCCTCCGGACCGACGGCATGAACACCGCTATGACCGTCATCCCGCCAGATGTCTACGTTGAGATCTACCCCCAGCACAAAGAGGCGGTTGAAGCACGAGTCGCGCAGGGGATCCTCTTCGTCGTCCATCACGGCCATCGACGACTGGCCGCAGCCTTGAAGGCCGGGCTGTCGGAGGTCCCGATCCTGGTCCGCCGCGACGTACCGAGCCTGCGCATCGCTGGCATCCAGGAAAACCTCCAACGCATGGGCCTCAACCCCATCGAGGAGGCTGTCGAGTTCCAAGAGGCCCTCGACGAAGGCGACGAAGCAGGAAAGCCGCTCTCCCAGCGCGAACTCGCAAAGCGCGCTGGCTGCTCGCAGACCTACGTCTCGCACAGGATCGCCCTCCTTCGCCTCATCCCTGACTTGCAGCAAGCGGTCGTTGACCACTGGCTCAAGGAGCAGGGACTCCTGGACTCCGCCGACGATCAGGGCAGCACGGACGCACACCTAATGCTGCCTGTGCGTGAGGCAGCAACCGTCTACGCCCGTCTACGGTCCGACATGCAGGAAGCGTTCCTCCGCGGGGAGCTGACCACAGCGCAGGCAGGTGCAGTCAGCAAGCTTCCGGCCGCTCAACAGTCCATCCCCGTGGACGAGCCCGCTGATGATTGCGCCGCAATCACAGCAACAGAAGCGGTTCCCCCGTCCCTTCCAGAGCCGCGCGCGAGTGAACCTCCGCAGGACACGGCAGCACAAGTGCAACCCGCCGCCCGACCGAGCGCACCCGTGCAAGCAGCACCTCCGCTCACTGCGGAAACACCGGCCGGCCCTGAGCCTGATCCGCAGACGGAGGTCCCGAGTGCCACCGTAGCGACGGTTGAGGAACCGCGTGGAGTGATCGTCGTGCGGGGCATTGAGGAGCTGGCTCTCAGCATCATGGACATCTTGGAGGAGCCAGAGATCGAGGAGTTGAAGGCCCTCCTGTCGTCCTGATTCCTCTGTCGCTGGTCGCCCCACCGTCTCCAAGCGGTGGGGCGACTAGTTTTTGCAGTGCCTCGCCCTGTAGCCTGCGCCCCGGTATCGCATCGTCTTCGGGGTCTACCGCCGAAGCCTGGCGTCGACCTTGTAAGGTCCCTGATTGCGGCGCAATCAACTCACGCCATCGACACCACTACCTCGGGCAGCGACGTCAGAGGGTGGACCGCCGCCACGGCGTCGGCCTGCCGCATCTGTGTTCGCGGCCCCTGTGACATATCGCGCGCGAACGCTCACTGGCCAAGTGATTGCGCCGCAATCATTCGTGGAGGCTCACTCATGACTTCGTCCCGCAACCGCACCGCCACTGAGACGGCGGGTCGCATCGCCCGCGTCCTTGCTCTCACAAACCAGAGCGGCGGCGCCGGAAAGACAACATCCGCAGTCAACATCGGAGCCTGCGCAGCCGACCTCGGCTTCACTACGCTCGTGATCGACGCCGACGCACAGTGCGACGCGTCCGCTGCCCTCGGCTACGACACCCCCGATGACATCCCCAACCAGGCCAACCTCTACGACGTCCTCACCGGAGCCGCCAAACTCGAGGACGCCGTCGTGCAGGCAATGGCTGGCCCCTACGGTGAGGCCGACACGAAGCCCATCCCTAATCTCTTCGTCGTGCTCGGCTCCAGCTCGCTGGAAGAGGCCGAGCAACTGCTTGCGCCGAAGACCGGCCGGGAGTTCTGGCTCAAGTCGCAGCTCGACCGCATCCGTGACACCTACGACCTGATCTTGATCGACTGCCCGGGCAACCTCGGGCTGATTGTCGTCAATGCGATCGTCGCAGCAGATGACGTCGTGGCGTGCGTCAAACCGGGCTGGAAGGAACTGCGCGCCCTGACCCGCATGGAAGCGAAGATCGAAGAGATCAGCGAGACGTTCTCCGCTATGGGGGCGCGCGCAGAACTGGCGAACATCCTCATCGTCGACTGCCCGACCACCCGCAACCAAGGTGCTGTCTACGACGACAGCCAGCAGCAGGCCAAGGAAGCATATGAGGAGCTCGTCCTCCCCACGGTCCGCAGGAGCCCGCGAATCCCTGAGGCCTACGCAGCCCAGAAGGTGCTGCGCTTCTACGACCCGGTGACCGAGAACCCGTCGAAGCTCAAGCCCGATACTGCTCTGTCCGCCACCGACGACTACTACCTTGTGACACAGGCTCTGGGGTTCAGTCGTAGGTCAGCCTGATTGCGCCGCAATCACCTGCGGTCGGTAGGCACTGATGGCCTTGTCGCTCTCTGGAAAGCGACAAGGCCATCAGTGCGTCAGAAGCCTTTACTGCTCCTGACCGTTCCAATAAACCACCACGCCTCGCGCGGGAGGTGGCCCGCCCCAAGGCAGGCTGCGCATCGGCGGAGACTTCGGCCGAGTAGGGGAGTGACCGCTCCACAGATCCGTCCCTGCTTGGAATCAGCAGGATCTTGTCCGGTAGAAGCGCCTTAGACGCGAGCACGATGGGTCGGCCGCCGGGAGGAAGGCCGCCGGCACTCAGCTCTTGTTGTCCGCGGCAACAGGGAGCCGGGGGGAAGGGTCGGCTTCAGTCGCAGGCTGCGAGATGCTCAATGAGTACTTGCCGCCCCCGCGTGTAGACGCTTCATTTCTCCCCTAGTTCGGCCGCGGCCGCGTAGGCGAGCTGAGCGTCGGCCGTTGTCGTCGCCGGGCGTGCCATCGTGCGTTCGATCTTCCTCAGTTCGCGGACCACGGCGATTACGTAGGTTTCCAAGCTGACCATTTGCGTGGGGGTCTCGCAGTGCGGCAGTACCGCGGCAATCTGATCCAGCCAGAAGGCGACGTCCTCGTCACCGTCCAGGCCGTCCTGATGCTCGAGAAGTCGCTGGGCGACGCGTGCGAACGAGGCATGGCGGCGTGCGGCTTCAGCCTGTGCACGGCGCTCAGCGGCGGCTCGGGCGGCGGCCTGACGCTCGGCTTGGAGGACGGCTTCGGGTGTGCGGCGTACGGGCCGGTCTCCCAGGGAGGGGTCGAGGAGGATGGCGGCACGCAAGCGTTTCGCCTTGTTGTACGCCGCGCTGGGTGTGTTGACGGCTAGTACCGACGCCAGGTCGGCCCATTCTGCTCTCGCGGCTCGGGCGTCCTCGATTGCCTTCGCCTGGTGGATGTCAGCCTGCTCGCGGAGGTACTCCCACAACTCCACTCGAGCGAGTGCGGCCTTACGGCGCGCTTCCTCGCCTTTCAACGCGGCTGCGTTGGCCTCGAGATGCAGTAGAGCTTGGAACAACTCATCGTCGGCTGGCATGCGGTCGACGTTCTGGTCCTCGGCTTCCTCGTGCAACTCCCGCAGCTCACCGATGACAGCTGCGGTATCGAGGTTGCCGATCCTGACAGGTGGCTTGAGCAGCGATTTTGTGGGTGCAGCCGACTTGCGGGCAGAACGTGCCATGACTGTGAGTCTGCCATTAGGAGTGATTCACATTCTGTGAATCAGGTGACCGGGGCATCGTAGGTACGGCTCGCTGACCAGAGGCGCGGCCCCCAGTACGTTCTTCCGGCCAGGCAATGAGGCTGATGACCTCGGTCGTTGGCATGGCTGGAACCTCCTGTTGACCGCATGGCCGGGCTGGTGTCACCAGCCTTGGAGGCGTCGACAGCCCCTTCCCCCCTGATGAGGGCACGGCCACCGGATCCTTCGGAGGCTGAGAGGCTCTTCGTAATGTGCATGTGGCGATCGGTGTCGCTGGGCGGTCAGCGAGTACGACCCACGTGCTCGGCATCAGCGGCATCGGCGCCTTCTTCAGCCTGCACGTCGCCAAGGGCGGAACCACGCAACCGCCGTCACCACGACTAGGAAGAACGTCTTTGCCCAGTGACAGGTCCTGTCTGAAGTGTTCTGAGCGCGTAGCCCGGGGCGGAGGGCTTGCAGCGAGAGACCCTGGCAGCGACGAATTCGCCAGTGCTCGTGAGCCGGCCTGAATGTAAGGCGCCGACACGACTGCCCGCTGGAGAGCCAGGATTGGGTGGACTGGCGCCTGCTACTTGGACTCTCAGGCGCTGGGGCACACTCGCAGGTGGTAAGTGATTGCGCCGCAATCACCGCAGCCGTCAGCGTCCACGGCTGGAGGCCCTGCATGCGTGGTGCCACCGCATGTAGGGCCAGTTGAAGCGCAGGCCCTCGACCGATCACACCTCGGTCGCCGGACTGAGGTCCGCAGACCAGGCTCGAAGACGGTCGAGCAGCTGCACAGCGCGCCGGTGTCCCGAAGGCCACATCGGAAGCAGGGCCAGGGCGGGCGCCCAGCAGACCGTCACGATGAGCAAAGGCAGCATCCGTACCACCAGGCCCAGGACCCGCTGTCGTCCCCGCATCAGCGCGCCCATTGCGGCCACGAGATTGGACATGTTGTTTCTCCCGTCGAAGGCCTGGTCTGCTTATGCGCCAGGCGAGGAGCTCAGGAACTGGCTTCCGAGGGGTTTCCGACGAGGTCGTCCCATTACCGAGATTGTCCGCACCCGCTCCCGTTGGCTGGTCAGGGTGCTGGAGTGGATTTTCCGATGTCCCCTCGGGTGTGGAAGGCCCGGTCCCGCGCTGCTGCGACAACTGGCAGATCAGGTCCTCGTGATTGCACGCCAAACGCCTCACCTCGATGCGATGTAGTCAGTACCGTGACGTACCAGCCATGATTGGAATACGTCGTGTCACCAACGCGGGGGCAAAGTGGGCGAGCATGCAGAACAACTCGGCACGGCACTAAGGCAGCTGCGTGCGGCAGCACCGGGCCTGTCTCTGGCCGCGCTGGTGAGGCGTGGCGAGCAGCTTCGGCCGCCTGTCGCGATCTCCGACTCGACGATCAGTTCCTGGCTCACGGGGCGTACGGTGCCTGGCGCGGACCCCCGCGCAGGGGCTGACCACACGCGGTTCTTTCTCCATATGGTGCAGGTTCTGCAGCAGCACGCGGTCAGCACCGGGTACGTGCCCCGGTCGGAGGGCTGGTGGAGTCAACGCCTGCGTCTGGCTAGGGCCGAGAAGGACAGCGCTCGAGGAGGGCGCCGGCGTAAGACCGCGCCCGGCGACGCCGTGGAGGGGCCCGTTCTCCTGCCTCCTGCGCCCACCAACTTCACCGGAAGGGACAGGGAGCTGACACAGCTCCTCACGTGGCTGGACCCCGTTAGGGAGCAAGAAAGCGCCACGGTCGTCGTCTCCGCACTTGCGGGAATGGGAGGCATCGGAAAGACGGCGCTTGCCCTTCACGCAGCACACCGAGCCTGGGGCCTGGAACGGTTTCCCGGAGGCATCCTGTTCGCCAACTTCCACGGCTACAGTCCGCACCCCGAAGACGAGCAGGAGGCCCATGCAATCCTGGGGCAGTTCCTTCGCGCTCTGGGGATTGAGGCGCGTGATCTTCCTGAAAACCAGGAAGAGCGGCTGCAGCGGTGGAGAGGTCTCTGTAACGCCCTCGGTCGACAGGGCCGCCCCATACTCATCGTGCTCGACAATGTCCGCAGTTCCGGTGCCGTCGCCGCCCTGCTTCCTGGACACCCTCATCGGGCTCTCATTACGTCTCGCGCCAGACTCAGGGAATTGCCGGCGGCGCACCACCTCGACCTGGCTCCTCTGTCACCAGCAGAAGCAGTGGACCTACTCGACCGCGCCCTGCGGGCCGGAGGTACCGATGATGACCGTGTCTCTCTGCAAAGAGCGGACGCGAGGCGCCTGGCCGAGTTGTGCGGCTACCTCCCTCTGGCGTTGAGGATCGTCGCTGCGTTGCTGCGGGAACGGCCCAGCCAGCCTTTGGCTGCAAAGGTGGCAGCGCTCTCCGACACACGAACGCGACTGAAGGCACTCCGGCATCCCGGTCATGACGAGGAGCAACGCCCACTGGCCGTCGAGGCATCCATCGACCTGTCCTATCGGACCTTGACGCGTGAAGAGCAGCTGACGTTCCGGCTCTTCGCACAGGCTCCTGGTCTCGACATGTCAACCGAGGCGACAGCCGCGCTGCTCGGCTCGCCTGACGCTGAGCAGTTGCTCGCCAGCCTTCACCGACACCACTTCTTGCAGGAAGTGCCCGGCGGGGGAGAGCGGTGGACGATGCACGATCTGATCCGTCTCTTCGCAGAGGAGGAGGGGCGGCAGAACGCTGTAAGCGATCAGTTCAGCCAGGCGCTGACCCGCCTCCTGGACCACTACCTCCAGTCCGCCGAGGCAGCACACGCTTATGCGTTCACCGCGGAACCGCCTGACGGCAACCGCTTCAGCGGCCGCGGTGAAGCGCTGGCCTGGCTGGACGCTGAGCTCGACGCCCTTACCGCCGCTGCCCTCGTTGCCTGGACAGTCGAGCATCCGGCCAGCATCTACCTCGCGCGAGCCCTGGCGCAGTACTGCAAATTCACCAGGCGTCTCAGCACGGCAGACACCCTGCACTCGGCAGCTCTTGCAGTCTCACGTGAAATTGGGCATGCACCATGGATCGCCGGCAGCCTGATGAACCTGGGAATTGTGTTGCAGGAACGACGGCCGGAAGAGGCCATCGAGCTCCTGGTCGAGGCATCTGAGATCTTCGCCGAACTGGGTGATATCCGTCATGCCGGACAATCTCTGGTTAACCTCAGTGCGGCTCTCTTGGAGGCGCGTAAACCACAGGAAGCTCTGGAATACATCGACCTTGCCGATCAGATGTTCGAAGCAATCGAGGATCCACACGGTAAAGCCATCAATCTACTCAACAAGGGAAATGCGCTTCGGGACCAAGGCCATTACCCCGAGGCCATCGTCGCCCTTGCCGAAGCGACAAAGGCCTTCCGCCAGTTTGATGACCTCAGCAACGCGGGACTAGCACTGAACAACCTGGCAGCAGCGCTGCGCGCGGTAGGCGAGTCAGGTAAGAGCTTCGAAACCCTGGAGCTGGCGAAGGGCATCTTCCAGCAGCTCGGCGACCGCCACGGGGAAGCACAAGTACTCTCCCAGCTGGGCAGCCTGTTCGTACGAGGAGAAATGCTCGACGAAGCGATCGACTTCCACCAGCAGGCGGTCTCGCTCTTCAAGCAGCTCAACGATCAGGTCTCCGAAGGCGGTGCGCTGCTCAACTTCGGCGTCGCGCTCATCGCGGCCCGCCGCTACAACGAGGCCCTCACCGCAAACACTGAAGCCGTCAACATGCTGACGAAGTTGGGAGACCGCCGAGGCTCTGCGCTTGCCTGGGACAACCTTGGTATGACACTGCGGTTCCTCAACCAGTCAGACAAGGCCATAGAGGCGTTCGAGACGGCTGTCTCCTTGTACGGAGAAGACGACGACTTCCACGCAGATCTTGCCCGAAAGCATTTGCATGAGGTGCGACCCCCTGCCCTGTAGCGGAGCGTCTGCGCTTTCGCGGCATCAGTGCGGGTGCCTCCGCTGCCGTCCCATCGCAGGACTGTCCACTGCACAGCTTGCGAACACCGCCACGCCCACTCGTGCGCTGACCGCATTGGTTCACCGGGTTGGCGGTTGGAGCAGTTGGGGGGGCGGCAGACATCGCTGCCGACCGCCGGAGGTCTTGGTGGCCGAGCCCTGTGGCAGTACGCAGACTGACCGATGCGGCTACGATCCACGGCGGCAGGCATAACGGGTGGAGAGCACTGATTGGTGCCGCGGGGACACCTGATGCGCCACAGCGCACCAGGCGGGCGGCCCCGGAACGCAGAAAGGCCCCCGGCCGCGCCCTCCGTGGAGGGGCGGCCGGGGGCAATGTTCTCTGGGGTCAGTCGACCAGCTCGATACCGATGGCCAGGCACCCCAGCCGTTCTTTTTCTGGCGGGAAGATGCGCCGGATGTTGGCCAGTTGCTCCTCACGGGTCGCGTCGGGGTTCACCTGGGAGGGCCCTTCGGCATCCAGGAGTTCCTCGAACGAGACGTATTCGGCGACCCGTGTCACCCGCGTCAGGCATGACCGGGCGGTGTCCTTCACAGCGAAGCGGATTAGGTCACCGGCCGCCAGGCCGTCGAACTTCGGGTACTTCACCCGGACTTCCCGGGTCTTGCGGCCGGCGGCCACGAGGTCGAAGTACTGGGGGTACAGGTTCAGCTCGATGACGCGGGCTGAGGTGGTGCTCATGTAGTCGGGCTCCCTGTGGGTACAGACGTCAGCCGCGACAGTTCCGCAGCCGAGTACGACCGGAAGAAGTGCCGGGGGTGGGACAGCAGCAGTCCCGCCAGGTTCAGCAGGCGGTCCGAGAACTCCCCCACGGCGCCGGGCCACTTCCGGGTATCGAGCATCCAGGGTTCGGCGCCCGCGGGCAACGCCGCCTCTCCGCAGCGGGTGAGGCTCTTGGACAGCTTGGCGCCCGTCTCGGCGACGATCATCGGGCAGAACAGCCGCGTGGGCAGCTGGCCCCGGGTCAGGCCCACGGCCTGAAGCGCGCCGTCGACCAAGAGGCTCCCGGGCATCCAGTCGGTTCCCTTGACCATCACCTGGAGGACAGTGGTTTCCGCAAGCGCGGCGAGTTCCTTGACCATGTCCCGGTACAGGGTGGCGAGGTCGAGGTAGCCGCCGCCGGTGGGTATGGCGGTGGCCGTGTAGGGGCCGTGGTGCAGGCAGACCGCGGACACGCGGGCGAGGCTGCGGCCGGCCATCTCCACGCGGGTGCGCTGCGCGTACTTCTCGGCCCATACGCAAGAGTGCGGGCAGGGCACCCGCAGGTGCGGTACTCCCGTGGAGGGCGCTAGCCATAAGCGGGCGGCTTCCAGGCGCGGCAGGACCCGCAGCCACGTCTCCCGGAACAGAACGGTCGCCTGCTGCTGCGAGTAGGTCTCCACGCTGTACGGCACGCCCAGCCGCTCTGACAGGGCGTCGAACAAGGGCCGGTAGAGATTGCCGACCAGGCCGGTGATGCCGTCCGTGCCGAGGGCCTGGGCGTAGGCCCGCTGAAGGTCCGGGGCGCCCTGGGGGCGTGCCTGTCTGAGCAGGGCGGCAGGGCGGGGCCTTTCGTCGTGACTTTGGGGAACGTGAATGGGCCCGGACGGGCCGCCTCGAGGTGGAGGCGGCCCGCCCGGGCCGGTCGATGCTGATGTGGGGCCGCGCGGCGGCGGTCTACTGATCGTTGTCGTCGATGCCGGTGACGGGGATGTCGCCGAACAGGTCGTCCAGGGCGCGGGTGACCGCGACCCGGTCCTCGGGCCGGGTTGCGTCGAGGACGTCCCGGGTGAGTTCGGTGAGGTCCAGTTCGTCGAAGTAGTCGGTGAGTTCGGCGATGGTCAGCGGGTCCAGGCTGGTGCCGGATTGCGGGGGCAGGCTGTTCAGCGTGGCGAGCATGGCGTCGACCGCGTCGGCGAGTTTGTGCGTGTTGGCCGTGGTGACATCGATGTTGTGGCAGTGGGCGACGTCCAGGCCGTGCACGCCGACGGGACCGATGTTGATGCAGATGTCCGGCTGCTCGCCCGCAGCGGGTTCGTAGGCAAGGCCGGTGAGGGCTTCGGCCAGGTCGTGGATCGCCCGGTCTCGGTCGTTGTGGTCGCCGGCCGGATCCTCTGGCGGCTGCTCCTGCAGCGGTGCCTTCCACATGACTTCGACGGTGTCGACGTCCAGCCGAATACGGCCGTCGGCGGTGTCCGGGAGAGCGAGGTGGCCGGTGACGCGCAGCAGGTCGCCGGGCTGGCACTCGGTGAGCAGCGTGTGCGCGAGGTCCGGTCGGCTGGTGGTGCAGGGGATGACGGCTTCTTCCTCCGCGATGCAGTCGGCGGGGGAGGAGATCAGCCGCCAGGCGGCGGTGCCGACGGCGTCGCCGGGGACGGCGGCGGTGTCGAGGTAGCCGGTGAGGGCGAACGGTATGCGCTCCAACGCGGTGCGGGCCGCCGTTCACCAGCCAGCGCTCGGCGTAGTCCTCGGGGGCAGTCCGAAGAGGGTGCGGAGGAAGGCGAGGATGGTCGCCTGCCGTGACCATGCCGTCGCGCTTCCAACCGTGCTGGGCGTCCAGGGGTATCTGCTCGACGAAGCGCAGCTCGTAGTCGAGCTCGACGGCCCAGGCAAGGAGGTCCGGGGCCTCGTCCTCGTTGATCCCCGGCGTCAGCGCATCCGTCATCGGAGCGTCAAACACTGCAGGTGAGAGGGCTTCGCGTCAAAAGTGCAACAAGGATTCGACGGCACCTTCACACGGGGTTATGTTTCGGAGACTCTCTGTGGACCGAACGCGGAGCCGGTGCGCCGACTGGGGGGTGAGACGCGGCTGCCGACGGCAAAGGGCCGCCCGCAGGCCTAGGAAACGTGCGGGCGACCCAACTCACCGATCTTGACACCCTCGGGAGTGGGACCAGTATGCCCAGCAACAGCAAAATTGACGCCGCGATGTACCTCGCCGCCCTCGCTGCCGGCCTCGTCCTCATGCTCAGCGGCAAGGCGACGGCAGTCGAGACCTCCGGATACATCGCCCCCTTCCTCGTCATCTTCGAACGAGGCAAGAAGGACACGCTGGAGAAGTAGGCCCAGGCTCCTGCTGGCCACTGCCGCGGGTGCTTGCAAACGGGGCGCCGCGACAGCCGAAGAGATGTTGGGGTCCCCGCTGTCTAAGTGTCCTGCCGGGACCGTAGGGGGCGAAGCTACTCACCCGTAGGAGGAAACCCGTGACCGACTCCGCCAACACTGTCGAGGCCTGCGCCTGCGGCGGCTACCTCGTCATCACCCCGGCTCGCCCCGGCGCCGAACCCAACCGCGAGCATCGCAACGCCGACAACCAGCCGGCGCCCTGCCCGCTCAACCGCTGACCCGTCAACGCTGCGAGCTCACCGGCCCCCGCCTCGGTTCTTGAGGACGGGGGCCGTTCGCATGTCCGGCTACTTCTTCTCGGGACACTCCGTCGGCTGGTCCGGCACGGTGATGTGGCGAGCAGCGGCGCTCTCGCCGCGCGCGTTCGTGCCGCCGAGGCTGACGGGGAGGTCGCACCGCTTGCAGTAGGTGGCGCCCGGGGTTTCCTTAATCATGGTTTGCTCTTCCGTTGCAGTGTGTTGTCGTCCCATAGGTGAGCACAGGCCGCCCGGACAGGAGAGCGCTCCAACTTTCCTCGGGGTGTCGCAGGCCCGGAGATGGGCGTGTGGGCGCTCCGTGCACACGCGCTGATCCCTTTTCGATGAAATGCCAACAAGCGGCTACTCTCCAGCGCCTCAGCGGGTCATCCTGTTCGGCATGTCCGTATACGGGGAACCAGCGCCGAACTCGCATCTGACCTACACGTCACGCCCGCGGATGTTCCGCGCGCCGTGGCAGCGATGGGCCTGGGCGGCGCTACCGCTCGCCAGTCTGTCCGTCCTCGCGTTTGTGCCGTTCCTGGTTGCATGGCGACGCAACATCGTTCCTGTGTGGATCGCTGCCGTCTACTTCCTGGGCAGCGCGATCGTGGCGGGTTTTGCCGCAGTCAAGCCCGACGTGAACGCCCTGTTTCCCATCGCCGTTTGGGCCTTCATGATCACGGCAGTCGTGCACGTACTACTGCTCGACCCGATCAAGCGGCAAGAGAAGTAGCGCCCACCGCATCCCCCAGACGTCAGGGGCCGGGCGGCATCTCTTCCAACTTGCCGTGCTCGTCGAGCCTCTAGCGCACCCCGGCATCGTCCGTAAAAGTGACGGTGACGGGATCAGTGCTGGCACCCTCGGGCTTCTGGCAACCGATCTTGCGACCGCTGCCGAGAACTGGGTACGGCTGCTCCGCTGCCTCAAAGCCAAGCACGCGGTGCGAATCGTGTAGCAGGGCTGCCGTGACAGGGCCAGAAGGATGTCCGAACCGCAGGTCGGTAATCGGTGCGCCGCTGTGGTTGGTGAGGACCGAGAGCCATCCCTCGGTGCTCCACACGATGGCTTCGGCCTGAGCTCGTCGGCGCTCGTGCGCAGCGTGGACGAGTTCGGCACGCTCCAGCGCGAGGGTCGAAGTCTGCTCTGCTATGAGTGCTCGCTGCTCCGCAATGAAGTCTCGTTGTTCGCCGATCTGGTCCCGCTGGCTCTTCAGCGTCCAGACGGCAGCGCCGGCCGCAGCCGCTGCAAAGACTGCCCCAACCCAGGTGGGGACGTCACCCCAGTTGATCCCGCTCATGCCGGGCAGCCTAGACAGGTATCGCGGTGATGCTGGGGTGCCGGGAGAGTAGGGGCGGGTTTGATCGGACGCACTCGTCCGGGTCACATCCCGGCCACATCGCCCGCCCGCTGCCCTCAGAGCACGCATGATGCCCCCAGCATTACTCAGCCATGGGGGGACCATGAACACCCGCACAATCAGCACGACCGCCGCCCTGCTCCTAGCCCTCACCGCTTGCAGCAGCGGCAGCGAAGAAGCCGCCAAGCCTTCCAACTCTCCCAAGGTCAGCAGCACGCCGCGTGCCGAAGAATCGGCCAGCACCGACAAGGACCAGGCGCAGAAAGACTACGAGGAAGCCCAGAAGAACTTGCAGAACGCGCTGGACGACGCCGACAAGGCCCTCGGTGAAACTCTCGGCGTCCAAGAAGGCACTTACGAAGTCACCAACTCCCAGCCCGAGTACGACGATCCCATGCAGGCGCTCGACGACGAGTACATCGCACCAGGGACCTACACGACCAAGGGGCCGGCTGACCAGTCGTCCGGCTGCTATTGGGCACGCATGCAAGATGCCTCCGGCCAGGCCGGTCGCATCCTCGCCAACGACCTGACCACGGGACGAGCGATCGTTTCACTGAAGGACGGAGAGTTCTTCAAGACGTCCGGCTGCAAGC
Source organism: Streptomyces sp. NPDC054834 (assembly GCF_053611185.1). Lineage (NCBI taxonomy): Bacteria > Bacillati > Actinomycetota > Actinomycetes > Kitasatosporales > Streptomycetaceae > Streptomyces > Streptomyces sp. NPDC054834. The sequence continues at coordinate 27,111 of NZ_JBSGZV010000060.1, read as the reverse complement.
CGTGGACTCACTCGGGAGGCTGATCTACCCGGCTTCGAGCGGGCCCGCCTGGTCGACGCCCCGCCCACCGACAGGCAACGCTTCCTGCTCGCCAGCGCGCCCGGCAACGTCGCCGCCGGCGAGGACATCCGCAACCTCACCCGCCCAGGCGCAGCAGCTGCGGTTGCCCGACTCGACCTCTGGCTGTTCGACTCCAAGGTCGTGGCCCGGTTCGCCTTCGACGAGGACGACACCACCCTCGGCGTGTACGTCACCGAGGACCCCGCCGAAGTCCTCGCCGGCTGCCCAAGCCCGAGATGCCCCCTGTCATCACTCAGATCCGCCGGGCTACCGTGCCCGGCAGCCAACCCGCCGAAGGAGACCACGCCATGACCAGGCGCCTGTGGAAAGTCGGCACCAACAGCGGCAACAACGGTTGCCCCACCCTCTACACCACCCCGTCCGGCGACTACGTCGTCCAGGGCGACCGCGTCACCGACCCCGGCGAGCTAGGCCAGCTCGACAACCAGACCGAGGACGAGGGCGCGGTCGTCGTTCCACGCGAGTTGCTCGCGAACTTCGGTCCCCGCGAGGCTGTTCACGTGCCTCAGATGATCAGGTTCGAAGAGTTCGACGGCATGTTCACCACGTTCCGCCACTCCGCGTGGCGGCTGGAGACACGCCGCCGCTACGCCTGGGACGAGCAGCAGGACACCTACCGCCAGTTCCTCGCCGCCGGCCGCGTCGACTGGGACCTCGACGACCCGTGGTGCCGCGAGCGCCGTGAGCAGGCTGCCCTGGGTAAACGGTTCGAGCGGGTGCGGATCCTCGACGAGCCGCCCACCGAGGGTCAGCGCTACCTCCTCGACAACGCCCGCCGTAACACCGCCGTCGGCGAGACCATCCGCGTCCTGCCCCGCAGCAAGGCCGACGAGCTGCGCCTGGCGCTCAAGGACTTCTGGCTGTTCGACGCGCGCGTGGTCGCCCTGCTCCGCTTCGATGACGCCGACGAGATGACCGGCGTGGAGCTCATCACCGACCCGGTGGAGGTGCTCCGCTACGCCCAGGTCCGCGAGGCCGCTTGGCACCACTCGGTGCCGTACGACCAGTTCAGCGGATAGCTTCCCTGCTGTGGCAACAGACTTCCAACAGGCCCGCGAGGCGCTCGGCCGCCGGCTCCGTGAGCTGCGCGGCCAGCGCACGCAACGCGACCTGGCCGGCCGACTGGGATGGCCACAGGCCAAGGTGTCCAAGCTGGAGACCGGACGGCAGACCGCCACCCCGGAAGACCTCACCGCCTGGGCCACGGCCACCGGCCACCCGTCAACGGCTGAGGAACTCACCGCCCGCTTGCAAGGCTTGGAGACGCACACCCGGTCATGGCGCCGCCAGCTGCGCGCCGGGCACCGCCCCGTGCAGGACGTCCTCACCGTCGAATACGAACGGTCCACCGAACTGCGGGCGTGGGAGGGGGCAATGGTCGTCGGCATGTTGCAGACCGCGGACTACGCCCGTCACGTCTTCACCCGCTACGCCGAGCTCCACCAGGCGCCGCGCGATATCGAGGACGCTGTGAGGGCCCGCATCGCCCGGCAGGCGCTGCTGTACGAGCCCGGCCGGATCTTCCACGTCCTGCTGTGGGAGGCGGCCCTGTATGCCTGCGTAGCGCCCCGCGACGTCCTCGCCGCGCAGATGGACCGGCTGGCGTCCGTCATCGGCTTGGACACCGTGCGGCTGGGCATCGTGCCCTTCGGCGCGCAGCTCGCCGTCCCGCCGGCCAACGCGTTCTGGCTGTACGACGACCGCCTTGCCATCGTCGAGGACTGGCACGCCGAGCTGTGGCTGGACGACGCCGACACCGTCGCCCTGTACCGCCGCGTGTGGGACACGCTCACCGCGGCGGCGGTGTACGGCACCCAGGCGCGGCGCCTGCTCGCCCGGGCCCGAGCGCAGGCCGCAGACCTCGCCTGAGTATCACGGCGAATCACCCAGCAGCTCGGCGAATATTCGCGAATCAAGGGCGCCACTGATTCGCGCGCCCTCCTACGGTGCTGGTCATGGCCACACAGCCCCGCCTCGTCACGGCGCATGCGGGCCAGGACTGGCTTCTGTCCTGCGCCCCGGACCCCGGCGCGATACAGCGCGCATGGGACGCCGAGGAGTTCGCCGAATTCCCCACCGGCGACCGCTGGCGCGTCGCCGAGGCGCCGCTGACGCAGTCCCTCACCGCGATGCACCGCATCGGCGGCGACCGCCTCGGACCGGTCCTCGCGGACGTCCACCGAGACATCGCCTGGTGGCTCCTCCCCGCCAGCGTCGGCGACGAACTGGACGACATCCGCCGCATCCACGTGCACCCGGCCGGCTGGGTGCTGCGCTGCCCGCCCGTCCTGTACTCCCTCGAGGGCCGGTGGTGGGTGGAACGCCCGGACGGGTCGGGCCGGCTGACAGACCCCGTGCTGCTCGGTGCCGCGTTCGGCCCGGGCGGCTACCGCACCGACGCGAAGGCCTCCGCATGACGACCACCGAGACCAGAGCCCTGGTCGACATCCCGGCCGCTCTCCTGCCGCTCATCCCCATGCCGCCTCTGGAAGTCCTGCCCGATGCCAGAGCGCGCGGTGTCGCGTGCGTGTGGGGCGGCGAGCCGCTGTCCACCGCAACGGCTGTCGACCTCGGCGAACGCGAAGGCGACGGGGTGCACTGGTTCCCTCGCGCCTGCCGGCGCTGCACCTTGCGCGCCGTGCGGGCCGCACAGAACTCCCACCCTGGCGGATGTGAGCAGTGCGTGGATGACCCCGCGCTCTGTGAGACACCCCGCGCCTTGCGGGCCCTGGTTCTGGAGCTACGCCGATGACCAAGCGGACGGATCTCGCGACGCGGGCGATGGACGCGGCGCAGTCCGGCGGCCGCGCCGCCGGGTACTGCTGGCTCGAGCACCCCAGCGGAGGCGCGCGCTGCACCCGGCCGCCGCACAGCGACCAGCGTCACGTGGACTACTACAACGGGCGCAAGTCGCCCACGGACGCCACTGGTACCGAGTGGTTCGAGTAGACGCCGCGGCCGGCGCACGCCGATAGCGCCGGGCGCGGGCAGGTCTCCAGCGTCCTCACAGACGGCGAAGGGCGTGGGTCAGCGCTGGAGAACGGGCCGCCCTTGTCCCCCGACAGGGGCGGCCCTGCTCTGAGACGCCCGCCCGTCCTCAGCACCCCCGTCCTGCGGACGAGACGGCGGGCGGGTCCAGCAAGCGGCCCCCGCAGCGATCGCCGATCCGCTACGGGGGCCGCTCTTCTGAGGACTACCGGCCGCGCGGCGGCAGGAACGTAGCCTCAACCGATCCGCGAGCCCGGACAACCTTGCGTAGCTCGCTCACAAGGAACTCGGTGTACCGGCCGCTGTCACCCGCGCGGATCTCCAGCAGAGCTGTGGCAGGCGGCCGGGTCGCCAGACCTGGACGCGTGGCTGGCCACGACGCGCTACGAGCCGCCGCCGCACGGCGAGCGGGACTGCGTGCTGCCCGACTGCCCGTGGTGGACGACCGGACCCGGTTCGGAGTTGTGCCGGCGGCACTACATCCGCTGGCGCAACAACGGCCATCCCGAGCTACCGGACGACCAGTTGATCGTTCGCGCGCCTCGAGCTGCGGCGCGACCCCTACATCCGGTTTCACGACCTGGGGCGCCAAGTCCGCCTGGAGGTGCAATTCGGGCTGCAGCGCCGCGCAGACATCGGGGACCGTCACACGGCCCCGCGCACGGTGACCCGCGCGCTGAGCTGGATACGCGAATCGGGCGTACACAGCCTGATGGACTGGGACGAGACGCAGTGGCTAGAGGTCTGCCACGTAGCGCGCAAGGGCTACCAGTCGCTGTCCTACGCGTTCATCCGCGACACCCGCTTCGAGCTGCAGCGGCTGCTGATCGCCGACGATCCGTAGGCCGACCAGTTCCCTCGTGACAGCTGGGATCTGCGGCTGCTCGACCTGGCCAACGAGGACTGCTGCCGCCTGCACTTCGGCGGCATTCCCCAGCCCTGGCTGCGGGATCTGACCAAGCGCTGGGCCCGCTGGCGGCTGACCCGCGGCAGCACCCCGGCCGGCCTGACCACCAGCGTCCAGGCCATCACCCGCCTGGCCTGCCACTTCGCCGACGTCGACGGCGTCAATGCCGGACCGGCGGCGCTCAATCGGGCCCGCATCGAGACATGGTTCGCTGCCCTGCAGGCCGAAGGGCACAGCGAGCACTTCCGCTCGCGCGCCATCAGCTGCGTCGGTGTCCTCCTGCGCGACGTCCACCGATACGAGTGGCAACCGGACCTGGCCCGAAACGCGCTGATCTACGATGATGCGCCGAAGCCGCGCGGGCTGAAGCCGCGCTTCATCCCCGAGCACCTCATGCGGCAGCTGGAGGCTCCCGAGGCAGTCGCGCAGTTCCCGTCCGACGACGGACGGGTGCTGCTGAAGATCCTCCTGGCCTGCGGTCTGCGCACGAAGGACGCCCGCTGGCTGCCCTTCGACTGCATCGTCCGGGACGCCGAGAACAACCCCTACTTGGCCTGGCTCAACCGCAAGATCCACGATCGCCCGGCGTTCTTCCCACTGAGCGAGGAACTCGCCGCCGAGATCGGCCGCCAGCAACAGGCCGTCCTTGAGCGCTTCCCGCAGGGCTGCAAGTGGCTCTTCCCCGCCTCGCTGAAGAACGTCGACGGCAGCAAGCCGGTCAGCGACCGCCGCATGCGCGATCACCTGGCAATCTGGCTGGGGCGGCTCAGTCTCACCGACGAACACGGCCGCCCAGTAAAGGTGACCTTCCACCAGTTCCGGCACACCCTGGCCACCCGGATGATCAACGCCGACGTTCCGCAGCCCGTGATCCAGACCTTGCTCGATCACATGTCGCCAGCCATGACCGCCGTCTACGCCAAGCTCCACGACAAGACACTGCGGCGGCACTGGGAGAACGCCCTAAAGATCAACCACGAGGGACAGAAGGCCGAGATCGCCGCCGACCACCCGCTCGCCGGGGCAGCCTGGGCGAAGATGAGCCTGGTCCGCGCGAAGGTCACGCTGCCCAACGGCTACTGCGGAGCCCCGGTGCAGACCGACTGCGAGTACGCCAACCCCTGTCTGGACTGCCGGTTCTTCATCACCACCGGCGACTTCCTCCAGCAGCACCGCCAGCAGCGGCAGGAAACCAGCGAACTCATCGCCCAGGCCGAGCAGGCCGGACTCGCCCGGGTCGCGGAGAAGAACCGCCGCACCCTTGGCAAGCTCGACACGATCATCAGCGCCCTCGAAGGGACTACCGAGAACCAGATCGTCATCGGCGGCCAGGTGGAGGACGTCGATGCCGCCAGCTGACAACACCGCCGCCCTGGCCGAGGCCACCCGGCGCCGCAGCGAACGCGCCCGCCACGACGCCGAGAAGGCCATCTCGGCAGCACAACGCACCGGCGGCCGGACCAGCTTCGCGGCGATCGCGAAGGCGGCCGGGGTGTCGAGGTCGTGGCTATATACCCAGCCCGACCTCGTTGCCGCCATCCGGCAGTTGCAGGACCGGCAGCCCGCCACCGAGCGGACCGGTTCCCAGCCCGCATCAGTCGCGTCCGTCCAGCGACGGTTGGAGACCGCGCTCGCGCGCATCAAGCAACTGCGCGCGGAGAATAGCGAACTCGCCGGACGCCTGGAAACCGCCTACGGCGAGATCCGCCGACTCCGCAGCGAACGGTCCCCTGAACTGCACCGTTGAAGCGAGCCTGGCAGCCCGCTCACGACACCGCAGATCCTCGTCAGTGCTACTCGATGCGCAGAAGAACCGCTCATCCTCGCGGAAAGAAGTAGTCGAGAAGTGCGACGAGGGTGGAGATGATCCCAGCGAGGCTAGCCAGAACGCCGATCACGACAAGTGACTGAGTCGGTCCGCTCGCGTTCGGGTGGTTCCGGCTGCGTCGCACTAGGAACTTCCGGATGCCTTTGGGCTCGTTGACGAGCATGGACCGGGTCAGCTGGTAGTGCGTGCGGAACAACACGAGAGCCATCACGGCAGCACTGGCCCCAACCGTTCCCGGCGTCCCCGACGGCTCGTAAATCAGGCTCCACAAACCGATCAGTAGGCATAGCTCAGTCAGACGGCTGATCCATTTGGTCAGGCGTCGCCCTAGGAAGCGGGCCTCGTTGAACACTGCCCCCACTCTGAGGGCCACGCCTTCCTCCCATGCCTTGGATCCACCTTCGATCCGCGCCACGGCCATGTGCGGCCAGTCGAAGATCTTGTCCAAGCGGTCGCCGCCGATCTTGAAACTGATCTTGTGCGGATCGGAAGGCGCAGTGACCTCGATCTGCAGTTCAGTAATCACGGGTTCGCTGCCCAGGTGCACTCGCAACGAGGCGAGGTCGGCCCACTCATGTGTCTCAGCGGTACTGAGGATCAGATCCTCTCTGGTCTTCTTGCGGGTGTTCTTCGTGTATCGGACGGTCAGCTGACCGGTCGGAAGAGCATCCTCAAAGATCGTCAGTAGGTCTTCCAAGTTCTTCCACGAGAACCAGCAGCCACCACGAGCAACGCGCATCCCCCACTCCGTCATGGCAGGGAACCTAGCGGCTCAGTGATCGCTCTGTCAGCAGGGCCAACAGCTATGCGGGACCGCCCAGTTACGGGACTCCGAGGTCATCGTGGGAACAACCGTCACAGACATGTCTCTCACGCAAAGCACCAGATCAGAGCCTTGAAGAGCAACTGAGCTATCCATAACCTGGTTCCACACCCGGTTCTCGATGCGCTTGGCGACCTGGTCGTCCTCAAGGGCGATGAGATCCGACCAGGGTGGCCGGATGGTCAGGCACCGGATCGGGGTGAGGTCGTGGTCCGGGGGACTGTCAAACGAGCGGCCCTTTCTCACATTCGGTGGTGACGGAGAGTCCTGATGCATCGTTGGTATCCGCGTGAAGGACGTCAACGAGCTTGTGCAGACGGTGTTTTCAGGGCTATCCCCGCTGGTCATCGGTGATGTGGTCGACGAGGGCGAGCGGGTCGTGGTGCGGGCACGTACTCCGCAGAACACTGCGGTCTGTCCGGTGTGCGGGGCGTTATCAGGGCGGGTGCACGGCTATCACTGGCGCACGGTGGCCGACGTGCCGATCGATGACCGGCGGGTGGTGGTCCTTGTGCGGGTGCGGCGTCTGGTGTGTCCCACGCGCGGTTGCTGCTATACCTTCCGCGAACAGGTGCCCGGTGTCCTGGAGCGATACCAGCGACGCACGGCCCGCCTGACCATGCAGGTCAAGGCCGTGGTCAAGGAGTTAGCGGGCCGAGCGGGATCACGTCTGCTGGCGATACTCACGGTGGGTCTGTCTCGCCACACAGCCCTGCGCACTCTGCTGCGCATCCCGTTGCCCACCGGGCGGGTGCCCCGTGTGATCGGCGTCGACGACTTCGCTCTGCGCCGGCGCCACCGCTACGCCACCGTGATCATCGACGCCGAGACCCATGAACGGATCGACGTCCTGCCCGACCGCACCGCCGACACGCTGGAAGGCTGGCTGCGCGAGCATCCGGGCGTCGAGGTCGTGTGCCGTGACGGCTCGGCGACCTATGCCGAGGCCATCCGCCGTGCCCTGCCTGACGCGGTGCAAGTCGGTGATCGCTGGCATTTATGGAAGAACCTGTGCGAAGCCGCCCTAAGCACACAGCGCTTGCTGGGCCACCGTACTGGACGCGCCGATCTACGACGGACCACGCGCACAGACCACCCTCGAACGCTGGCACCAGGTCCACGGCCTGCTCGACCAGGGCGTGGGCCTGCTCGAATGCGCCCGCCGCCTACAGCTGGCCCTGAACACCGTCAAACGCTACGCTCGCGCAGACCGCCCCGAGCGCATGCTCCGCGTCCCCAAGTACCGTGCAAGCCTGGTCGATCCCTACCGCGAGCACCTGCGTAAACGTCGAGCTGAAGACCCCGGCGTCCCGGTCCAGCACCTCTTCGAAGAGATCAAGGCCCTCGGCTTCACGGGCTGCCTGAACCTCCTGCACAAGTACATCAACCAAGGCCGCGCGGACGCCGACCCCAGCCACATCTCCCCACGCCGACTCGCCCGGATGCTGCTGACCAGGCCCGACAACCTCACAGCCGAGCAGCACGAGCTCCTGGCCAAACTCACCGCCGCCTGCCCAGAGATGACCCAACTGGCCGCGGGCATCAGGGACTTCGCCCCGCTCCTTACGCCACACACCGGCAACCCCGATGCGCTCACGCGATGGATCGCTCAGGTCCGAACAGCTGATCTGCCCCACCTCCACGCCTTCACCCGGGGCCTGGACCGGGACATCGACGCCGTGATCGCCGCCCTCACGCTTCCCTACAGCAACGGCCCAACCGAGGGCGTCAACACCAAGACCAAACGGATCGCCCGCCAGATGCACGGACGAGCAGGCTTCACCCTGCTCCGGCACCGTATCCTCCTCGGATAACAGCACGCTCCGCCACCACCGAATGTGAGACAGGGCCGAACGATTTACAGTCCCTGGTCCGGCGCGGTCTGGGGACGTTGGGAGGCCGTGGCGAGCGTCTCGTAGTTGGTGCGCTGCTGCCGGGGGGGCAGCGGCGCCGACCCGGCCGGGGTGCGGGTGCGGGTGCGGAAGTATTCGTCGGTGGGGGCGGCTTCGCGGGTCAGCCGGGCTAGCAGGGTGGCGTCCGCGATGGGGGAGAGGGTCATCGCAGGTCCTCCGGGGCGAGGGGGTGGTCGGTGGTGCCCGCGCGTCCGAGGCGCCGGCCGTTGACGGTCGGCTCGTTGGCGTGGTCTGGGGTGGCGATGCGGTACAGGCCGGTGCCCTCTCGCTTGTGCTCGTACATCGCGCCTTCGGCGCCGCGCAGCACGTAGCTGAAGTCGCGGGAGTGCAGGTCGCTGGGGCTGGACGCGCCGATGGACACCGCGACGTCGACCGCCTCGCCGTCGATGTCGACGCTCTGGTGGAGCAGGTGGTGCAGTTGCTGCAGACGCTGGGGGCGGTCGGGGGTGGGACAGGTGAGGGCGGCGGCGAACTCGTCACCGTGGAGGCGTGCGGCGATTCCGTCGTCGCCGACCCACTGCTCCAGGCGCCCGGCGACGGCGATGATGAGGGCGTTGCCGGTGTCGTGTCCGAGGTGGTCGTTGACGGCCTTGAAGCCGACCATGTCCAGGAACACGAGCATCGTTTGGTCCCGGTGACGGTTCAGGCAGCGGGTCGCGTGCTGGACATAGCCGGGGCGGGCGTGCAGGCCGGTGAGCGGGTCGCGGCGAGCCACCGCCAAGCGGCGGTGCAGCGCCGTGGCGTGAACGGCCCATCCGGTCAGCGGGATCGCGGCCGTCGTCAGGTAGAGGGCGCGCTGCCCAATCAGGGCGTGTGCGCGCAGGTGGGACGCCATACTGGTGTCCTCCGTCTCGTCTCGTACGGGATGGATGGGCCCGGGACAGGCGGCTTGGTTGGACGCCGTTGGCGCCTGTCCCGGGGCGGAGTTACTGCGCGAAGTCGCTGCGGCTGGTCCAGTTGGCGGGGTTGTGCCAGAGGCTGGCCTTCGCGGGAGGCCACGTGATCTCCAAGCCGGGTGGAAGCCCGCGCGCTGTTCGGCTGTCCGGCTGCGTGCCGGGGATCACGTCGTGTGGCCTTTCTTGGGGTTTTGCTGCGGGGATGCGGGGCGGCCGCGGTCGCGGCGTAAGAGGCGAGTGGTCAGGTGGTCGAAGCCGATCCCGAGAAGGGCGGCCACGAGGCAGCCGCCCAGTGCCCAGGCGATCCAGGCCACTGTTGCGGAAAAGGGCAGGGCGGCCAGGACGCCGGTGAACGTCGCCACGGTGCCGATGACGGTGAACTCGCCCACGCATGTGGCTACGCGGACACCAACGATGTCCCTGCGTGCGGTGCGGGGGGTGAACCAGCGGTCTGCGGCTGGCCGGCCGCGCTTTGCTGTTCCGGTCTGCGGGTGCGGCGCGCTCATTCGTTCTCCCGGGACCATCGGACGTATCCGATGGCGCTGGCGGCGTAGTCGGGGTCCATGAGGCTTCCGGCGTCGTCAAGCCGGTCGCGCAGCTTGCCCATCTGCGCCCAGGCCTGCTTGAGCTGCTTGGCCAGCCACTTCGTGTCATCGGTGGCGTCGTCGAGGCGGGCTTCGATCGCAGTCAGGCGGCCGGTGTCGGGCACTCCTGCGGCCAGGTAGGCATCGATCCGGCGGGCTTCGTCGGCCGTGAACGCCTTGCTGATCCGCTGGTCCTTTTCCGCCTGTGGGTCGTTGTCACAGGTCTTGCTGCGCAGCCAGACCGCTTCGCGGGCCAGACGCCAGTCGTTCCAGCCGGGGAAGGAACTGCGTTCACGGAAGGTCACCGCAGGGCCCCGCTGGTTTCGTGCAGCGCCTGAAGGGCGTGGTCGTCGGCCTCCTGGTCGACGTCGTCGAAGCCGCCGTGGACGGTGCAGACGATGTCCTCGCTGCCGTCCATCGCGCCGGTGAGTGCACGGTGCAGGCAGGTGATGCTGTAGGCCGGTGCCCACGCGTAGCCGCTGCATTCGTCGTCGAAGGGGCAGGGCAGCAGGACGTCGAAGCCGACGTCGCCCTCGCCGTCGACGTTCGTGCGCAGGGCGAGGGTGAGGTACTGCTGACCGAGGCGGATCTCGGCAACACGGTCGCCGCCGGCGATGTCGGAGCCGTCCTTCCACCGCCACAGCGGCAGGATCTCTGGGCCGAAGGTACGGCGTACGAGCAGCAGGTCGCCCAGCCCGTCGCCGTCGTCCAGCCCGAGGTCGGCGGTCCGCTTCTCGCTCAGCCGCTGAAGGTGCGGCAGCAGCCGGTAGAGGCTGTCAGCGAAGACGACCTCATGGAAGCCTTCCGCCAGGAGCGTGGGGCGGGAGTGGACCATGGCCTTGTGCTGCGCGAGGACCGTGTCGTGTGGCACGGTCCGGTTCGCCGGGCGTGGGCCCTGCCGTTCCACACACACGGATGCCGGGGTGGGCACCATGACCGCGATGACAGGCATGTTGTGCCGTTTGGCGGCGGCGACCAGTGGCTCCCTGGCCTCACGGGTGACGTTCGTGGCGTCGATGACAGTGAACAGGTGCCGGGCCATCCTGCGCTCGAGGAGCAGGTGCAGGACGTCGACCGCGTCACCTGTTGCTGCTTGGCAGCCGCAGTCGTCACTGACCGCGCCGCGCAGGGCGTCCAGGGAGAGGACTTGGGAGGCGGGCCAGGTGTCGGCGAGCGTGCTCTTCCCGGCGCCGGACGCGCCGATGAGGACAATCAGGCAGCTTTCCGGCAGGTCCGGGTACAGCGGCATCGGCGAGGTCATATGCGGTCTCCTTGCGGGGCGAGGGCGCGGGCGGCCCAGATCAGGCGCATCCCGGCGTGGTCAGTGATGAGGGCGGCGGCCTCGTGCAGCGGGCAGGAGGCGTCGCCGTCACGGTCGGGTTCGATCTGCTCGGCTCGCTGCGCGGCGACGGAGAGCAGCTGCGCGAGCAACGCCATGAACCCACCCGGCGGGTCGGTGTCCTCGGACAGTTCGCGCAGGATCGCGGCGAACTCCGCCTGGTCGATGTCGTTGGCGGTGAGGTCGTCCTGGATCTGCTGGAGGGCCAGGGCGGCGATGCCCACCGAGGCACGTACGCGGTCCAGGCGAGTGCGGGGGGTGCCAGTCATCGGTGGCCGCGGGGGCGGGTGGTGAGCCAGGTGGTGACGGCGGCCGCGCCGACGCCGATCGCGCGGTGCAGGGCCGCGTCCAGCTCCATCCACGCGCTGCCGGGTCCGGTCAGCTCGGAGGTGACCTGGTCCTTGTCGTCGACGCGGACGGCCTTGCAGTGCTCGATGTAGCCGGTCTTGCCGGTCTTGCCGGCGAGCCACATCAGTAAGGCACCGCGGTCGATCGCCGCGTGCGTCCCGGCATTGATGATCGTCCCAGCGAGCAGCGCCGCGGGCTTCACGCGGTAGCCGAACGCGCGTGTGATGCCGATGGTCGCGGCGACTTGTACGGCGGTGTAGGACGCGACGTGGGCACAGACCGCGCGCCTGCCGAGGGCACTGGCACTCAGGGTTGGCTCGTTGCCGCGCTCTTCGGCGAAGTCGGCGGGGCGCCCGTCACGGTAGACGAGGTGGTCGCCGTACAGCCGCTTACGCGAAGCCGTTTTCGAGCCCTGGACCCAGTGGTCGCAGGCGGGGTGAAGCTCGCCGAAGACGCTCAGTAGCGTGCCGAACAGGGCGAGGCGTTCCACGTTCAGGGGCAGACGGGGCATGTTGGGATCTCTCCTGATCTCGAAGGGTGAAAGGGGAGCGGGCGGCCGGTCTCTTCGCCGGGCGGCGAGCGTGCCGATCGCTCGGAGGCGGGCGTGATAGCGGAGCCGGTCTCCGCAGGCCCCGTGTCCTTGGCTGCGCCGCGAGAACTCGGCGGGCCGTAGAGCGTCAGGCCGTCTCGGGGTTGATCGAGGTGGGCGATGTCGGCGAGGCGGGCGAGCCGCTCGTTGCCCCGGCCGGCCGGGGGGAGGTGGTGCTGCGGTTGCTCCGGAGTTCGGCCGTGCACGCGGCGCACAGGAAGCGGCACACCGCGGCGAAGGGGTCGGTCGTGCCGGTCCCGAGCTCGGCCAGGCAACCGCAGTTGTCGCAGACCAGGCCGATGAGCTTGCGGAGTTCGTCGAGCTGGCTCGCGAACGCGGCGCGCTCGTCGGGGAGCATGGCTGCGACGATCCGCTGAGCATCGTTCCGGTCGCCGGCGAGTACGGCACACACAGCTGCCGTCTCCGGAAACGCGGCGGCGACGGTCGCCGTGACGTCGGTCGGGTGGCAGCAGGTCGGCGACTGGAGGTCGCGGCCGTCGTCTTCGGCCAGGCCGGAGTCGGGGGGGACCAGCGGTGCGGGCGTCTCGTACGGGGCGGTGATCTTGTCGAGGGCCCCGCGGATGCGGTCTGCGTTGCCCAGGACGAAGAAGCGCTGCTGCTCGGGCGTGATGCCGTTCAGGTGAGCGGCCCTCTCGTCCTCGGGCGGGCCGGCCGTCTCGGCCAAGTGCTCCAGGTAGAGCGTCGCCACGACCAGCTCGCTGATCATCGGCGTTTCCGTGGCTCGGGTGCTGGGGCCCACTGCTTCGGCGGACTCGAGTGCCTCCGCGCGGCTGTGGGTGATGTCCATGGTCGTCATGGGGCGCTGGCCTTCCGTGTCGGTCGGAGCCCGTCTGTCGGGCCTCTGCGCTGCCCCGGCCCGCGAGGGGTCGGTGCGGCACAGGGGTCCGGCAGGTCAGGCGCTGACCGGCTCGTCCTCCGCCTCGTGGTTGAGGTGCTGCTCCAGGAGGTCACGCACCTGGTCCATGGACGTGACGGGGACCGGCTCGTCCTCGGTCTCCGGGACGATGAAGGCGTATTCGTGGGTCGCGAACTTGCCGTCCTCGTTCTTGCGGTAGTGCACGTAGGCGCCGTCGGTGAGGGGGAAAAGGGCGCTAGTGCCGTCGATGCCCACCCACAGCTTGGCGCTGTGCAGGAGGTTCCCGGCGGGGTCGATCTTCCCGGAGTACATCGCGGCGTCGTGGGCGCCGCCGGCCCGGGCGGCCTCGGTCAGGCGGTCGATGAGTTCCTCGGCGTCGGTGGGCAGGTCCTCGTCCGTCTCCTGTGTGTCCAGCCCGTAGGCCGGGGAGGTCGAGGTGCGGGTGAGGGTGCGCAGCGGCGACATGAACGAGTCGACGAGCTCGCTGACGCCGAAGGCGAAGGTGATTGCGGTGAGGCCGGCGCAGAAGGCTGCCCAGGTCGGCGTGGTGCGGCCGGGCCAGCCGTCGACTCCGGCGGTGGTCAGCAGGGCGGGCGCGTTGTAGCCCAGTACGCCGCCGGTTCCGGCGGCGGCGAGCATGACGAGGTTTTCGAAGCCGGCCATGGCGATGGCGGCGGTGGTGCGCATGGTCTTGCCCATGAGGTTCTCCTCCTTGGGGAGTTCGGGAGCGGTGTGGGAAAGGCGCAGGCCGCCCGATCCGGGATCAGGCGGCCTGCGGAAGGGGGCCGAGCAGTCGGTGGTGCGCGTCGCGTTGGGCGGCGACGGTCATGTGCTCGTCCTGAGATCCGATGGGGTTGTCTGCTGTGTTGCCGTCCGAGGGGAGCGCGGGCGTGAAGTCCATGGGGGCACCTCACCCGTCGGCCCCGACCAGGACGGCGACCATCAGCCCCGACCACCGGTCACGATCAGGCAACGTGTTGCCTGATCTGCCGTGGTCGGGGTGTTGGTGGGGCCGACCATGACGGGCCTGGGCGTTGGAGTGCCCGGTCCCGCGTTGTGGTCGGCCCTGTACCGCCGCGGAGAAGGCGTGGTGATCGCTGTGGTCAGCTTGCTGCCCGCCGACTCCATGGCGGCGGGAGCGGCTCATTGCAGCCGCTCTCCGCCAGTCGCGGTCCGAACCCGCTCCTGGAGGCTGTCGGGGTCCGCGTCTTCTCCTTGCGCGCTGCCGGGTATGGGACGCAGCAGTTCCAACACCCCGTCCAGTTCATCCGGCTTCACCAGGACGGCGCGCGCCTTGGAGCCCTCGCTGGGACCGACGATGTCGCGGAACTCTAGGAGGTCCATCAGCCGCCCGGCCTTCGCGAAGCCGACCCGGAGCTTGCGCTGGAGCATGGACGTCGAACCGAACTGGGTGGAGACGACCAGTTCGGCCGCCTCGCACAGCAGGTCGAGGTCGTCGCCGATCTCTTCGTCGATCTCCTTCTTCTGCTGGGTGCCCACGACGTCGTCCCGGAAGACGGGCGTCATCTTCTCCTTGCAGTGCTGGACGACGGCCGCGATCTCGTTCTCGGTCACGAAGGCGCCCTGCATACGGGCCGGTGTGCTCGCCCCCATCGGCAGGAACAGTCCGTCGCCCTTGCCGATCAGCTTCTCGGCGCCGGGCTGGTCGAGGATGACGCGCGAGTCGGTGAGCGAGGCGGTGGCGAAGGCGAGCCGTGAGGGCACGTTCGCCTTGATCAGACCGGTGACGACGTCCACCGAGGGCCGCTGGGTGGCAAGCACCAGGTGGATGCCGGCCGCGCGCGCGAGCTGCGTAATGCGCACGATCGCGTCCTCGACGTCGCGCGGGGCGACCATCATCAGGTCGGCGAGCTCGTCGACGATCACCAGCAGGTACGGGTACGGCTGGAGCTCCCGCTCGCTGCCCGCCGCCGCCTTCACTGTGCCGTTTCGTACGGCGGCGTTGAAGTCGTCGATGTGCCGAAACCCGTACGCCGCGAGGTCGTCGTAGCGCAGATCCATCTCGCGTACGACCCATTGGAGGGCCTCGGCGGCCCGCTTCGGGTTGGTGATGATCGGCGTGATCAGGTGCGGGATGCCCTCGTAGGCGGTCAGCTCGACGCGCTTGGGATCGATGAGGACCATGCGGACGTCCTCGGGGGTCGCGCGCACCATGATGCAAGTGATCAGGCAGTTAATGCACGAGGACTTGCCGGAGCCGGTGGCTCCGGCGACCAGGATGTGCGCCATCTTCGCGAGGTTGGCCATCACGTAGCCGCCCTCGACGTCCTTGCCGAGCGCCACCAGCAGGGGATGGTCGTCCTCGGCGGCCGCGGCCAGCCGCAGCACGTCACCGAGGTTGACCATCTCGCGGTCGGTGTTGGGGATCTCGATGCCGACCGCGGACTTGCCGGGGATCGGGGAGATGATCCGCACCTCCGGGCTGGCGACGGCGTACGCGATGTTCTTCGTCAGCGCGGTGATCCGCTCGACCTTCACGGCCGGACCGAGCTCGACCTCGTAGCGCGTGACCGTCGGCCCGCGCGTGAAGCCGGTGACGGCAACGTCGACCTTGAACTCGGAGAAGAGGTTCGTCAGCGACCCGACGACCGCGTCGTTGGCGGCACTACGCGCCTTGCCGGGCCCGCCGCGCGCGAGGAGTTCGAGCGAGGGCAGCGCGTACGTGATGTCACCGGACAGACGGAGCTGTTCCGGTCGCGCGGGAACATCGCGCTCCTCGCCAGCGGACGGCGCCTTGGTGAGGTCGGGGACCACCAGGGGAGTCGACGTCATCGCGGGCGGCTGCGCGGCGAGGGCCGGCGTTGCTGCGGCCTTGAGATTCCCGCGCGGCGCGAGGGCCGCCTGGTCGATGCCGTCGGGGTCGTACGCCTCTTCGACGGGCCCGCGACGGCGGGCGCGCGCGGCTGGCGGCGGCTCGTGCAGCTGCTCCGGGAATCGCTCGTCGTCCTCACTGGGCATGTCGGCTGTCCGCTCCTGGACGACGCCGAGGTGCACGACGAGCGCCCGCAGCCGCTGCGGGATGGCGTTGACCGTGGTGGCCGTGACGACCAGTAGCCCGAAGACAGTGAGCAGCACCAGCAGTGGTGCGGCCAGCACGTCGCTCACGGTGTAGGTCAGCGGGGTCGCGACGCCCCAGCCGATCAGTCCGCCGGCGTCCCGAATGGCCTGCATGCCGTCGTTCCGCGCGGGCGAGTGGGACGCGATGTGGATCAGTCCGAGGACGCCGATCAGCAGCGTGGACAGGCCGATCACGATGCGGCCGTTTGCCGTGGGTTTCTCGGGGTGCTGGACGAGCCGGACGGCGATCACCACGAGGAGGATCGGCACGAGCAGGTCGAGCCTCCCGAAGGCGCCGGTCACCAGGATTTCGACCAGGTCGCCGACCGGGCCCTTGAGGTCGGCCCAGGTGCCCGCGGCGATGATCAGCGCGAGGGCGAACAACAGCAGTGCGGCGCCGTCTTTGCGGTGTGCCGGGTCGAGGTTCCTGGCGCCCCGCCCCATCGTGCGGAACAGCCGGGACATCATCCTGGTAAAGCTGGGCGCCGATTTCGCGGCGGTCCTCTTGGCGGGGGACCTCTTCGCCGCGGCCCTTTTTGCGGGCGTCCTCTTCGCCGCGGCCCTCTTGGCCGGTGTGGTCTTGGCCGGTGCCCTCTTGGCGGGGGTCCTCTTGGCTGCGGCCCTTTTTGCGGCGGGTTTCTTGGTGGGCGTCTTCTTCACGGTGGCCTCCAGGGAGGTTGGGTAGGCAGGCGGTGCTTGGGTGACGGGGACCTGGCGGATCGGTCATCTGCCGGCGCCGTGACGTGGCCCGGGTCTTCTGCCGTTACGCAAGCGAGGTCACGACGAGCGCGAGGCCGACGTAGGCGATGAGGACGACGACTGCCGGCCAGAGACGGGGGCGCGCCGCCCCGGCAAGGGAAGTTGGTGACGAGGACCGCCAGGACGCGGTCTGGGTGGCCGGGCGGACACCGCACGGCCCCGCGGTTCCGCCTGTTGGGGCGGCGAGCGGGGGCGTACGGAGAACGGCCGATCACTGGTGGAGCGGGATAATGCGGAATCGGGCGATATCGTGCGAGGCCAACGTCACTCCCTGTTGCTGGGGAGTTCGTTGTTGGTGGTGCCGAACCACTTGGTTTCGGTGTGCAGTTCGTTGTGCTGCACGTAGTTCGGGCCCGTGTAGTGGTTGACCGTGGGGGTCGGGAGGGCGGAGGCGCCGTCGCGTACGGCGCGCCCGATCATTCGGGCTGCGACACCGATCGACGTGATCACTCCGACGGTGCCCACGCCGACGATGGTCAGCGTCGTCGGGCTGACGTGGGACAGCCGCCACAACACCAGCGAGATGGCGGCGCTGACCGGCAGCGAGCCGAACGAGTACACGAGAACGAGCGCCGCGTGGTCCGTGGCCCGCTTGGACATGGGCGGTCGTCCGTGCCGATCGAACGGCACGTCGTCTCCCGTGGCGGGCTTGGGCGGGGGAAGGTCGGGGGCAACGAGTCTGGTGGTCGTGGGGGCGTTACTGCTGTACCAGTTGGCCAGCATGCGTGCCTCGTCGACCGCTTCCTGAGCCGTCTGTCCCCGCTTGAGGCCTGCGAGGTCGTCGGCCATGTCGTGTGTCTCCTTGCTGGCGAGTGTCGAGGGGTGGACGCGAGAGGCGGCCCGCGCCGAGCGGGCCGCCTCTCGGCTGGGGGTGGTTCTACTTGGACGAGACGGAGTTGACGGTCTGGGTGGCCGACTGGACTCCGTTGCCGAGCATGTCCTGGACCTTCTGGACGCCACCTGCTCCCCAGGGGGTGGCGACCAGGAGGATCCAGAACAGGGAGACGGCGAGGAATTCCCGGCGGCGGAAGGAGCTGTCCTTCTTGAACCAGATGCCGAGGCCGATGCAGACGATCAGGAAGAGGCCGGTGGTGGTGAGGGTCATGGGGATGTCTCCGATTCGGTGAGGGCTGGGCGGGTCAGGCGTCGACGCGTTCGCCGTCGAGGGGTGCGGCCGTGTACCAGTCGCGGTCGATCTGGGTGAGCTTGCCGAGCCGTTCCAGGCGGGTCGTGGCGTTCGCGACGTTGGACGGCTTGAGCTCGGTGACCTCGGCGATCTGCTTGTTGCGGCGGGCACCGCCGTCGACCGCGGACCAGACCTTCTGGGTGCGGGTGAGGGGCACGAGTTCGTCCAGGTCCTCGTCCTCGGCGCTGTCGTCTTCCGTGTCGACGGCCGGGGCGGGCTTGAGGTCGATGACGGTGGTGTTCGGGTTGTTCTTGGACTGCTCCTGCTTGATCAGGTCGAGGAGGAAGGCTTCCTCCTCAGCGGCGTCCATGTAGCGGTACTCCTCGCGCCGCAGGTACGCGGTGCCGGCCGCCTCGGCCTCCTGGTCGGTGAGGGTCGGCATGGGGAACTGCCGGGCGACGCGGGCGGGGTTGGTGTGGAACATCGCCCGGGACTGGGTGTACTGGGCTTTGCCGTCCGCGAGGTAGAACAGGCCGCCGGTCTCGGACCCGTCCGGGAACCGGTCGGGGAGGGGTTCTAGGCGGAATTCCGGGGTGCGGGAGCCGAGCGACATCACGTCGACGTCGGCGCGGGCTGTGCGGAACAGGCCGATGTTCCCGGACTGGAGCATGTCGCGAATGGCGTTCGCGCTGCTGTCGGATCCGATGGAGTCCAGGTTCGGGATCTGCACCCAGGCACGTGCGGCGACCCCGGCCGCCCTGGAGAGGCGGCCCACGCTGGACATGGCGCGCGTCAGCGGCTTGACGTGGAAGGCTTGAGGGTCCTTGAGGACCATCTCGTTGAACTCGTCCCACGTGACGGCCATCGGGGCGAAGGGCTCGCCGGGCACGAAGAAGGACCGGCCCTGCTCGATGAACCCCTCCGCGTCCAGCCACTGCATCTTCATCTGCTCGCTGTAGCGGTACTCGCTGACCCGGTTGGCGCCCTGGCCCATGAGCATGGCCCCGACCGGGGACTTGACCAGCCAGTCGAGGTCCCCGAACCAGGATGCGTACCCGGCGCCGCCCTTGCCGTCGGCCAGCCAGGAGATGAAGCCGTTGATGCGCTGGGCGACCTGGAGGTCTTCCTCGAGGGAGGTCTTGCCGGCGCCGGTGGTTCCGGAGCCGAAGGAGTGCACCGCGGATGCGGACGGGCGCCCGGACATGCCGCGGCGCATGGGGTCGAACTTCAGCAGCCGCCACTTCGCCGGGCGGCCGTAGATGTCCTTGCCGACCGTGACATAGCCCTGGTCGTCCATGGTCAGGGCCCGCAGGTCGAGCGCCACCCCGTCCTGGAGCGGGTTGGTGCTCATCTCGTTGACTTCGATCCTGCGGGCGTCGATCACGCGCAGGTGAAGCCGTGCGACGGCGTCCTCGCCGGGCAGGTCGAGAGCCTGGGCGATGCTGCGCGGCTGCACCTCGGCGACCGAGGCACCGCGGCGCGGCATCAGGATCTTGAACTGGCGGCCGAACTCCGTCTCCTGCACGTCGTACAACTCGCTGCCGCCGTACGGGCCGAACTCCTCCCACACGGCCGGAAGGTCGTCCATGTCCAGATCGGCGGCCGCGGCGGTGCGCAGCCGGACGGTGAGCTTGGCTCGGCTGGCGGACATGTCGTCGGGCCGGTACACGTTGACCGCCCGGGGCGGCACGTCGAACGCGATCGAGATCTCGTCCTGGCCGACGGACAGGGCGGGTCTGGCGGTGGTGGAGACGATGATCGCGGTCAGCTTGTCGTCGTCCAGGTCGACGTTGACGAGCTTGGAGTCTGGCAGCGGGCCGCGCTCGCAGGCGATCCACTCATCCCACCGGGCCAGGTACCAGTTCGCCCCTTCCGGGTGTCCGGCCGGTTCGACGGCCAGATCGGGACGGTCCCAGACCCACGAGCCCCATGCCGACCCGAGCGAGGCGCCGACGATGCGAGCCCACCAGGGCAGGTCCATGAAGCCGCTGGCGGGGATCGCCACCAGAGGTCCGGCTCGCAGCGCCATCTCGGCGGGCGTGTACCGGCGCCACCAGCCGCTCTCCCAGTCGGGCAGGCCGTTGGCCCATATCCGGCGCAGTGTCGCGCAGCGGACGCGGTAGGCCTCGGCCTTCGCCGCGCGGACGAGTTCGGCGCGGTCGTCGCGGTGGCGCCAGCCGTCGGCGATGCCGATGGTCGGCACGAGCAGGCCGTCGCTGCCCACGGACGGCGTGTAGCCGTCGTCGAGGGCGAGGCGGCGGCGCATCCGGCGGACCTTGCGCCGGTAGCCGCGCCGGCTGCTGCGGGACAGCCACTCCCACGGCTCTCCGTGCCCAGGCAGCCAGCGCCACGGGCCGGGGTTCACGGCGAGAGCGGTCCAGCCGGCCGCGAGGCCGGTGGCGCCGATCGTGGTGAACAGGAGCGGGTCGCCGGACAGCAGGCCGGAGGCGATGCCGAGGCCGGATCCCACGTACAGGCCGGGGTTTTGCATCCGGGCCGCACGGGCGCGCAGCCCAGTCAGCTCCTGCGGAGTGTCTTCTTCTTCCGTCGTCGTTTCGGTCGTTGCTGCCATCCGGCTTTCTCCGATTCCGGGATGCCACAAGGGCGGGGGCCGCGACTGCGGCCCCCGCCCTTGGTGGTGTCGTGTCTGGCGCCTACTGGGGCTTGATGAACTGGCGGCTGGCCATCGGCACGTGGTGGGTCTTGTTGGCGTCCGCCATCCGGCCGTGCTGGCCCGCGGTCTCCTCGGCCAGGCCCTGCGCCACGGTCGACAGGCTGTCGGAGGCCGAGACGATCGAGCCGACGTTGGCCGACATGGCCTCCGACAGCGTCGAGACCTCCATGTAGGCGGTGGTGGTCGGCTCGTCGACCTCGAGGACCGTCATCGCCTCGGACAGGTACTTCGCCGAGGCGCCGCGGTCGTCGAAGCGCGACTTGAGCCGTTCCACGGCCCGCTTGGTGTTGGCGGCGCGGATGCCGTACGCCGCAGCCCTCGCGAGGACGGCGGCGTAGGTGACGACCGCGCCGACGGTCTTGGTTGCGCTCATGGTCAGGCTCCCCTCGTCTCGTAGATCTCGGTGTGCGCGGCAGTGTCCTCGGCGTCGACCGCGTCGGAGATGTAGACGTCGCGGTCGGCCACGGACTCCATGTCCTTGGCGATGTCCGCGTAGAGACCCTGGCCGGCCACCAGCAGGGCCTTGGCCTTCACGACGGCCTCGCCCTGGGCTTTCGTGTTCGACTTCAGCTGGTCGAGCTCCGAGTCGATCACCCCGTACTGCTCCTTGCCTCGGGTGACCCAGGCCATGACCCTCGGTCCGAAGCCCTTGGCCTCCATGGCCGCGAGCAGGGAGTCGGCGCGGCTGATCTCGCGCTGGCACCGTTTGCCGATGCGGTCGTAGACGACCAGGTCGTCTTCGCACATCAGGGAGAGCTCGTCGCTCTCGTCCACGACGGACTCGTACGAGACCTCTGCTGCCATTCGCCCAACTCCTCCTCCGGCGGCGGCCGGTTCCTTCGTGTTCGTCGATTCGGTCGGGGCCGCTCCGGGATCCGTCACGGCAGGTGCGACGGCCGGGTCGGGTTCCGTCACGGCAGGTGCGGGCGGTCTGACGGTGTCCGTCACGGCCGTGCCGCCTTCCGTGACGCGCTTCTTCTTCTCGAGGTCCGCCAGACGGGCTGCCCGTTCCTCGCCCTCAAGCGGGATGTAGATGGGCTGCCGGCCCGGAAGCGTCCGTGGCGGTGCCTGGCCGGGCACCGGGTCCGTCTCCTCCGAGCTGCGGGGTTCCGGTACCGGCGCGGGCCCATCTGCGGCTCCCTCAGGTGCCTCCGCCCCGTCAGGGACGCTGGGAGCCGTGAAATCGTCCAACGACGGGTCCCAGGCGTACACGCTCGCCCAGTCCACCTCCCCGTCGTCGGGGCCATGTGCGGCTTCCTCAGGGGCCGTTGGGGTGGTTGCGGCACCTGGAGCCCCGTCGTCGGCCGTTGGCGGCTCAGAGGTCCCCTCAGGGGGCTTCTCGCCTGCTTCAGGCTCCGACGGCGGGTCCGGCCTGGCCAGGGATACGCCCTCGCCCTTGCCGCTGTCGGTTCCGGCGGTCGGCGGCTCCGCCGGGACCGGCGGCACCGTCGGCGGGTGGGCCGGCGGCAGCGGGACGAGCACCGGAGCCGGGTCCGGGTGGCCTTCCGCACGACGTCGCCGGCGGTACTCGCGTACCGCGCCCTTGCCCGTGTCCTTGGCCCAGGCAACGCCCTGCGCGGCCCACAGGCCGGCGCGGCGCCCCACCGGGGTGGCCACCCGCTCGATCCGGGTGTGGCCGCGCCAGCCGGACCGGAACGCCTCCGGGAGCGTGAGCGCCGGGTCGCGTTCCGAGGCCGGCGCCTCCTTCCACGGCGAGACTCCAGGCTTGCGTTCGGCGGGCGCAGCGATGCCGTGCTTGTCGGCGATCTTCTGCACGGTCTTCTCGTGCCGGGTCTTCTCCCGAAGGATGTCTCGCTGCGCCGGGGACAGCCCCAGTTTCGCCTGCTCGCTCTGCGCGCCATGCGTGTGGACGAGCCACGCGCACACCGCGAGAAGCAGAACTTCCATCGCATTCCCCTCACGGACTGCAACCGGGGGGAGTGAACGCGGCCCTCGTGCGCGTACGTACGCGTGTAGGGCCGGGTCGCGTTCATCTCCCCCCGGGGTGAATGAATGAGTGAACGATCACCGTGTGTAGCGGTCGGTGATCCGCTGGAGGGCGTCGCGGACGTCGCGCCAGGCGCGGTTGGCGACCACCGGATCGGGGTCGCGCAGCACGCCGCGCAGCCGGTCGAGTCGCTTGATCGCACCCTCCTTGGCGGACCTCCCGTCCGCCTCTCTGATCTCCTTCGTCCAGTACGCAGAACCGCGTACGGAGTGGCGGTCGGTGGTCTGCTGGAGGAGGTTGCCGACGTCGCGCCAGGCGCGGTCGGCGACCACCGGATCGAGTCGGCGCAGTACGCCGTGCAGCCGGTCCAGTCGCTTGATCGCACCCTCCTTGGGGGATCGCGCGTCAGCCTTTTTGACCTCTTTTATCCAGTACGCGGATCCACCCATCGGACCTGGTTTTCCTCCGTTCGTTCGGGGGGCCGGGTGGGGGGTGCAGAGCGCGCCGGGTCTGCTCGCCGGGTCTGCTGCCGGGTCTGCGAACGTTCCGCTCACCGGGTCACTCACCAGCTCACTCACCGGACTGCTATGCACCTTTTCGACTGCTTCCGGCAGTCGCAGCAAAGGCCAACCCTCCGGGGCGAGTTGGCCTTCACTGGTGGTGCCGGACACCGCTCAGGCGTCGGTCTTCTCGGGCGTCTCGGACTCCTCGTGCGACATCAGGTGACCCCAGACGCGGCGCACCCGCTCCTCGCCACCGACGAAACCGGCGTCGCGGAAGGCAGCGACGGCCTGGCGGTACGACAGCGGCGGATCGTCGGAGTAGCGCAGGTGCCGCAGGACGACCTCCAGCTGCGCCTCGGTCAACCGCTCGCCCGTCACCGGGGTGGGCACGCCCGCGACGGCCGCGACCTCTTCGAGGGTGACGGGGTGCGACGACTCCTGTGACGGCGTCTCGTCCGTGACCGACCCGGGCGTGACAGAGCCGTCGACCGTGACGGTTTCCGTCACACCGTGCGCGACGGCGCCCATGACGGTGTGCGTCACGGTGTCCGTGACGGATTCCGTGGACTGTGACGGCCGCGCAGTCGTGTCGCCGCTGACCTGCGTGCCTGCCTGCGTCGCACCCTCCGGGCCGCTCGTGACGGCGGCGTCACGGGGCGGCGGGTTCGTCACGGAGTGCGTGCCGTCGGTGTGACGGACCGCCTGGTCCGTGACGGACCCCGTGCCAGAACCGTCGCGCCCGGTCGTGCCGGGAAGCGCGGGCGTGACGGATGTCAGGTCGAACATGCCGGCCAGCGCGTCGTTCGCGCCTGCCGTCATCCGGTCCCGCTGAACCGTCACGAGGCCCGCGCCGAGCGTCGCGTCGCCCGTGCCGACCTTCTTTGCCAGGTCCCACGACTTCAGCTCCGACTCCTTGCGCGTCTTCTCGTCGGGGTGGTTCGCGGCACGGGCCCGGTGGTACGCGAGCTGCTGCATCGTCTTCGCGGTCCGGCGCTGGGCCTCCATGTCGACGCCGGTGACCCGGATGACGATGCGGCGGGCCAGCAGGCCCATGCCCTCCGCAGAGGAGCACATGGCCAGCGGCGTGACGGCGAAGACGATCGCCTCGGTAGCGGTCTGCGCGACGGCGGCGCCGGTGCCGGAGGCCGCTGCGGGCAGCAGCCACAGCCCGACCCGGACGGCGGCCGGCGAAGACTGGCCCAGCAGGGTCAGCCCGACGTAGACGAGCGCCAGGGACAGCGTGGCGCCCTCACCGGCGGCGACCACACCCCAGGCGGTGGCCGAGCGGTGGAAGACGCCGGTGATGTTGCTGTAGGTGCCCCACGCTCCGAGGCCGGCGAAGACGACCATCGGCACGGCGGCGGCGATGAGGATGATGCGCTGGCCCCGGGTCAGCTTCGCTGCCAGGGGAGGGGAAGTGGATGTGGGTGTGGGTGTCATGGTTCATCACTCCTGAAGGCAGTTGAGGGACAAAGGGGCCGGGCCCGGCACGGGGGGAAGGTCGTACCGGGCCCGGCAGCATCAAGGCCGGCCTCCCGTCGCGGAGGCCAGCCGTGGAGCACGGGATCGGGGGAAGTCCCTGCTGCTCCCTGCCGGTCCCGCCGAGGTAGATCGGCAGGACCGACAGGGAGCCCCGGGCGAGATGGCCCCGGGGTGGGTGTCAGACGAGTTCGCTGTCGCTCAGGTCCTTGTCGCCGGCCATGACCTGAACCTCACGCAGCCGCTCGCGCTGCGCGTCGACCTCCTTGTGGAGCCGGTCGACGAGACGGTCGCCGAAGCCGCGCCAGCTCGACGTGGATGCCTTGTAGGCGTCGGGCCAGACGATGTGCCAGTCGGAGGCGTCCAGACCGATCTCCTGCGCGACGGTGCGCAGCGGAAGGTCTTCGTCCTCGCCCGCGACCCGGATCTGCTCCTCGGCGAGCTGTGAGAGCTTCTCCGCGATCTCGTCGAACGCCTCGGCCGCGGACTCGGCGGCGCGTTCGGCGTCGGTCAGCCGCAGCAGCTGGGCGCGCCAGCGGCCGTCCTCGGTGGTCCAGAACTCGCGGAAGGTGGCACCCAGCTGGTCGTGGGCGGCCGTCCAGGCCCCCCACAGCGGCGCGGCCTTCTTCAGGAGCGGTGCAGCCTGCCGCCGTAACCGTGCCTTCGACCACAGGATCCGCGCGGCGTCGTATTCGTCCGACAGCGCGGTGGACTGCTCTCGGGTCATCGTCCTGTCACGGATGGCCTCGAGTGGCATCTGCGGCTGCTCTTCGAGGCCGGTGAACGCCTGGAACGAGTAGGTCGTGCACCCCGGGAAACGTCCGGGCTCGGAGCGGACAAAGAGTGGATGGTGGTAGCGGGAGATGTCCGTGGCCATGGCGGCCCGCGTCGTGGTGCCGGGCTGGTAGCGGGACATCAGACCGGTGTCGTCCAGCGGCGTCTTGAGGGGAATGAGCTCAGCCATCGATCCTCCAATGATCGAAAACCCGGGGCCCTCCCGGGCTCACAGGCAAAGCAGGCGGGATGCCCGGGTGGGATCAGGCAGTCGCGGAGGCCGGCACGGGACGGCATGGGGCGACGATCTCTCCGCCGGGCAGCAGCTCACCGGTGTCGTCGACTATGCCGATCAGTCTTCTGGGTGTCTTTGATGTCCAACTCGCTGTCACAGTCGGGCCTTTCGGTGCTACATGGACGGGTTCTGTTCGCCTGTCCATGTCGTCCTGGGGTGTGGTGTGTCGTTCGCTGTGCAGAGGCTGCGGCTGTCCGAGGAGGGTCCGGTCTCGTACACGGTGGTGGGGGACGACGGCTTGCCCGTCGATGCCGTGGAGGAGTTCCTCGCGTACCTGGCGGCGAGGGGCGCGTCGCCGAATACCGTGCAGGGCTACGCGTACGACCTGCGGGATTTCTTCGTCTGGCTGGAGCAGACGGGTCTCGACTTCCGGCGCGTGCGCTTGGAGGTCCTGGCCCAGTTCTTCGACTGGCTGCGTCGTCCTAAGCTCGCTCGTGCGCCGGGGGTGTTCGTGCTGCCCGGTGTTGGCCAGGCGTTGGAGAACACCACGTTGCAGCGGAAGCGGGCCGCGCTGGCGTCGTTCTACCGGTTCCACGCCCGGCGGGACGAGGACGTGCCGGCGCTGCTGGGGAACTTGCTGGGCAGGCAGCCGACCGGCTCCTACACACCGATGCTGGCGCACACCCAGCGGGGCGGCGAAGTCGAGTACAGCCCGATCCGCATCCCCGCCCATCGCAAGCCGCCCCGGACGCTGACTGAGAACGAGGTCCAGCGGCTGATGAGCGCCTGCAACCGGCGCCGGGACCGGTTCCTGATCGCGCTCCTCGACGACTCGGGGCTGCGGATCAGCGAGGCCCTGGGCCTGCGGCATGCTGACCTGAACCTCCGCAAGGGCGAGGTGCACGTCGTTCCGCGCGAGAACAATGCCAACCGGGCCCGCGTCAAGGGCATGAAGGGCCGGATCGTCCCCGTGAGGCCGGAGCTGTTCGACCGCTACGCCGCCTACATGGAGAGCGAGTACGGCACGCTGGACTGCGACTTTGTGTTCGTCAATCTCTTCCGCGAGCCGATCGGCTCCCCGATGAGCCGGGCGAACGTCAACGAGCTGGTGGAACGCCTGCAGAAGCGGACAGGCATCACGCACTTCTCGCCGCACGCCTGCCGGCACACCTACGCCACACGGCTGTTGCGGGCCGAGGTGCCGATCGAGGTCGTGGCCGAACTCCTTGGTCATGCCAGCCCGCAGACCACGGCCGAGATCTACAGTAACCCTCAGGAATTGCATCAGACGGGCGAGAAACCGCAGGTCGCGAGGTCAGGGAAGGGCCTGACGAGGACTTCATCCTCCTGCAACCTGGCGGC
>NZ_JBSGZV010000059.1:0-47369 GCF_053611185.1 Streptomyces sp. NPDC054834 | reverse complement strand
GCGGCCTCGCTCAGGTTGTGCCAGAGGTGCCACCGGTCCGCGACCTGGACGGCCTGCGGGGCGCCGGCGGAGGCGCCTTCGGCGAAGAACGGCGCACGGTCGCGGCAGACGACCTCAATGCCCGGCCGCTCGGCGAGCCAGGCCGCCAGGCTGGACGCCTCCCGGTCCGGCAGCAGATCGACGGGGCGGCGGGTCTCGATGTCGACGAGGATGGTGCAGTAGTGGCGGCCCTTGCGGGTGGCGTACTCGTCGACGCCGACCACCCGCGGCGCGGGGACATCGGGCTCGGGCAGCGCATCGACCACCGAGAACGCCGGCGATGCGGGCTCCGGCCCGGCCCGCGGCCAGGCGGGGATCGAGGCCGGAGCGACTTGCTGGAAGGAAGGGTACGGCGCTCTGGGCCCAGCGCGGTCCGGCCGCGGATCAGGAATGACGAGAGCGCCGTCGACGCCCTCGGGCACCCCTCCCTTGGCCGGTCTTTCCTCTGATCACGCGTTGGTCTCGCGTCGGCAGCATGCGCCCCTCGCGCTCACTTCCTCACCAGGCCCCCCCAGGCACGTTCGCGGTGAGCCCCGTTCGGCAGTGCCTGGTCAAACATCCTGACGTGCTGGCAGCCCCGGGGTGAACGGCTGCTACTTCGTCACCTCCACAGACTTGAATTCCGTACCTTTCGGCGCTGCGCACGCGAACCAGTTGGCACCGGAGTACGCAGCGGCAGGTCGCAGAGCCGCATTCGGGGCGTCGATGGAGTACGTCTCTTCGCCTCTGCGTGCCACCGAGCTGTCGCCGTCCTTCCAATGGCAGGTGATCTCCTTGGCGGACTTGGCCGCTTCGCCGATCACCAGCGTGAAGGGGGTCCGCACCTGGGCCAAGAGGGTGAGGCCGGACTGCGTGCCCGTGGCTGGAGGGAGCTTGTTGAACAGCACCTGTTTCCCTCGGCCTTCCCCGTCGGCAAGGATCGCCGAGACTGAGGTCTTGCCGATGAGATCGGTGTAGCGGGTGACGCGTTCAGGCCGGTACCCGAAGTTGCCCATTGCGTCCCATTGCGCAGCGGCCTCACTCTCGTTGTGCGGGGCGGGCCACACCTGAACACCGACTTGCCACGCCTTGCCCTCGTACTTGCCGCCGCTCAGATCCGCCCACTCCGGCACACCCGCCTCCCGCGTCGGCGGCGCAGGCCGCGTGGCCGCGGGCGCTCCGCGCCCCCCATGCCCACCGGGCAGCCCGGCGTATGCCAGGGTCCCCGTCGCCCCCGCCAGCACCACCGCCGTGGCCGCCGCCACCGCCCAGCGGCGTGCTTTGCGGCGCCGGCCTGCTCGCATCACTGCCTCCACCGGGGCTGTGCCGATCTCGACCCCGCCGGCGGCATCTGCGAGGAGGAAGGCGATGTCCGCCTGTGTCATGTCGTACTTCTCCCGTTTCTCGTCCATCACTTACGCCCTCCACGTGTCACCGTCTCGGCCAGTCCCGGTGCGGCGCGGAGTTTGGCGATCCCCTTGGCCGCACTGCTCTTGACGGTGCCGACCGAGCAGCCCATCGCCACCGCCGTCTGTGTCTCCGTCAGGTCCTCCCAATACCTGAGGACTACCGCCTGCCGCTGCCGCACAGGCAGTTGAGCCAGCGCCGCCAGCAACGTGTTGCGGTCGTCAGCCTGCGTGATCCGGTCGCCCGTGTCGGGCACCTCGCGAACCAGCCCCGAAACGTCCCTGGGCGCCAGGAACTCCTTCAGCCGCCTTCTGTGTCTGCGTGCATGCGCGTTGATCATCACGCGCCGTACGTACGCCTCCGGATCGTCGGCCGAGCCAACCCTGCGCCAGGCCACGAAGGCCTGCTCCAGCGTCGACTGGACCAGGTCCTCCGCGGCATGCTGCTCCCCCGTGAGGAGAAATGCCGTGCGCATCAGCCGCGGCCAGCGACCGACCACGAAGTCCTGGAAGTCCTCGCTCCGGGCCTGTCTGTGATCCCCCATGGGCACCTCCCTAGATGTCAAAAGGAGTCCATGAGCCGTCCGGACCGTTGCCTCACACCGCGAAGAATTTTTTCGAGGCCGTCCACCCGCACCTGCACCCGGACCCGCAGCAGCGCACCACCGAACAGCCCAGCCCGATATTGTGCGCGAGTCCCACCCATGCGCGGCGAGGCCCCCAGCAGCTGGCCAAGCAGCCGGCGGAGGTGCGGACCGAGCCGGACGAACTCGCCCTCGCCGAACGGGTCACGCCCCGCACCGAGGGCCCGGCGCGGCGAAGAGCGTCGCGCACCGCTCCTTCACGGATGACGCGGGTGGCGGCCTCATCCTGGACCTGGCCCGAACCGGCGAATCCGGCTGGGTGTTCACCTTGTTCCACACCGGGCAGCAGCCGTCCGCCGGCACTGTCGAAGACCACCGGGCCCTGTTCCACGACGTCATCGACCGGCTCGGCCTCACCCTGCAGCACAGGGAAGGCCATCGCGAAGAGCCCTGCCAACGTGGCCGTGTGGTGCACGTTCCTGGGTGAGAAGCCCTTCCAGGTCACCCACAACGGCCCGCTGTACGCCCAGGGCCATTACACGGGCTCCTCGACTCCGACGCCCGACAAGTGCCGCGCCCAGGTCGACCTCCAGCGGTACGAAACGTACGACGGCGGATACTGGCACGCGGTGAAGCACAAGGACAGCGGGTGGACCAAGTGTAGCGGGCACTACACCACCCCGGGTCTCAAGTGCGTGCATGATGGCCACAAGGAGACGTACAACACCCAGGTGACCCTTCAGGTCGAGTACCACGGAGGCTTCGGCGAACCCGGTATCGCAGACTGGCACAACACCGTGATCGACTGCTGAAGCCCCGTTCACCCGCAACGGCCTGCCGGATCGGTCCGGTAGGCCGTTTCCGGTTTCGGCTGCGCAGATGAAAGTGAGGCAGCAGCATGCACATTCATTTTGAAGCCATAGACCCAGAGAAAATGATCAAGTTCTGGGGCAGCATCCCGGGCCATGGTGAGTACAGCGTTGGGGAAGCGGAGTCTCCGGCTGTGCTGCCCGTCGTCACTGTCCTCGTCGGAACGGTCGCCGAAGAGGTTCAGACGCTGATCGCCAAGGGCGCCTCTCTGGTGGAACTCCATGATCCCATGGAAGCCCTAATGACGGATCCGGAAGGCAACAGGTTCAGGGTGGTGCTCGACCCCGATCACGAAGCATGACGTTCTCCAGCGTGGATGCGGCCCGGCGTACGGCACTCGCCCTTCAAGGACGCCGGGTCCCGGATCGGTTCGCCCATCTGCACTGGTTCCGCCGCCTGCGGATCCGCTGGGAGATCCGCGACGACATCCACGAAGCCTTCCTCGCCCTGGGATGTGCACTCATCTGCTGGCGACGTCTGCGTTCACGCTGTTGACCCGTCTAGCAAGTTGGACGAGGGGACTGCGGGTCAGGAGTGCATGCTGCTTCCTGGGCGGCCATAACCTCATCGCCGTGCTCGAAGGCCCATGCGCCGACGGCGCCGATGGGCGCCAGGTCCGTCCCAGAGCGGTGAGTTGGTACTCGACCCGTGATGGCGCGTCGGGGTCTGCCTGCCGGTCGACCAGTCCGTTGAACTGCAGCCGGCGCAGAGTCTCGGTGAGGACCTTGGAACTGATGCCCTCGATCCGCTCCCGTAATTCGACCGGGCGCCTGGGACCGTCGCGCAGTGCCCAGAGCACCACGGCGTTCCAGGTGTTGGAGAGCAGGTCGAAGGCGAGGCGGGCGCGGCAGTCGGCGAGGAAGGCGTCGGTCGTCACGTACCAAATGGTGCCCGAACGGCCTTCTAGCGTCGGTGTGAACGGTCGAAGAGGCACGGAGAGGGACCACGTGATGAGAATCGGCGTACTGGGCACGGGCAACATGGCCGACGCGCTCGCCACCCACTGGGTGCGGGCCGGGCACGACGTGACCATCGGGGGGCGGGACGCACACAAGGCGGAGCGGCTCGCGACGCGCATCGGAGGCAGCGCGAAGCCTGGCAGTTTGCGCGCGGCGGCCGAGTCCGGCCAGGTGGTTTTGGCCGCGCTGTCCTTCGGGGCCGGAGTAGGTGTGGCGCGGGACCTGCACGCGGCCCTGGAGGGCAAGGTGCTGCTCGACTGCTCCAATCCGGTCGGGTCGGGCTTCCGGCTGCTGACGGAAGGAGGCCCCTCAGCCGCGCAGCAACTGGCTGCGGCAGCACCGGGAGCCCACGTGGTCGGGTTGACCTGCAGCATCGGGCATCTGATGCAGGCGTGTTCGTGCCGACAGCCTGATCGTAGGGACGGGCGCAGTTGCCGAGTTCGACCTTGCGCTTGTCGAAGTGCTCCTCGAAGTCAGCCCACTCCTCCGCCGTGACCTCGCGGTGTTCGTCCTCTGGCCTCTGGGATCGGCGGTGGTTCAGGAACTGCTGGTAGGACGCGACGATGTCTTCGGCGAATACAGCGACGTAGCCCGGCAAGAATGGCTCGAAGATCCACCTGATCACCGAGAGGACTGGTTTACCCCTCGCTGTCGGCATCTCCGGCGCGAACCTGCACGACAGCCAGGCGCTCGAGCCGCTGGTGCGCGGCATCCCGCCGATCCGCTCCCGCCGCGGCCCGCGCAGACGACGGCCCGCCAAGCTGCACGCGGACAAGGGCTTCGACTGCGACCACCTGCGCCGATGGCTACGCAAGCGCGGCATCCGGCACCGCATCGCCCGCAAGGGAATCGAGTCATCCACACGGCTTGGCCGGCATCGCTGGACGATCGAGCGCACGATGTCCTGGCTGGCCGGCTGCCGTCGCCTGCACCGCCGCTACGAGCGAAAGGCCGAACACTGCCTGGCCTTCACAGCCATCGCCTGCAGCCTCATCTGCTACCGCAGACTCACCAAATGAGACCACGTCTTAGTTCCCAGGGCGCGCCGCCGGGCGGACCAGCTGCGCCGGCCCCGTCCCGGCCAATCCGTGCTGGCACCAAGGCCACGCCTCGCGCTCAGCACTCCCGCCCAGGCAGCGCCCGCCGCCATCGCTCCCTCGGCGTCCGTCGCCGCGTCCTGGTAATGGCGTTGGGAGCCGCGACGGCGGTGGTGATGGCGGTCGGTCCTGCTCAGGCCAGGGCGGAGGTGACCCGGTACAACTGCCCGGACGGAGCCGTCTGTCTGTACGCCGAGGGTGCACCCCTCTCGTCGACGCCCACCCACGTCTACTACAGCTACGGCGCGCACAACTTGAGCGGTCAGTACAACAAGCACTGGATCTTCAACAACCAGTACGGCGGCGCTCATGCGAAGCTGTGCACCGGGTACAACGGGACCGGCACCTGTGGCTACGACATGGGACCGCAGGACGGTTGTGGATGGACTTCACGCCGATCAAGGTGTACCTCTGCCTGCCCTGAACGGGTGAGCGGCTCGTCCGCGCGTAGGACACCAGCCTCGCGTGCTGGGAAGGTGCTGCCGCACCCCGCCGATGCCGGATGCGCGGGCGAACGAGCCAGGCTGGGAGCGGGGCCGGCCGAGCCGGTCGCTTCCCCGTGCCGGACGAAGCGTCTCCTGTCTCAATTGCACTGTCGGCCCCGTCTGCGGGCTGGCCGCGGCCCTTGTGCGCGAATGCCGCCACATCAACGGGATTGACCATTCCGGCGGGTGGTCCCGGAGAGTCGCTCTTCTTAAGTGAGGCTTAACCGCTTCTTAAGCGTTCTTGAGTCTCGGCTCGTTCCTCAAGTAACCGCAGTTCAGCGGGTTTTGATGGCACCCTGCACAAGTTGGCCGAGGCAACGGCCGTGCGTACCATCGGGATCCCCCCACGGCTCACCGCAGCCGAGAGAGCGCTCTCAAGCAGAACGATCTGCCTCCTCGTTCGCGGTCCGCCGTACGGGCGGAACCACCTGCACCCCCCACAGACAAGGTGTCATCCCAGCCATGGCAGCTCATCGCGCTCGGCGGTGGACGCTCGGCGGACTGGTCTCACTGGTCGCCGCCGCACTCGTCACCGTCCTCCTCATCACGACGACCGGCTCCGGGGCGAACCGGGCCAGCGCCGCACCCACCGCGGTGACCTGGTCCGACGACTTCGACGGCAGTGCGGGAAGCGCTCCCGACCCCACCAAGTGGAAGCTCGAGACCGGCGGTTCGGGCAATGGCAACCACGAGCTGCAGTACTACACACCGGGCAACCAGAACGCCGCCCTCGACGGCCAGGGCCACTTGGTGATCACAGCGCGCAAGAACACCGACTCCGGGCTGCAGTGCTGGAACGGGACGTGCCAGTACACATCGGCCCGCCTCAACACGGCCCGCGGCTTCACCCAGGCGTACGGCCACTTCGAGTCCCGTATCAAGATTCCCCGCGGCCAGGGGGTGTGGCCGGCCTTCTGGATGCTCGGCGACAACCTCCCCAGCGCGGGCTGGCCCGACAGCGGGGAGATCGATGTCATGGAGAACGTCGGCAAGGAGCCCGGCATGGTCCACGGCACCATCCACGGCCCCGGCTACTCCGGCTCCGGCGGGCTCGGTGCCGCGTACACCCTTCCGGACGGCAAAGCGTTCGCCGACGACTTCCACGTCTTCGCCGTCGACTGGAGCCCGGCGGCGATCACCTGGTCGGTGGACGGCCACGCCTACGAGACCCGCACGCCGTCCGACCTCGGTGGCAAGAAGTGGGTCTACGACCATCCGTTCTTCCTCATCCTGAACCTCGCCGTCGGCGGCGACTGGCCCGGCAGCCCCGACTCGGCCACTTCTTTCCCGCAGACGATGACCGTCGACTACGTCCACGTCTCGACCTCCGACGCGGGCGGCTCGACCGGCTCGACCGGCTCGACCGGCGCCGGCGGCGCCATCAAGGGCATCGGCGGAATGTGCGTCGACGTTGCAGGCGCTTCCGCGGCGGACGGGACGCCGATCCAACTGCACGACTGCAACGGCGTCGACGCCCAGAAATGGACGCTGGGCAGTGACGGCACCCTCCGCGCGCTGGGCAAGTGTCTCGACGTACGCGGCGGTTCCACCGAGGACGGCACCCCCGTCCAGCTCTACGGCTGCAACGGCAGCAGGGCCCAGCAGTGGACCTACACCTCCGCCCACGACCTCACCAACACCGGTGCGGGCAAGTGCCTCGACGCCAAGGACAATGCGGCGGCCGACGGCACCCGGCTGCAGATCTGGACCTGCGGCGGCACCGTCAACCAGAAGTGGACCGTGGGCTGACCCCGCATGGCGGACGGCCCACCCCACCCCACCCCACCCCACCCCCCACTCGCCTCCACGAGGCACACGCACCAAGGAAAGGCGCAAGAACATGACACCACGTCACCAGCGCAGTCTCAGCCGCCGCAAGCTGCTCATCGCCCTGGGCGGAGCGGCGATAGCGGCGCCCGCCGCGGCGGCCCTGGCTCCCCACGCCCTCGCCGGTACGACGGACAACGGCACGAAGGCCGCAGCGGCAGGGGCGCTCCCGCTGACGATCGTCAACAACAGCGGCTCGTTCGACAACGCCTCGGTGCACGTCTACATCGTCGGCAACCAGGACGGCAAGCAGGTCCGGGTCACCCCTGACGGCACTCTGGCCCCGATATCGCTGTCCGACAACGGCGCGGACGGCTTCACCGACTACGCCCTTTCCCTGCCCGCGAGCGGGGAGGCCGACCTCGCGCTGCCCCGCATGTCCGGCCGCATCTACGTGTCGCTCGGCGAGAAACTGAAGTTCAAGGCCGTCGCGGACGGGAACGGCAATGCGGCGCTGCAGTACCCCGCCGGCTGGGTGACCTCCGACCCCAACTACCGCGTCCTGCACGACTGCGCCGAGTTCACCCACAACGCCTCGGGCATGTTCTGCAACACGACCATGGTCGACATGTTCAGCGTGCCGATGAGCATCCGGCTCACGGGAGCCAAGGACCAGACCACGGGCACCCTGCGCGACGGCGGCCGGGCCGCGGTGTTCAGCGCCGTCAAGCAGGTCGCGGAGTTCGCCCCCCTGGTCGTCGACGACCTTCGCGTCATCGCTCCCGGCCACGGGCTCGACGCGGGCCTGTTCGCCAAGGACTACTTCGCCCCGTACATCGACCAGGTATGGAGCACCTACACCGGCAAGGACCTCACGGTCACCACCAACGCGGGCACCTTCACCGGCCGGGTACGCGCCGACAAGTTCACCTTCGACGGTCCGGCCCCGGTCGCCTTCGGTAAACCGTCCACCCGCGACGTCCTGTTCTGCGACGGCAACCTCGCCGCCCCGAACGACGGCACCACCGGTCCTGTCGCCGCCGTCCTGGGCGCCGGCTTCAACCGATCCACCCTGCTCAGCAACCCCGCCCAGCCGGTCACCGACGCATCGGCCTTCTACCGGACCGACCTGACGAACCACTACGCGAAGGCCGTTCACGCGGCGACACAGGACGGCAAGGCCTACGGCTTCGCCTTCGACGACGTCGCCGACTTCGCGTCCTACATCCAGGACACCGCACCCACCGGGATCCGGCTGACCCTGACGCCGTTCTAGATGTGCTGTCCCGGGACGTTGGGGACGCGGCTGGCGGGTGGTTGGCCTTTCAGCGCGGTGTGTCCGCGGTGGTGATTGTAGGTGTGCAGCCACTGCGGGAATGCTGCCCGTCGCTCGGCTTGGGACCGGTAGGGGCGGGCGTAGGCCCATTCCTCCAGCAGGGTGCGGTTGAAGCGTTCGACCTTGCCGTTGGTCTGCGGCCGGTCGGGCCGGGCGCGCTTGTGCGTGATGCCTGCCCGGGTCAGCTCGTCGCGCCAGTCGCGTGAGCGGTAGCAGGAGCCGTTGTCGGTCAGCACCCGCTCGACGGTGATCCCGGCCTGGTCGAAGAAGGCGTGGGCCCGCTGCCAGAAGCCGGTGGCGGTCTCCTTCCCCTCGTCGGGGAGGATCTCGCTGTAGGCGAGGCGGGAGTGGTCGCCGACGGCGGTGTGCAGGTAGTTGTAGCCCAGGTTGGGACGGCCGTGGCGGGTGCGGGGCCGGGTGGGGTCGCGGTGCGCGGAGCTGTTGCGGCCGCCCTGGGCTCTGCCGTGGACCTTGTGCCCGCCGCCGTCGGGGATGTTGCCCAGTTTCTTGATGTCGACGTGGATGAGTTCGCCGGGCCGCGCGTTCGTAGCGGCGCACGATGCGGCCCGTGGCCCGGTCGAGATGGGACAGGCGGGCCAGGCGGTAGCGGGTCAGGAAGCGATGCACCGTCGAGGGCGCCAGGTGCAGGAAGTGCGCGATGCGGGCCGGTCCCCACCAGCGCTCAGGCGGACCTTGATGATCCGTCGCTCGGTGCGGGTCGGCGTGCGGCCAGGGCTGTGGTGGGGCCGGCTGGAGCGGTCTGTCATGCCCGCCTCGCCGAGCAGGCGGTAGCGGTTCGCCCACCGTTGAGCCGTGGTCGGTGAGACCTGGAAGCGTTCGGCGGCCCGCCGCAGCGGCCAGCCGAGCATCAGGCTGCTCTGGTCGGCGGAGCGGCGTCCGAGTGCAGCACGCCAGTTGGTCTCGCTGATGTCGGCGAGGAGCATCCTCGCTCCGGGCAGCGTCAGCACGATCCCGTCTCGGTGGCCGGCCCAGCGCAGGCCTGCGACGCCGGATCCGCTCTGCCGGTAGGCGAGACCGTCGATCCACCTTTCCAGCTGCGAGGGCGCGATCCTCACCACCAGTTCGTCGGTGCGGGGAGTGAGACTGCGGATGCCGAACGGGCCGCCGGTGAGGGTGGGGCGGTGGCGGCCGTAGGCGGCGATGAGCGCCTGGAAGACCCGTGCCTCGCCTCGGGCCTGTCCGGGCGTGGGCATCGGGATGAGGTGCTCGGAGTCGGTGAGCTCGGCTCGGGCGGTTTCTCCGGACTCACCCGTGGCCATCTGGCGAAGGGCGACCGGGTCAAGATCGGTATCGGTCGTGTGAAGGCCCACTGCTGTCGGGGCGTGTACGGGGTCAGGATTTGGGTCACGAGCAACTCCCGCGTGAGATCCGCTGTCACCTGCTACAGGTGTGTGAAATGCGTGCGGTGTGACAGTGGAAGCCGACGAGTTTTGTGCACGTGCTCGGTGGCGCCTGGACCTCCGGGTTCCTGCGGAAGCCGCAGGTGATCAGGCAGTGATCAGCAGGACCAGGAGGACCGACAGGGTGCCGGCTGTGAGCGCCGCTCCGACGATGGTGAATACCCGGTAGATCGACGGGTTGTCCCAGCCTCGGATTTCGAAGCGGCGGGGGTTCTTCTCGTCGTAGAGGACAGTGACGGAGTTGCCGATGCCGTAGCCGTGGAGAACTGTGCCGCGGCCGAAGCTGGAGGGGTACGTGCAGTCGCGGCCGTCCCGGGTCGTCCAGGCTACGACGGGGTGGTGGTACTTGGCTCCGTCGTCGTCTCGCCTAGTGTCGTGCCGCACGACTCGGCCTGCCGCAGTGATTCCGGTGCGTCGCAGCGCGCTGGCGCGGCGGAGTCCATACACGCCAGCACAGAGGAAGCTCACGCCGATCAGCAACGGTATGAGCGAGTAGAGCCATTCGCGTTCCATGTGGTGTTCGACGCGCAGGCGACGACATTGGTTGCCGCGGCAGACGTGCCCGCCTCTGTTGCCGCGCCGGAACGTGGGCAAGGTCTAGGCGCAGGTCAGTGCGGCGATATGGCATGCGGCTGCTGGACGTCAGGCGGTTCGCCGGCGCGCTACCCGTGGAGGTCTCTGGTGCGCCAGACCGTGCCCATTCCTGCGCTGCTGAGGAGTCTCTCACTCGGTGCCAGCGGGCAACCGTCGTACCGCGGGGCATGGTTCCTCGAATCCTGTATGCCCGAGGGGCGGAGGTGGCCGGCCTCAGCGCACCGTCGGGCGGGCATCCGCTCGACGGTGCGGTGGAGCAGTAAACGCCTTGCCGGAACGTGGCGACGCGTATGTAAGAGGGCCGGCTGTCAGTGCTTGAGCTTGTATTCGCAGGGCTTGGCCGACTTGCCGTCTTGATTGTCAGCGACCTGCTTGCCGTCGACCTTGATCGTGCACGGGGCTGGCTTGAGCATCCCGTCCGGGCCCTCGATCGAGCCGGGCACCACCGACACCGTGACGCCGACCTTCAGCTCGGCGCCCTCCAGTTGGACTGACTCCGTCTTCGTCCAGGGCAGCGTCACCTCCTCGAAGTGGTTGGTGTTCCCGATCCACATGACCTTGGCCGGGCCCGTGCCGCCCACCTCAAAGACCACCTGGTGCGGAACGCCGTTCTTCCCCGAGGACGAGCCCTTTGCCTCGCCGGTCGCCGAGGCGCTCGGTGAGGCCTCGCCCGCCTTGGCCGGGCGGGCGTCCTTCTTCTCGCTGCCGCATCCGGTCACCAGGGCCGCTGCCGCGAGCAGACTGATGGTGAGGGTTGCTGTTTTGCGCATGTGTGTACTTCCCCGTTGCTGAACTAATCGGTGCTGATGCGAATTACCGTAGATCATGGCGCCGCGCGGGAGGACATCGCCCGAGGGGCGTCGGGCAAGCGCCGCCCCGCATTGATGCGGGTCAAAGCCCGTGTCCCGCGCGGACACTGGCTGATCGATCACGGCGTACGAAGTCACCTCCCGGCGATGCCGGTGTCGTGCTGCCCTTTTGAGCTCAGCCTTGCTGGACGCTCAGGGGACGGGCGGGGTGAGGGTTCGATGTCCGTGGGCGTGGCTGAGCAGGTACAGCGCCGCTTGGAGGATGAGCGCGACGCGGTGCTTGGGCGGGGTGTCGATCAGGCCGTGGCAGACGTTGTTGCGCAGGTTCATGCCGCGGTCGGGGTCGACGAGGAGAAGCTCCAGGGCGCGGCTCCAGCCCGCGGGATATCCGGCGTCCGGCATGTTGCGGATGAGTCCGCCCAGCTGGTCGACGGTGCCGGGTGTCTTCCCCTTCGCCACGGACATGATCGGGACTCGGGAGCGCAGGAGCTGTCTGAGGATCTGCTCTACCTGAGGCAGGGCGATGCACGCCGCCGCGTCGAGCTCGCCCAGCCAGAAGTACCCGAAGGCGTCGGCGAGGATTCGGGCGCGCGGCTCCGGCAGGACGGTGCCGTGGGCCAGGGCGGTGATGAATTCGGTCTCGTGGGGTGGGAAGCGCTCGTGGATGGTCGAGCTGATCGGCGGTGAGGTGCCCGAGCAGGTCCATCGCGAGGACCTGCAATTCGACGGCATGGTTATCGTCGGCGTCGACGGGTGGGGTGACCTGGACGGGGCCGGCGGTGTTGATACGCGTGCGCGGAATCCGCAGCAGACCTTCCAGCGCGTGCGGGTCGTCGGCGTGCTCGCGCATCGCCGGATGGGTGTCTTGCGCGGTTCGCCACAGGGCGTCTCGCAGGTCTGGGGCGGCGTCGATGTGTGCTCGGGCCCAGTTGAACAGCCCCCGCGGGAGAACCACTGCACGGCGGAGTCGGGTCCATCCCAGGGAGTCCGGATCGGTCTGTTGCAGGGCCATCTCGGCACGCACCCTCAGCTCGGTAAGACCGTGGTCCCGTGCTTCGGTCGCGGCACTCGCGCGCGAGCCCTGCCGCCAGGTGAGGGAGGTGAACGCCTCCTGCCCGAGGTCGGCGGCAAGGGCTGCCACTGAGGGTGCGGGGTGGCGGTAGCGGGGCTGGGGCCAGCAGCCGACAGGGCCCTTGCGGTCCGGGGCTGTCGGTTGGGCGTCGAATGGGTGGGCGGTCACGTCCGCGCGGACGGCCAGCATGTAGTCGATTCCCCGCTCTGCCAGGCCGGCCCGCAGGTGGGCGTTGGTGCCGTAGGCGGCGTCGGCCACCACGACCGACGGCCTCATGCCCCAGTCGGCCAGCGTGTCGAGCATGTCCAGAGCCAGCCGCCACTTCTCGCGGTGCCCGGCCTCGGGCGGAATGCGGGTGACGGTCCTGCGGTCGGTGTCAGCCGCCCACTCCTTGGGCAGGAACAGCCGCCACTGCAGTGGGCAGGAGGCCGTGTCCCTGGCGGCGTGGACGCTGACCGCGACCTGGCAGTTGGCGCGTTTACCCAGGGCTCCGCAGTACTGCGGAGCCACGGCGACCGACATTCTTCCGTCCTTGGGCAGCGACACGTCGTCGATCACCCAGGCCGTCGGGTTGACCAGCGGCAGCATGCGTTCGCAGATCCGCCGCTGCACCGGCACCGGGTCCCAGGTGGACTGGTTCACGAACTGCTGCAGGTTCTGTTCGTTGCCGTCCGGCAGCCGCGAGGCCATGGCCTGGATCGACTTGCGGCGGCCGTCCAGCATCAGTCCCTGCAGGTAGCAGTCGCCTTTGGCCCGCTGCGCAGGCCAGGGGACGGACGCGGCGAAGAAGATCGTGGGCCGCAAGCGGAGCATCGTTACCGACACGCTCGGACTGCTGCTGGCGGTGCTGGTCACCGCGGCGAGCGTGCAGGACTCCGTCGCTGGCACCGACCTGATCGACCAGGTGGCCGCCGCGCAC
This sequence comes from Streptomyces sp. NPDC054834, assembly GCF_053611185.1. Classification (NCBI taxonomy): domain Bacteria; kingdom Bacillati; phylum Actinomycetota; class Actinomycetes; order Kitasatosporales; family Streptomycetaceae; genus Streptomyces; species Streptomyces sp. NPDC054834. The sequence goes on along the minus strand of NZ_JBSGZV010000059.1, from coordinate 34,032 downwards.
CCCACCATCCGTAAGGTCTGGGTGGACGGCGGCTACCGAGAGCACCTCGTCGAGCACGCCGCCCGCCTCGGCATCGACATGGAAATCGTCCAACGCACGCCCGGAAAGAAGGGCTTCAGCCCGCTGCCCAAGCGCTGGACCGTGGAGCGGACCTACGGCTGGCTGATGTTCCACCGCCGCCTGGCGCGCGACTACGAGACCCTGCCCGCCCGCTCGGAAGCCATGATCCAGCTGGCCATGACCGACCTGATGGCCCGCCGCCTCACCGGCGAAGCAACTATCTCCTGGCGGGACCCGAAACCACAGGATCAAACACCCATTCCGGGATGAAACATCGGGAGAAAACGACCTCTAAAGAGCCCGCTGAGGTGGCCTCGTGCTGCACGAGGCCACCTCAGCAGTGTGCTACTTGAACCAGTAGCGGACGCCGTGATGGTGGGAGCAGGTGCCCTGCGAGTGCCGGGAGTAGGACAGGGAAGCGTCCTTGCACTTCGCGGTCTCGTACTTGTCCGCGGGCTTCTTGTGGTGCGTCCAGCCGCACACCCCGGTGGTGTGGTGGATGCAGTGGTGAGCGGTGTTGGTGGAGGGCAGCGTCACCGCGGAAGCGGACGGCGCGCTGAAGAAGACGCCGGCGACGGCGACAGCCACGGCGCAGGCAGCAAGACGAGTGCGCAAAGGATCCCCCTAGTCCTCGTACACGGCGATGAGTCCGGCGGGCGGCAGGGAGCTCCAGTGGCCAGTGCCGTTCCAGATCTCGTTTCCGTGAAGCTCGAAGTCGGCTGGCACCCATCCCAGGTGAGTCCTCGCCACCTGGCGGAACCACGCCGCCACGGGTGACGGCGCTGCACTTCGCCTCCACCGCGACCTTGCCCAGCGGCTTGGCCGGCCCCTGCCCGTCAGCGACGCTGACCTCCTCCACCAGGCACCCGCCCCCACCCGGCACCCCGGCCGCGTGCAGGTCGTCCTCGGTGGCCGCGTCCACAAGACGCAGGTGCTGAACCTCGCCCACGCTGAAGCCCGCGAGTGGGCGATGTCCGGCGTCCACGCCGGCGACGGCGGCGGCCCGCCCCTGCCCAAGTCGACCACGCCCGAACCCGCGCCCGTCCTGCCCGCCGCAGCACCGGCCGCCGACCCCGACGACCCCGATTCCGAACGCAGACGACCAAGGTCAGAGGCTTGGAAGTGTCGCGACTACAACGGAGATCGATACGGCTGTGCCAGGTGGTGGCCAAGGGGTGTCGCGATGTGCCTGACGGCTTGCCCCATGCGCAGCGTCCGAATCAGGCCCGCCTGCCGCAGCACGGCGGCGTAACGGCTGACCGCGGCGTCTGACACTCCGAGCAGCGAGGCCAACTGCCGTCCGGTGACGCCCCCGGACGTGACGATCGCTGCGAGTACCTCCGCTCTGCCGTCGCCCAGCAGGGATCGGAGCGCGGCCATGTGGTCCGGCTCAAGGCGTGGAGGGGCGCCGGCAGGAATCCGGATGGTCAGGTGATCGCTGGCGGGTTCAGCCAGGGTAACCCGCCGACTGAGAGCCACTGGCTGGATCTGGAGTGATCGCTCGCCGAGCCCAAGGTCTGCTTCGAAAGCCGTCGGCACCTCCACGACGCCAGCGCGGAACCCGATGTCGTGTCCGAGCCGGTACAGCATCGCCGAGGCACCGCCAGCCACGTAGAGGTGCGACAAGTCGGCGGCGCGGGCCGCCACCGCCGAGGTGATCATCGAGCGGTGCGGGTCGACCGCTGCGCTGCGCAGACGGTCCACCGATGTGGCCAGGACGCTGTAGGCGCGTTCGTCTCCCTCGGCCAGGGCTTTGGTGAACGGCGTCGGCCGGCGCCGCGCGAACAAGTGGGAGAAGTACATGGGGTCGACACCCTCAGCGAGGTCTGGGGAGGTGCCGCGAGAGTAGAGCTGGGCCAGCGGTAGGCGCGCCTGCCCGCCACCGGCAAGGGCACGCCCAGCAGCGGTCAACTCCGCGTCGAAGTCAGCAATACCACAGATCCTGACATTGCCCAGGCCCTCCGACCCTAGGTGAATGCGTATCAACTACCCCCCATGGTCTTGACGCCCTCACCAGGGCTTTTGCACTACACGGAGAAAGCTACCCGCGCGCGGGCCAAACCGAAACGATGGGGACGCACAACACCGGAACGGCGCTGTGTCCGTCAAGGAAATACGAGACACATACGCCCCTTTACCCGTCACTATCTCCGAAGGAGCAACCGTGGAAATCGGACGCACGATCAAGTTCGCCATGGCAGGGATTGCCGCAGCAAGCCTCGTCGCCGTCTCGGCCAGCGCAGCGTCAGCAGCCAGCCTGGGCGGGGATGCGTTCGCCGGCAACTGCCATGCGTACATCCTCCCCTACTCTGCCATGTACGCCTACGGTCACGTCGACGGGCCCGCCAACGAGTGCAAGGTGGACCTGTGGCAGGTGAACACCCAGACGGGCGGCATGACGCACACCGGCTGGTCAGGCGGGGTGAACACGTGGCCGGAGTACCACAACGACGGAGTACACAAGCTCTCTGTAGAGGTCTTGGACATCAACACCGGCCAGGTTGGCCAGGGCTCTTGGGTCTTCTGATCTGCCCGAGCTGAGGGAGAGTGAGCACTCTCCTCCCTTGGGGCTGGTACGCCACCCAGGTGCCGGGCCGAACCCGTGCCAGCCCGGCACCGCGCCGCTCTGCGCACAACCTGCTCACCCGAAGCCGCGACCGGGTTCGGACGGCTGTGGACACGGCGATCAGGGCCCGGTCGTCGCCGAGGTCGTTGGCGTACGCTTCCCGCTCTTTCGCTGTCTAGGCGGAGGCGCCGGAGTCCCAGGCTTCGGCGAGGGGGACGAGGTGGTCGACGTCGAGGCCGCGGGCCCCCGGATGTAGCGGTCGTCGTAGGCCGAGTACCACTCGCCGTCGGTGAGGGTGCACTTCGGGCCCTGCTCGGGCGGGATGACGGCCTCGGCTTTCAAGACTTCGGCTCTTGTGTTGCAGCCGTCCTTGTCGGCGTCGGTCCAGTGCTTGAACTTGTCCCGGGTGTACCCGGTCCGGTCCTCGGTGCGGACGGGAAGTCGAGCGAGCGCGTCTCGTACGGGGGAAGTGATCGTGTCGCCGGAGTCCTCGTCGACCGGGGCGGCGTGGGCGGTCGTGGGGATGAGCAGGGCGACGAAGGCGGCCGCCGTGGCGGCGGTACGAGCGAAGCGCACAGGTGTCCTCTCGCAGGTCACGAACTGGTCGTGACCTGCGTAGCGGTTGCGATCGACGACGCGCCCGGAGTGCAGCAGCAGCTCCACCCGATCAGGCGGTAAGTCCGATGGTCGACGCCCGACAACAGCCGCTTAGGATCCGTGCATGTGGCAGACATCCCAGACGAGCTGATCAGGCTGGAACGATCCGCCGAAGAAGAACGCGCCCGCCTCGCGGGCCTGACCGGCGACGAGTACGACGGGCAGTGGCGTTGCTGGCGCGCCGCGGCGGAAGCCGTCCAGGCGGCGATCACCGCGCACGCTGAAGCGACCGAGGCCAGCCGCTACGAGGTTGAGCAGGCCGTGAAGCGGGCGGTCCGGCACGCCCAGGAAGATCCGACCGTCGAGTAGCCGGTGGGATTACGGCTCGGTTGGCCAGGTGGCCAGCGTGTCGGTTTCCTCGTCGACGAGGGTGACCCGCGGCTCGGGCATCTTGCCGACCGCGCCGGCCCAGCGCCGGAACTTGTCGCACGCCGTCTCCTCGTTCGCCCACCAGCCGTGCTGTACCGGCCCGGCCACGGGAGGACAGGGTGAGGTGGTAGCGGCCGGTGTCCCGTGCCACTGGATCTTGACCGTTTGCCATCGGACTTTGACGGACGCGAGTTTGTGTCATCGGAGTTTGATCACCGCAGGTCAGCGACTCAGCGCACCTTCGGTGCGCGCCGGGGGCGTGGTAAAACCGGTGGCGCGCTGGAGGTGCTTCTGTCTGCCCTGACGGCCATCTGCACGGGTGCAGCCTGTCGTCACCGTTCCGTCACAAGTAGTCGCCGCACGGAACCCTGCCGCTCTTCCGCCCTGTCTGCACTCACGTACCACGACCACGCGTACCGCGGGGCAACAACCGACGACCGAAACCCGCGGACGAGACGACTCAGGGGGACGACAGCATGCGTCACAGCAACGGCATTCGCAGGGCGGCTCTGGCGACGACGGCGGTCACGGCCGTCGCGGCGGCGGTGACCGGCATCCTGCCCGGCACCGCCATGGCGGCGAGCACCACCACCTCCACCCCGCCGCCCGCCTGCCCGGCCTCCGCCCTCCAGGTCAGCGCCTGGCAGGCCGTCCACCGGCCCGTCGGGACCGGGACCGGGGCGGCGGTCGTGCAGTTCACCAACGTCTCCCGGAGGACGTGCGTCCTGAAGGGCCATCCGACAGTCGCGGGCGCCGGCAACGGCTCCCCCGCCCACAACACCCCGCTCAAGGTCACCCCCACCGGCAGGGCGGCCACCGTGACGGTCCGGCCGCACGGCAAGGCGTGGGTGAAGCTGACCTTCGTCCAGGTCCAGGGGGAGGCCGACGGCTACTGCGTGTCGGGCAAGGACCCGGTGACGTATCCGACGATGGTCATCGGGCTGCCGCACTCCGGGAAGCACCAGGTCGCCCTGAACGACGGGGTGTGGGCCGAGTGCGACAACAAGGTGACCGTCACCCCGGTCTCGGCAGTCAAGCCTTCCTGACCCCCCCCCGTCCCCACAAATCGAGCAGCCTGCATGACGATCGCAAGGCTCTGACCTACACGTTTACGAGGAACTGCACATAAGTGCAGGTCAAACTCCGATGACACAAACTCGTCCGTCAAAGTCCGATGGCAAACGGTCAAGATCCAGTGGCACGGGACAGCGGCCGGGGTCGTTGTCGCCGTTCACGCCCGCCACCATAGAATCGAACACGTGAACGCCCCGCCGCCTGATCTGCCACGTCTCCGCACTCTGGAGACCTGGCTCACCCTGAGCCTTGGCCGGGTTCGGCAGCAGACCGCCGCAGCCGCGCAGCGGGAGACGGAGCGGCAGCGAGGCCTCGCCGCCCGGCCGCCCGCTCCCGACTGGGCCGTCGAGCAGGGCCCCTCAACCGGGACAGCCCCGTGTACGTCCATGAAGGTCCCTGCTGGAACGCGGGCAAGGGCAGCAAGGGCGTCACGCGCGACCAGGCGCTGCGGGCCCTCGCCGAGGGTGTCGCTGCCTGCCCGCAGTGCCGGCCGGACACCGCGCTGGGCTACGTGGATGGGTGACGCTAGGTTCCCGGGCGCGGCAGGCGCGTCATCTGACATCCTCTGGGGTGCGTGGGCGATAGCCCTACGCCTGTCGCGCCTCAGGCACTCTGCGGGCGGCGCCCCGACGTCTTCTTCGCGGCAGCCTTCTTCGCCGCGGGCTTCTTGGCCGGCTGCTTCTTCGTGGTCGTCTTCTTCTTCGACTTCGGCATCTCGTGCACGTCCGCATCCTCGGCTGGCTCACCGCGGCCAGCCTTGGCCTGCTGCACGGACGCGTTCAGTGCGGCCATCAGGTCGAGCACCTGGGCCGGCTCCTCCGGCTTGGGCGCCTCGGGGAGTGGCTTCTCCTCGCGTTTCGCCTCGATGATCTGCGCGATCGCTTCGGTGTAGCGGTCCTGGAACTCCTCGCCTTCGAGCTCGTCGACGGTCATCGTCTCCATGAGGGCGAGCGCGCCCTCGATCTCCTCGTCGGTCACCGCCACCGGGGGCGGGAGCAGCTCGGCGGGGTCGCGGATCTCGTCCGGCCAGCGCATGGCGTGCAGCACGAGGACGTCGTCCCGAACCCGCAGCAGGCCGAGGCGTTCGCGTCCCGACCAGGCGTACTTCGCGACGGCCACCTTGTGGGAGCGGCCGAGGGCCTGCACGAGCAGCTTGTACGGCTTGGCCGCGACCTGGCCGGCGGGCTGGAGGTAGTAGCCCTCGGCGATCCGAATGGGGTCGATGGACTCCAGCGGTACGAACGCGTCGATCTCGACGGCCTTCGCCGTGGGCAGCGGAAGCTGCCTCAGCTCCTCGTCCGTGATCGGGATGACCTGCGTCTTGGTCAGTTCGTAGCCCTTGCCGATCTCGTCCTCGGTGACCTCGCGGTCCTCCAGTTCGCACACCTTGCGGTAGCGGACCCGGCCCATGTCCTCGAGGTGGTACTGATGGAAACTGATGCTGTGGTTTTCGGTCGCGCTGACCACGTTGATCGGTACCGTGACCAGCCCGAACGAGATGGCGCCGCTCCAAATGGTTCGGGGCATGGCAGTCCTCCGCAATGACCCCGAGCACCATCAAGCTTATGAGTGGCACGGATGACGCGCAGCAGGCAAATGCGGACAAAAGGGTGAATAAGGCCATGCCGGTCGGGGACTCGCTTCGCTGAACCCCAGGGAACGGAGACCATCGCATGATCATCAAGAAGATGCACGAAATGGGCGTCCGAAGCGAACACGCCTACATGGCCGGCATGGCCTCCATAGGCCTCAGCGTCGCCGCCTGGATCGGCAGCCTCAAGATGGAACCCGGAGTCAACGTCGCCCGTGCCGACCGCTGGGGCATCTTCGTAGGCGAATGGGCCCCCACCTTCTTCGGCCTCGGCCTCGCACTCTCCCACTACGAACAGCAGGACGGCACCCTCACCGCTGCCAACGTCCACGAACTCCGCGAGCACGCCAAGGCCAGCTAGCCGCACAAGCCGGCGCCCGCCTCTGGACCAAGGGGCGGGCGCGCTCTGCCGACATGCAACCGGATGCCCGCACCCACACCCTGGAGGTATGGCAGCACGAGTTGTCGTCTACCCGCCCGACGAGGACCGCGGGCGCACGGTGAGGCTCGACGGGGAGATCCTCGGACGCGCGTTCCGGCTGCGGGACATCGTCGCGTTCCTGCAGACGGCCGGCCTCGAGGGCGCAGACGACCTAGATGTGGTCCGGGCGAATTGGATCGAGTGGCGGGGCGGCGGGCCAGATGCGTGGGATCAGTGAAATCCCGTCTTACCGATCCTTAATTAAGAACTCCTTACATCGCAGGTTGCTGTAGGCCACACTTAGAGGGCGGTAGGTCAGTCAATGTCTGTTTCGGCTTAGGTGCAGTTCAGGCTGAGTGACCAGCCGTGATGGCGTGCTTGACGGACGTGGCAGTGGTAGCTGAGCTGGGGCTTTGGCCGTCCGCCGGCTGTGCCGGAGCCAGTCACTCGGTCGAAGCTGCACCGGGGACTGCTGCAGGGTTGGGTGACACCTGACCTGGCTTGCTGAGAGGCGGCCTGGAAGGATGTTGCAGTGCCCAAGCCGTATCCGAAGGAGTTCCGCGAGGACGTCGTGCGGGTCGCGCGCAACCGCGAGCCCGGCGTCACGCTGGAGCAGATCGCCGCTGACTTCGGGGTCCACCCGATCACGTTGTCGAAGTGGCTGCGCCGCGCCGAGACCGATGAGGGCGCCAGGCCCGGTAACGACGTCGGGTGAGTCGGCCGAGCTGCGCGAGGCCCGCAAACGGATCCGGCTGCTGGAGCAGGAGAACGAGGTGCTCAGGAGGGCTGCGGCGTATCTGTCGCAGGCGAACCTGCCGGCAAAATGATGTACCCGCTCGTCCGCGAGTTGGCCGCCGCCGATGTCCCTTACCGGGTGCCGGTGGCGGTGACGTGCCGGGTGCTCGGGCTGGCTCGCCAGCCCTACTACCGGTGGCTGGCCCGGCCTGCCACCGACGCCGAACTTGCCCAGGCATACCGGGCCAACGCCCTGTTCGACGCGCACCGCGACGATCCCGAGTTCGGGCACCGCTTCCTTCTCGACGAGGCCCACGCCGCCGGTGAGGCGATGGCCGAGCGGACCGCCTGGCGGATCTGCCGGGACAACGGCTGGTGGAGTGTCTTCGGCAAACGCAGGGGCCGCGGGAAGAACGCCAAAGCCGGGCCACCGGTCCACGGTGACCTGGTGCGGCGGAACTTCACCGCGGACGGCTGAACCGGTTGTGGCTCACGGACATCACCGAGCACGCGACCGGCGAGGGCAAGCTGTATCTGTGCGCGGTCAGGGACGTGTACTCCGGCCGCATCGTGGGCTATTCCATCGACGGCCGGATGAAGTCCCGCCTCGCGGTGGCCGCGCTGGAGTCCGCCGTCGCCCGCCGCGGCCCCGCCGCGGGAAGCATCGTGCACTCCGACCGCGGATCGCAATTCCGGTCCCGCAAGGTCGCCGCCGTCCTCACCCGGCACGGCCTGGTCGGCTCAATGGGCCGGGTCGGGGCCGCCGGCGACAACGCCGCAATGGAGACCTTCTTCGCACTGCCGCAGAAGAACGTCCTCGACCGCCGCGTCTGGGCCACCCGCCAGGAGTTGCGGATCGCGATCGTCACCTGGATCGAGCGGACCTACCACCGGCGCCGACGGCAACGACGCCTGGGCCGATTGACCCCCGAAGCGGGCCAAGGACGACTGCTACCTGCGGGGGCTGATGCTGGACGGCCGCCGCAAGTCGATCCAGGCCATGGCCGCTCGGCTGCCGGATGGCAACGAGCAGAACCTGCAGCAGTTCGTGAACCAGTCCACCTGGGACCCGGTTCCCGTGCAGCGTCGGATCTGCGAACGGATGCTGCCGTTGATCGCCCCGGCGGCCTGGGTGATCGACGATGTGTCGGTGCCCAAGGACGGAAGAATGTCGGTCGCTGTGGCTCCGCAGTACTGCGGGGCCTTGGGCAAGCGGGCCAACTGCCAGGTCGCGGTCAGCGTCCACGCTGCCACCAATACCGCATTCTGCCCGCTGCAGTGGCGGCTGTTCCTGCCCAAGGAGTGGTCCTCGGACACCGACCGCCGGGCCCTCACCCGCGTCCCGCCCGAGGTCACGCACCGGGAGAAGTGGCGGCTTGCCCTGGACATGCTCGACACACTGGCCACGTGGGGCATGACGCCGCCCGTCGTGGTGGCCGACGCCGCCTACGGCACCAACGCCCATCTGCGGGCCGCACTGTCCGACCGCGGAATCGGCTATGTGCTGGCCATCGGCGCGGACGTCTCCGCTCACCCTTTCGACGCGAAGCCCGTGGCCCCGGACCGCAATGGCCCCGTCGGCTGCTGGCCCCAGCCCCGCTACCGCCACCCCGCACCCTCGGTGGCAGCCCTGGCCGCCGGCCTCGGGCAGGAGTCATTCACCTCCCTCACCTGGCGGCAGGGCTCACGGGGAGAGTTACGGTCCCGCTTCGCTGCCGTGCGTGTCCGCCCCGCGGGTAACGCCGTCGAGCGTCCGATCCGGGCTGCTGCCTCGGCCGAGCAGGGCTGGTGGGAGGGGGTCCTGCCCGACTGCTGGCTGCTGGTCGAGTGGCCGAACGACGCCGAGGCTCCCACTGACTACTGGCTGTCCAACATGCCGGCCGACACCTCCATCGCAGACCTAGTGCGTTTGGCCAAGATCCGATGGCGCATCGAGCACGACTACCGTGAACTCAAGCACGGCCTGGGCCTGGACCACTTCGAAGGCCGTTCCTGGCCTGGCTGGCGCCACCACGTCACCCTCGTGACCGCCGCCCACGCGTTCCTCACCGAACAGCGTCTGACCCCAAAAGCTCGCGCACCGGGCTCACTCTCTACCAGACCCTCGACGCCCTCCAGGACATCCTGAGGTGCTGGACGGTATCTGCACCACCTGCCACCAATCCCAGCCCAGCAGGCCACATACAACATCAAGACCGAGGCAGACCTAACGGAGTCCTACTAGACGACAGAAGGCGCCGCATGTCACGGCCTGCGTGCAGGAGCGGCCCCTCACGTCAGGTTCGACGGGACGATCCCGTATCGGCGCATCTTGCGGTACATCGTGGCACGGGAGATCCCGAGGTCCTGCGCGGTGCGCTGGACGTTGGAGTCGCGGTCCATCAACCCACGCAGAATGGCGTCGCGCTCCAGCGCCTCGATGGTCGTGAGGACCTTGTTCGACGACACCCGGCATTCCGGCGGCAGGTCCTCCACGTGGATCATCCGGCCCGAAGGCCGCCGAGCCAGGCCCCGGATCACCGACTCCAGCTGTCGGACGTTCTCCGGCCAGGGGCATCGCTGGAGCATGGTCAGCGCATCCGGGGAGAACCTGCTCTCACCGCTCGGCCGGTACTTGCGCAGGAAGAACCGCGCGAGGTGTTCGGTGTCCCCATAGCGGTGACGCAGGGCGGGCACCTCCACCGAGGCGCCGCAGAGCTGGTCGAGCTCGTCGTCGGCGCTGACCATCGACGGCTGGCTAGTCATGACCAGTTGCCCGGTCGCCCTGCCCTCCAGCCGCACCAGCAGGTCCGTCAGCCGCTGCCGCAGCTGGTCGCCCAACAGGTGGACATCGCTCAGGAGGACCACGTTGGACGGCACGACAAGCAGCTCTCGGATGTCGTGCAGCCAGCGCTCGGTGACGGCCGGTGAGCCCGACAGCGGTGCTTCCGGCGCCTTCAGTCGACGTCCGGTGCCGTGGGCCCGGTGCAGGGCCTCGGCCAGTGTCCTCTTGCCGACGCCGACTTCACCCAAGAGATGAAGCCATGTGCCGGTCGCGAACGCTGCTTCGCTGTCGGCGATTGCGCGCAGCCAGTGCGGGGCCGAGCCCACCAGTCCCAGGTTGGAGCGGGCGGGTGCGGCGGAGACAGCGGGTGTGGGCTGGGGCCGTCCGATCAGCCGGACCCGGAAGACGGCGCCCGCGTCACTGTCCTCGCGCCGACAGCGACTGACCCTGAGTTCGGCGACCCGTCCCGATGGCAGGGCGATGCTGCGGGTCCCCTCCAGCCGGGGATGGTCGGCGATCTCACGGGCGTGGTCGAGAAGCGCGTAGTGATCGGGCCCGGTCACGGCGGCACTGAGCTGCTCGTTCATCATGATGACATCGCGGTTGAGGGCCAGCACGGGTCCCGGGCGCGCCGAGGAGCACGCTTCCATGTAGTCCTGGAAGAGAGCCCGCTCGCGCCGCGAGGTGATCGCCGCGACCTCGGCCTCGATCTGGGCCGCGACCGAGCGGGCGAAGGCCATCAGCATGCCGTCGGAGCCCTGACGGATGGTGGTGAGGTTGAACGCTCCCAGCAGGGTGCGCCGGGTGGGATGCAGGATCGGTACGGCCGCGCAGTGGAACTCGCGCAGCTCTTCGACGTAGTGCTCCCTTCCGGCGATCATGACCGGGCGGCCGCTGGCCAGCGCGGTGCCAATGCCGTTGGTGCCCACGTAGCGCTCGGCGAACACATGGCCGGGGGCCAGACGCACGCGGTTGAGATGCGTCGTCAGACCCTCGTGGGACACCTTCCGGGACAGCACGACGCCGTTCCGGTCTGTGATCATCGTGGATACCGGGTCGTCGGCGAGCTGCTCGTGCAGCGAGTCCAGGATGGGCAGCGCCGCCCTGGCCAGGGGGCTGTCCAGATTGGGGTTGTCCAGGTAAGGGGCGTCAAGGCTGCCCGACTTCACCTTGTACTCGATCGAGCGTTGCCATGAGGCGACCACGAGCGGACGGGCACTCGGATCGTTGGTGACTTCCAGGTAGAGCTCTCTGGCTGCTCTCAGTGAGTTCCCGGGTCGGTGTCGGGGCATTTAACACTCCCGTACGGCGCGCGTCATGTTTCTCGCTGCAGTGATTGGAACAGCTCAGCGGCGTCGCGCCTACGGCGTGTATCACATTGAGACATCCGTGGACGGATTCTGAGACATCGACCTGCGAGCGGCGGCCTGTGTAATCGGCGCACCACCCCACCCGCCGACTCGCAGGGAGCCGCTATGAAAGCCGTGCAGGTCATCGAGTACGACGAGCCACCCGTGCTCGTGGACGTGCCGGACCCGCAGATCACCGGTCCGCTGGATGTGATCGTGAAGATCGGGGGCGCCGGGGTCTGCCGGACCGATCTGCACATCCTCGAAGGACAGTGGAAGGACAAGAGCGGGGTCGCCCTCCCGTACACGATCGGTCACGAGAACGCCGGCTGGGTCGCGGAGGTCGGGCAGGCCGTCACCAACGTCAAGGTCGGTGACCCGGTCATCCTGCACCCGCTGGTGACCTGCGGTCTGTGCCGCGCCTGCCGGGCCGGCGACGACGTGCACTGCATGAACTCGGCCTTCCCCGGCATTGACGCCGACGGTGGCTACGCCGAGTACCTGAAGACCACCGCCCGCTCGGTCGTGCCCCTCGACCCGTCCCTGGAGCCGGCTTCGGTGGCGGCCCTGGCCGACGCCGGGCTCACGGCGTACCACGCCGTCGCCAAGGCGGCCCGGGTGCTGCGCCCCGGTGACACGGCGGTGGTCGTCGGCGCCGGCGGACTCGGACACATCGGCATACAGGTGCTGCGGGCCCTGTCGCCGGTCGAGATGATCGTCATCGACCGCAGCCCGGAGGCCCTGGCTCTGGCCAAGGAACTGGGCGCTGACCACACCCTCGTCGCTGACGGAAGCGAAGCCGACCGCGTACGGGACCTCACCGGCGGCCACGGGGCGGAGGCGGTCCTGGACTTCGTCGGCGAAGGGGGTGCCGTCGAGACGGGCGTGGCCTGCCTGCGCCGCAACGGCAGCTACTACGTCATCGGCTATGGCGGTCACCTCCACGTGCCGACGATCGATGTCATCTCCACGGAGATCAACTTCATCGGCAACCTCGTAGGGTCCTACAACGACCTCTCCGAGCTGATGGTCCTGGCGGCCCGCGGCAAGGTAACCCTGCACACCCAGCGGTACCCCCTCGCCTCCTTCAGGCAAGCCCTCGACGACCTGGACACCGGCGCCGTACGCGGCCGAGCGATCTTGATCCCCTGACACCGCAGGAGAAGCCCCATGCGCAGCAGACCGTACACGGCCCTGGTCGCCTTCGCCGCCGTCGCGGCCCTGACCGCCACCGCGTGCACCGCCCAGAACCAGGCACAGCAAAAGCCCAAGGACAAGGCCGCCCTCTTCAAGCCCGGCTCGGAGATCAGCTACAAGAAGTACGGCAAGGACTACCCGGCGACGAAGGTCAAGGACGTCCCCGGACCCTGCAGCTACGAGTCGATCAGCCGCAAGGACTACTCCGGACAGACACTGAAGATCATCAGCCACGCCGTTCCCGTCATCGGCGAGCCGACCCAGCTTCACGCCAAGCAGTTCGAGGACATCACCGGCGGAAAGGTCGAGGTGGTCAACGTCCCCTTCGGCGAGCTGCACCAGAAGATCCTCACGCCCCTCCAGGCGGGCCAGCCGGCGTACGACGTCATGTTCTACCCGTCCCTGTGGATCGGCGACATGGCCCCGTATCTGGCCCCGGTGCCGAAGACGTACCTGAACAGCCCCGGCATGAAGGACGTCACCAAGGCCTACATGGACGTGGCGACCTGGAACGGGAAGGTCGTGCAGTACCCGGTGGACGGTGACCGGCACTACCTCAAGGTCCGCACCGACGTACTGAAGGATCGCGAGCGGCAGGCGGAGTACAAGAAGGCCACGGGCAAGGACCTTCAGGTCCCCAGGACGTGGGCCGAGTACCAGGAGATAGCCAAGTTCTTCAGCGGCAAGGACCTCGACGGCGACGGCAAGGCCAACTACGGCAGCGCCGAGGTGACCAAGCGCGACGACCTGACCTTCTCCGCGTTCATCAGCCGGGCGGCGCCGTACGTGAAGAACCCCGACGTCAAGGGCGGAGTCTTCTTCGACGTCAAGACCATGAAGCCGCTGATCAACACGCCGGGTTTCGTCCGCGCCCTGGACGACATGGTGAAGGCCAGGTCGACCTGGGCACCCGGCGGCGCCAACTTCGGCCTGGGAGACGAGATCTTCTCCTTCGGAGGCGGCCAGACGCTGCTGTCCTACTCCTGGGACGACGCCTTCATCCAGGCCCAGCAGCCGGACAGCAGGATCCGCAACAAGGTCGAGGCGGCGCCGCTGCCGGGCTCGACCGAGGTCTACAACCGCACAACGAAGTCGTGGGACAAGAAGGCGAACCAGGCTCCCTACTTCACGTGGGGATGGACCTCGGCGGTGGCCAAGGCCTCGCGCCACCAGCAGATGGCCTTCGACTATCTGTGCTTCTTCAGCAACGAGGCCAACACCGCCCTCGACCTGACCATCGGTCGATTCGGTGTCAACCCCTACCGCAACGCCCACTTCGACCCGGCGTTCTGGGAGAAGCAGGGCTGGGACAAGAACGTCGCCGAGTCGTACGTGGACACGCTCTCCGGCATGGAGAAGAGCACCAACCGAGTCTTCGACCTGCGCGTCCCCGGTGTCAACCAGTACATGTCCGCGCTGGCCAACGGTGTCGCCGCGGCTCTGGCGGGACAGAGCTCCCCGCAGCAGGCACTGGACGACGTGGCAAAGGAATGGTCCAAGATCACGGACCAGATCGGCAAGGACAAGGTCCAGAGCGCCTATCGCAACGTGGTCGCGCTCGAGGACAACTCCTGATCCGACCGCAGGACGCCTCGGGTGGTCGGACCGGACCGGCCGGCCACCCGGGGGCGCCCGCCCCCTTCCGCAAGGAGAACCATGGACGGCCTGCGCCGGCACAAGAGCATGTTCCTGCTGCCCGGACTGCTCACCCTCTTTCTGATCATCATCTTCCCGCTTCTGTTCACCATCCGCGTCAGCTTCTCCGGCTGGAACGTCAGCAACCCTCGGATGAACTTCATCGGAGGCGCCAACTACACGGCGATGCTGCACGACAGCCGCTTCTGGGCCTCCATCACCCGGCTGATCCTGCTGGCGGGCGGCACGGTCCTGATCCAGTACGTCATCGGGTTCGGTATGGCCCTGCTGGTCTGGCGCGAGACACGCGGCCGCAGATTCTGGCGGGTGCTCTTTCTCGTCCCCATGATGACCACCCCCGTGGTGATGGCCGCCATCTGGCAGACGATCTTCCATGAGTCGCTGGGGCCGGCGAACGATCTGCTGGGCATGCTGGGCCTGACGAAAATTCCCTGGCTCACCGAGTCCGGTCCGGCACTGGTCGCGCTGATGACCGTCGAGGTCTGGCAGTGGACCCCCTTCATGTTCCTGTTGCTGCTGGCCGGCCTGCTCAGCCTTCCCAAGGAACCGTTCATGGCCGCCGCGATCGACGGCGCCAGCACCTGGCGCACCTTCTGGAAGGTGACCTTCCCACTGATGGCACCAGTCTCGGTCGCGGCGGTCATCATCCGGCTGATCGAGGCGTCCAAGCTCTCCGACAGCGTCTACGTACTGACGTCCGGCGGGCCGGGGTCCTCCACGGAGACCCCGGGTTACTACCTCTACATCCAGGGGCTCCGCGATCAGCAGACCGGCTACGGCGGGGCGATGTCCCTGACCTACCTCGTCCTGATGATCGTCACTCTCACGGTCGTCGCCGCCCTGCTCACCAGGGCCTTCAAGCTGAAGGGGGACTCATGAGGTCGCGCCTTTATCCCGTGTTCAAGTACACCGTGATCGCCCTGTGGGCCTGCTTCGTCGCGGGACCGTTCTTCTGGGCGATGACGACCAGCTTCAAGAACGCCAACGCCGTCCAGGGCGGCCCCACCTACATCCCGTGGGTGCAGTACAAGCCCACCCTCACCGGCTGGCGCGACATCTTCGGCGGAGCCGGCGGTATCGATGTGATCGATCCCTTCGTCAACAGCGCGATCATCACCATCACCGCGTCCGCCATCAGCCTGGCTCTGGGGTCCCTGGCCGCCTACGCGCTGTCCCGGTACCGGTTCAAGCTGGGTTTCATCAAGAACAGCGACATCGTCTTCTTCTTCGTCTCCCAACGGATCATGCCGCCCGTCGTCCTGGTGATCCCCTTCTTCTACCTCCTGCAGTGGGGTGGCCTCCTGGACAGCATCCCGGGCCTGGTCATCGTGACGGTCGCGCTGCTGCTGCCGATCGCGGTCTGGGTGATGGTGGACTTCTTCAACGGCATCCCCAGGGAGATCGACGAGATGGCGATGCTGGACGGCTGCCCCCCGTTCCAGACCTTCGCACGGGCGATCCTGCCGAACTCCCTGCCCGGGCTGACCGTGGCGGCGATGTTCTGCGCCGTGTTCGGCTGGAACGACTTCTTCTTCGCCTTCCGGCTGACCTTCACCGAGGTCCAGACCCTGCCCCAGGCGGTCGTCGCCCTCAACTCCTCCATTCCACCGTGGTGGACGCTGTCCGCCGCCGCGCTCTTCGGCGTGGCACCGCTGATTCTGCTCGCCCTCTGGGTGGAGCGCCTACTGTCCAAGGGGAACCTGTCGGGAGCGGTCCGATGAACCTCAGCGCCACTGATCTGTGCCTGACCGTCGACGGCGCCGACCACCTCAGGAACGTGACCGCCACCTTCCAGCCGGGACGGCTCCACACCGTCATCGGCCGGACGATGGCCGGGAAGACGACGCTGCTGCGGGCCCTGGCCGGCCTGCAGAAAGTGGACTCCGGCTCGCTGACCCGGGCGGGAGCCGACTTCCTGAAGACGCCGGTGTGGCGGCGCGACACCGCCATGGTCTACCAGCAGTTCATCAACTACCCGCATCTCAATGTCTTCGACAACGTGGCCTTCCCGCTGAAGCGGGCCAAGCTGTCACGGGACGAGATCCAGCGACGGGTCCGGCAGAGCCTGGCGAGCGTGGGGCTTGCGGACTTCGAGAAGCGCAAGCCCTCCCAGCTCTCCGGCGGCCAGCAGCAGCGCGTCGCGATGGCTCGCGCCCTGGCCCGCGGTACTGGCATCCTCCTGCTCGACGAGCCACTGGCGAACCTGGACTACAAGTTGCGCGAACAGCTGCGCGACGAGTTCAAGGCCCTCTTCTCGGACCAGGGCGACACGATCGTCATCTACACGACCACCGAACCCGCCGAGGCGATGATGCTCGGGGACGTGGTCCTGGTCATGCACGAGGGGCGGATCCTCCAGACCGGCACCCCGCAGGAGGTCTTCGAACGCCCGGCGACCACCACGGTGGCGTCCATCATCAACGACCCACCCATGAACATCTTCCCGGGTCGGGTCGAGGGCGGCCAGGTCACGGTGGCCGGCTTCCAGGCCACGCACGTCTCCGCGCACCTGGCCGACCTGCCCGACGCCGCCTACCAGTTCGGCCTGCGCGCCACCGATGTCGGCCTGGCTCCCAGCGGGGTCGAGGGCGAGGTCACCTTCGTCGAGATCTCCGGCTCCGAGACCTTCGTCCATGTGGTCGTCGGCGAGACTCCCTTCGTCGTACAGATCGAGGGCATCCACGATGTCGCCCTGGGCGACCTGGTCAGACTTCGGCTCCGTCCCGACCGGCTGTTCGCCTTCGACGAGCAGGGGACGCTCGTGCGCACACCTTCATACGATCTCGCTTCAGTGGAAGGGCGTTGACATGGCGCAGTTGGACATCGTCGACGTCGGGCACGCGTACGCGCCGGGTGCCGAGGAGGAGCGGTGGGCTCTCAAGCCACTGAACCTGGCCTTCGAGTCCGGCAAGACCTATGCGTTGGTCGGGCCCTCGGGCTGCGGCAAGACGACGCTGCTGAACATCCTGTCCGGCCTGGTCGGACCATCCCGGGGACGGGTGCTGTTCGACGGCGTCGACGTCACCGCCCTGCCCACGAAGGCGCGCAACATCGCCCAGGTCTTCCAGTTCCCCGTCATCTACAAGTCGATGACGGTGTACGACAACCTCGCCTTCCCGCTGCAGTGCCGGCGCTGGGACAAGGCGAGGATCGACGCCAAGGTCCTGCAGGTCGCCGAGGCCCTGGACCAGCAGGACCGGCTGGGGCAGCCCGCTCGCGGGCTCACCGCCGACGACAAGCAGCTGATCTCACTCGGCCGCGGCCTGGTCCGTGACGACGTGGCGGCCGTTCTGATGGACGAGCCGCTCACCGTGATCGACCCGCAGCTGAAGCACTCGCTGCGGCGCAAGATCCGAGAGATCACCGAGCAGTTCCGGCCCACGGTGATCTACGTGACGCACGACCAGTACGAGGCGATGAGCTTCGCGCAGGAACTGCTCGTCATGAAGGACGGCCGCGCCGTGCAGCAAGGCACCCCTGAGCAGCTGTTCGAGGCGCCCTCCTCCACCTACGTCGGCTACTTCATCGGCTCACCGGCGATGAACTTCCTGACCGTGGACCGGAACGACGGGCCCTTCGCGCTGGGCGGCCAACCGCTGTCCGCCGCCTGGGACATCCCCCGGAGCACGACCGAGGTCCAGGTCGGCGTCCGACCCGAATACGTCAAGATCGTCACGGACGCCGGCCCCAACACCTTCCCCGGCCGGCTGCGGGGCGTCAGCGACCACGGCGTGCAGCGCGTGCTCGAGGTCGAGGTCGCCGGGCAGCTCGTCAGGGCAAAGACCCCGCGGGAGGAGGGAGTACCGGCCGGCGAGGAGGTCCTCGTGCACCTGCCGCGCGCCAAGGTCCTTCCGTACGCGGACGGCAAGTTGGTACTCCGGCCATAACGATCATCCGCCATTACCGCGACGCCTTCGGTGTCGTGGAGTCCGCAAGCCGGCACCGGCAAGCCGAGCTCGTACGATCGTGTCGCCATGAGTCCTGACGGCGCGGCGGGAACGGCGGCAAAGCCCGCCTCCCTTTGGATCGGCTCGTCGTCCTGCCGGTGCCGTACACAACGCCTGTTTTCACGCAGGACACACAGACATCAGCGAAGGAATCCCGTGATCTTCATTACCGCCAAGTTCCGAGTCCGTCCCGAGCACGCCGACTGCTGGTCCGAGATCACCGCCGACTTCACCCGGGCGACGCGCGCCGAGCCCGGCTGCCTGTGGTTCGACTGGTCCCGTAGCGTGGCGGACCCGACGGAGTACGTCCTGGTCGAGGCCTTCCGCGACGACGAGGCCGGGGTCGCGCATGTGCAGTCAGCGCACTTCAAGGCCGCGCAGCAGACGCTGCCGCCCCATCTGGTAGAGACGCCGCGCATCGTGAACGCGACGGTTCCGCAGGACGACTGGTCGCTCCTCGGGGAGATGGCGGTCCCAGGACAGGATTAGCTCCCTGTCCAAGGGTCAGCGAGTGCGCTCACGGTATGACCGCCCCGGCTCCCGCTCCGTGCGCTGCGGTCGCGGGGGCACGGCAGGGCGAGTGCGGTCATGCCGAGGGCAAGGCCGAGCAGATTGCCGGCGATGTCCTGGGCGTCGGCGGCGCGCAGCAGCCACGGCACGGCGTACTGAGCGGCCTCGATCCCCAACGGCAGCGCGGCGGCCCCCACGGCCGTCCGCACGGCACGTTTCCTCGGGCGGATCCGGGCGATGGCACCCCCAGTGGGACGAACAGCGCGAGATGTTCTCGTCCCAGACGCGCTCCAGCAGTGTCTTCGCCGAGACCGGCGCACCGGCCGCGCGGAGCAGCTGGCAGCGTAGCTCCAGGACCTGGTCAACCAGATCGGGCTACTTGATGATGGTGTCGGTGACGCATGCTCTCTCTCAGCACCACCGAGGAAGTCTCAGCGTCTCTGGGCCATCAGCCCCGACTGTCTCAGAACGACTGAGGCAGCATCGGCCGCTTGGCTGGCGTCGTCGGGGAGAGCCGGAGGATGACCATCAGGGTGGTTACGACTGGTTTGTAATTACCGGACGTCGATGGGTAGTTGGCCGCTAATGCACCCTACCGTTATGAGATGACCTGGATACCCCTACTTGCCACACTTGCCGGTGCCGTGATCGCCATGGGATCAGCACTGCTGGTAGAGCGCCGGAAGACTCAGCGAGAGGCGGCAGCTGAGTGGCGCAGAACGCGACAGGAGCTCTATGCGAAGTTCCTCGCAGCTCATGCCCAGGCTGGCAGCGATCTGCGGAATATTGCCGCCACACGCGGCCTTGATGCGGGCGAGCGATACCGGCAGACACGTGCGGCCTACACGCATTGCTACGCCTCTCGCCACGAGTTGGAGCTTCTCGCTCCGCATACCGTTGTCGCTCCGGCTGAGGAGTGTAGTCGCGCAGTCCGAATGATGCGTGACGCCGTAAGCGCTGGGGCACGTCTCGACAGCGACCAGTTCGAGGAGCTGACGCGCAAGTACCTGGACCTGCGTTTGCAGACCCGAGACGCCATGCGTTCAGACATCTGGATTGACAACGGTTGACGGTGTCGGTCTCACGGAGACAAGAAGGGGCCTGGCCTGGACGCGGCGGCGAGCACTGAATATGCCCCGCCGGAGAGGGAGGGAGAGGTACCGCAGGCAGACTGAGACGCTACCGATCCCGCGGTCTCAGTTAAATCTGCGGTACCGCAGATTGCAGGTCCGCGATGCCCAGGATTGCTTGACGCGTGAGCAGCCCATGCGCCGCTGAAGGCCGACGAGCCCCGGCATGGATCCGTCCACAATGTGCCGCGATGGGCGTGCCCAGGAGGCGACTCGCGTTGCGGGGGATGGTCTACTTGAACCAGTGGCGGACGCCGTGGTGGTGGGAGCAGGTGCCCTGCGAGTGCCGCGAGTACGACAGGGAGGCGTCCTTGCACTTCGCGGTCTCGTACTTGTCCGCGGGCTTCTTGTGGTGCGTCCAGCCGCACACCCCGGTGGGTGTGATGGACGCAGTGGTGCGCGGTGTTGGTCGACGGCAGCGTCGCCGCGGAAGCGGACGGCGCGCTGAAGAAGGCGCCGGCGACAGCAACGGCGCAGGCAGCAAGACGAGTACGCAAAGGATCCCCCCTTTTGAAGCTGAGCAAGTGCAGCGGGAGCCTGTAGCGCTCTCCCCTGCCTCCTCGGGTGACTTTGCACCTCTTTACCCTGGGTTCGGGCCGATGCGCCCGTTCGGGCGCCCGCCAAAGCACGAGGGAGGGATAGGGGAGGCGGCGCGCTCCTGAGCTCTTCCGGCAGAGAGGCGGCGAAGATGTGACCGCTTCGGTCCATTGAAAGTCCTACGGCGCCCGTGTCGCCGCCGAGTTCGGAGTTCCGCCAGTGCTTTTCGACATCACCCGCAGCGCCCTCGTCGGCTTGTTCGGCGAGGACCGGCTCGCGAACCTGCCCGCCACCGCCTTCCCGCCCACCGCAGCGGACACCGAGGGCGCCCGTCTCCTCCAGACCGTCGGCGTCCCCACCGGGACGCTTCTGCTGCGTCAGCCCGACGAGAACGACGGCCTGTTGCCCCTCGTCCAGGACGTCGTCGACGTCGAGGACTTCGAGGACGCCTCGGAGGACGCGGGCGAATGGCCCGTCATCGGCTGGCTGCTCAACGCCCACCTCGCCCTCGACCCCGGGTCCGGCAAGGTGCACGCCTTCGGCGCCGACGAGGGGACCGTGCAGGAACTCCACACAGACGTCTCCTCCCTCGTCCAGGTCGCCCTCCACTTCCAGCGCCTGCTCGAAGAGTTCACCTTCAGCGACGACGGCGATGAAGAAGCCGGCTTCGAGCGCCTGGAGCGCGAGGTCGAACGTATCCGTCAGGAGACGAGCAGTTTGGATCCGCTCCCTTTCCAGGACGAGGAAACCGTCTGGTCGGTGGTCGGCGAGGAGATCGCCATGGGTCAGCGCTTCAAGGGCAACAGCCCGAGAGCACGCCGGCTCTGCGGGTGATCGCCGACCGAAGTCGCCCACGCGCCGCGCGGACCGCACAGTGCGCGGGCCGCCTTCCCGTGGGCCGGTCTCCGCATTGGCCCGCGCCAACCGGAGACTCCCAGCAGTCAACGAACCGGTCTGGCCATCAGTAACAGCGTCTTCAGAGGGAGGCGGACCACCGACCGCGACTGAGTGCCTGACGCTGTCGGGGATCTTGATTGTCGTGCTCTTCCAGACTCCGCTGGCAGACGGATCCGCTGCTGCATGCGAACCCGCTGACGTCACGGTGACCACGCAGAACTCGGCCCTGTTCTCGATCTTGTGAACACGGACGGCTCCCCTGGGCAGCGATACGGCGAACTGCTCCCTGTCTGTACGTGCCCTGCGAGGAGTGGAAAGTTCGAGGGCCGGCGGAAGACGGCTGCACCAGCCTCAGACCTTCGATTCGCTGGAGAGAGGCTCGACCATGACCTCGTACCACGGCATGCTGTGGGTTCGTTGCACGCTCTTGGGCCGTGTCCTGCTGCCGCTGGTGGATCAGGAGCCATGGCTCAGGTTCGTCGCCGCGAGCACCTGCAGGGCGGGGCAACGACAGCTGATCGAGGTCTTCGTGGCTCTGGCCGCCCATGCTGTTGCGGTGGACGCTTCCGTGTCCCCCGCACAGTTCGATGCTCTGCCCCTCAGCGCCGTGGCCGAAGCGGCGATCGGCAAGCAGGATTTCGAACTGCTTGCCGGACTACCGGGCACCTTCGCCGACGACCGCGACGAACTGGCCGTCGAGGTCTTCCGCCTGTACACCTACCGGGGCAGTACAGCCTTCAGCTCATCCGACTGAGCACGTGTACCATGCACTGGTCATCCTCGCCGAACGCTCGTCGGCGCCATCCCTCACGTGCAGGGACGTCTTCCGCTGGGCCTCCGAGATCGACCTGCCGGGTCATCATGAACACCAGGCAAGCTGAGGCCGCACTCCCCGCCGTCATGGTGGTCTGGCGGCCGTCAGTTCCGGCCGGATCCACGGCAAGGTGATGAGCATCCTAGAGACTGATCAAGTCAGCCTGCGGGGGTAGGTGGCGAGACGCCAAGTCTTGGCCGCGGGATGTGTTGCCTGCCATCGGTCGGCAGCGCCGGACTGCGGACAGGTGGATCTTGCTGGTCGGCCCGGCGTGGGACCGCGCGAGCAGGGCGGCCTTCAGCGGGGCCGCGCGGCGGTCCGCCACAGGACAGAAAGTCGGGTGCGGTTGCCGCACCCTGTGCGTTCTCTGCCAGCCCGGCAGGACGGCCCGCGACTCCCGTACGGCGCGTTCGTGGTGGTGCTGGCCTCGTAGGGGTCCAGGGCGCGGCGGCGGGCCAGGCTGGCGCGGTAGGCGGTGGACGCGGCCGGTCAGAACGGCACCACGGTTCCGACCGGGGCGCATCTACCTCATGCACGGCACTACGCGCCGGCGCCCGCGATGGTTCTGCGATCTGGCCGTCTTCACTCGACCGGGTGCGGGTCGCTGGCGCGGCGGTCATGGGGGCGGTGCCGACCGCGCTGAGGAGAGCGGAGAGGTTAGGACGCGGCGTCTTCGACTGTTGTCAGCTGCGGGGCGTCGCGCGGTTCGCTTCGCCCAGGTGGCCAGTGTTTCTTTCCGGCTGCCGCAGTGCGGTCAGGACCGCCGGGTGGACGTCGGGACCGGCCCGGTCGGTCAGGTCGGACGCGGCGGCCCGGCGGATGCCGGGATTGCCGTCTTTCAGCGCCACCAGCAAGGCCTTGGTGGCCGCCTCGTCCGGGTAGCCGCCGAGGATTTCCACGGCGCCGTGGCGGGTCAGGTACGGCATCCGTCATCCGCGGCCGTCACTTCCGCCGATGCCGCGGTCCGCCGTGCGGCGGCACGCCTGCTCGGACATGCTCATAGCAAGGCAGGACCACGACTCGCACGTCCCCATCGGAGGCGTTCTTGAAGACAACCCTGCGCGTAGCTCTGGCCACTGTTCTGTCCGCTGGTGCGGCAACGGCCACGGCACCTGTCACGGCCACGTCGGCCGCGGCCGAACCATTGCGGTACGTCGCGCTCGGTGATTCCTTCGCGGCGGCACCGCTGGTGCCGCCCGTCGACCCGGCTAATCCGGCGTGCCTGCGTTCCCTGGCCGACTATCCGCACATCGCGGCCCAGGCCCTCGCCGCGAAGCTCACCGACGTCAGCTGCTCCGGCGCCACCGTCGAGCATCTGAGCACCACGCAGCACCCGGGGACGGCACCCCAGTACGACGCACTGACGCCGGACACCGACATCGTCAGCGTCACCATCGGCGGCAACGACACAGGCCTCTTCAGCGAAGTGCTGGGCTGCGTCAACATCCTGCCTCAGCCACACGGCACCAGCTGCGCGGAAGAGAACACCGCCGGCGGCACCGACAAGGTCAGGGCCCGCATCGACGCCTGGGCCCCGGCCGTCACCGCCGTCCTGGACGAAATCGCCCGGCGGGCTCCGCACGCGGAGGTCTTCGTCGTCGGCTACGGCAACTACCTCCCCACCGACGGCTGCTATCCCGCCCAGCCCTTCTGGAAGCAGGACGCCACCTACATCCAAAGCGCGGTCAACCACCTCAGCGCCGTACTGAAGCAGGCGGCCGAAGAACAAGGCGCCGCCTTCGTCGACACCTACACCCTCGGCACCGGTCACGATATCTGCGCCGCCCCCGCCGACCGCTATATCGAGGGCATGGTCCCCACTCGTGCGGCCGCGCCTCTTCATCCCAACGCACTAGGAGCACGAGCCATCGGCGATGCCCTCGCTGGGGCCGTCCGGGCGACGTCGGCAGGGTGACGAGCACCGCCCGTCTCACCTCGGATTTCCGCGAGTGATGGCCTATGCGCTTTCTCGTCCCGCCCGACTGCTGGGCGGAGCCGGCGATGTGATACACACAGTGCCCCGAGTTGCCGGCTCCTCCACGTTCCTTATGGCTGATCGTGCCTCCAGCCAAGTCGCGGAGGCGTGGCGGCGGGGCACCGGCCCGGGGGTGGCCGGGGGAGGGGGGAGCTCCCGCAAGGGTGCGGGGGCGCAGGTGCCGGTGGGGTGCTGGGGCGTGGCTCGGGGCGGTGATCTGACCGGAATGGGTGCCTCGGTAACTGCGAGCGCCTTTCTGGCTGGCAGCGGTTGGTGCCCGGCAGCCGCGGAACTGGGTCACGCGTTCCTGGCGCGCTGCAGGATCGTGCGTACGTCCTCCTGGAACCGTAGGCGTCGTACGAGCAAACGCCGGTAGCTGACCGGGAACGAGAATGTGGATCGGACTCCCGTGCGGTGTTCGACATCGACCATCACCGCCGTGTCCAGCCTGGGAAGCTGCCCGACCAGGAGCGGCAGGACCCAACCCCACGTGCGCGAGTCGATCGCGTTCCCATAGATCAGAGCGGCGCACTGGTTGGTTCCCAGCTTTTCCCGCAGGGCGCCGGCAAAAGAGCGGGCGGATCGTGGACCGTCCCAGTCGACGTGCTTGCTCAGTTCGCCGGAGTCCATCTGCACCACGACGTCATCGTCGCCGTCATGGAGTGTGATCCACTGCAGCCGGACGCCCCTGCGACGGGTCCATGCTCTGGGGGCGACCCGCACGACCGCCTCGAGAATGCGGATGTAGTCCGCGCGCACGTGAGCTGGAAGAGAGCTGAGTTCGGCCAGGATTGCCTCGCCCTGCGCTGTCATGAACGCCCCCCCGACGTGGTGTGATCTTGGCTGGCCGCAGGGTAACGCAGCCCGGTCCCGGCAGCGCATCGTGAGGAATGCGTAAGACGATCTAACCGGCAGTCATCCGGGTAGGGTCTGATCCCGTAGACCGAAGCTCCCGCGCAGTAGCCCGACGGGCTCTCCCACACCTTGGCAAACACGGTCTGCGTGAGCAGGAAGTCGGCCGGGGAGGGGATGCAGCGGGCGAACGTCGGCAGGTCCGCCACGGTGATGTCCTTGATCAGGTCCTGGACAGTCACCTGCAGGGCCTCCTTGCACGAAGCGGATCTGGCAGGTGGCGGACGGGGCGATCGCGGGGACGGCGACCAGGAGCTTCGCGGTGATCACCGAGCCGTGCCCCAGCAGCGCGGCCGGGGCCTTCGCCTGCGACGGCGTGAACAGCACCCCGCGTAGACGAAGCGGGCCAGGTTCTGTCGGCCGTCCGTAGCACCGGTCTGGCAGAGGCCGTACAGGCCAGAAGCGGTGACCTTGCCGACCACGGATGCCGGAGAGGAACCGCGAGTAGGGGATGTCCGTGTTGGTCGATGGCAGGTGGTGAGTGCCGGAGGCGAAGGTGTACATGTCGACAGTGGGGGAGTCGACCGCATCGGTGCCGTGCAGGCTGGCAAGCAGGCGATGATGCCAGCCCATTACGGGCCTGTCTACCTGGGCGGCTGAGTCAGTCGGGCTTCCCCGTCAGCTTGTGGCCCGGGTGCCCCCGGGCCGGGCTGCAGGGATGGTGTGGTGCTCGTTGGTGATGAACCTGCCGCGGTGGGCATCGCTCTAACTTTCGTTCGCGGTGATCTCGACTGACCAGCGTTGAAACGCCAACGCCTGGAAAACCAAACGGCCGCGCCGGGAACAGCGGGTCCGGTCGGCACGGTTGCATCGACCGAGGGACCGGCGCCGCACGGGCGGGGAACACGGGGACCACGAGGTCGTCCGCCCCGCCAGGATCCGGGCCCCAGGATCGCGGGACGCCCGTCGCGCACTCGGACCTAGAGGTATTTCTGCAGGAGGACTGTTTCATGACTGACCGGCCCTTGACGCTCATGGCAGTACACGCCCACCCCGACGACGAGGCCACCGGAACCGGAGGGGTCCTCGCGCGGTACGCGGCGGAGGGCATCCGCACGGTTCTCGTGACGTGTACCGACGGCGGTTGCGGTGACGGACCGGGGGGTGTCAAGCCGGGCGATCCCGGGCACGATCCGGCGGCGGTCGCCTTGATGCGCCGTCAAGAACTTGAGGCGAGCTGTGCCGTCCTGAAGGTCAGCGATCTGGAGATGCTGGGCTATGCCGACTCCGGGATGACGGGCTGGCCGAGCAACGACGCCCCCGGATCCTTCTGGCAGACCCCCGTGCAGGAAGGCGCGGCCCGACTCGCGGAGCTCATGCGGCACTACCGACCTGATGTGGTCGTCACCTACGACGAGAACGGCTTCTACGGCCACCCCGACCACATCCAGGCCCACCGCATCACGATGGCGGCGCTGGAGATGACCGCGCTGACACCGAAGGTGTACTGGACGACGATGCCTCGCTCGATGATGCAGCGGTTCGGCGAGATCATGCGCGAGTTTCATGAGGACATGCCGGAGCCGGATCCTGCCGAGGCCGCCGCGATGGCCGAGATCGGCCTCCCCGACGATGAGATCACCACGTGGGTGGACACCACCGCGTTCAGCGGTCAGAAGTTCGACGCGTTGGCCGCGCACGCCAGTCAGGGCGAGAACATCTTCTTCCTCAAGATGGGCAAGGAGAGGTTCGGCGAGTTGATGGGCATGGAGACCTTCGTACGTGTCCAGGACGCCACCGGCGCGGCCATACCCGAGAACGATCTCTTCGCCGGACTACGCTGATCCGCCCGTCCGACCGGGTCGGGAAAGCGCATCGACCGCACGGCGCGATCGAGCGGGTCACACCCCCGGAGGCTTGTCCACGCGAGTTCCGCTTCGGCAGCCCGCGTCCAGACTCTCGCCGGCGGCGTCGACGCGTGTCCGTACTTCCGGCCCGACACCGCGCTCGTCCTCTCCCACCTGGCAACCACACAGGTGGGAGACCTGCGGGCTGCTGACTCGGAAGGTGCGCGACGACCCAGGTCACAAGCCCGGCGGTCTGCTCCGATCAAGACAGACCGCCGAGGAAGCGACACGAAGTTGAGGCTCCGATGTCCGACACGCCGTGACAAGCAGTTACGGGACGGCGAGGTAGGAGCCGAGGGAGTAGCGCCCCCGCATACAAGATCCAATCGCGGGCCGGGCAGTTTATGATCTGCGGCCTGTTCGAGGAGGAGGTCGTATGGCGTTTCAGGAGCATGTGGAACGGATCGTCGGCGAGGTCGTCGGAGGGTTTCCGGCGGACGGCGGGATCTACGCGGTGACGTTCCGGATCGACAGCGTCGATCAGGATCCGCGGTTTCCGTATGTGGCGATCGGCTACACGACCGAGGCTGACGCTGCGGAATCGGCAAAGGAGACGGGAGACGCCTGGGAGGCGCGCTGGAGTTACGCGTTCTTTCCGAAGACGGGGCTTGAAGGGGTGAGGGCTGTCGGGCGTGATCCGGACGGTGCAGAGTCGCACCGGCGGGAGGCGCAGTCTCGGGGGCTTTGGTACGAGGACAACGATGCGCCGGACGATCGCCCTGAGCGGCTGGTCGAGTGGTTCTATGACGTGTGCGTCGGGGCGGCTCGGCACCTGCACGACAGCGGCCGGATCGTGGAGGTGCTGGGACGGCCGGTCCCGGTGATCCTGTACGACATGTTCGACCCGGACGTGATGTTTGGGCTGACCGCGGATGCCAATCCGGGGGAGCTGGTCACGGAATTCATGGCCGAGGAGCCGGGCTAGACGGCGCGGGGGGCGTCGGTGCGGGTGTCTCCTATGGTGACGATGACGGGCTTCGGCTCGCCTCAGGACTTGGTGAACGTATCGGCCGGGCTGCGTTCCCGCGATGCCGTAGCGGCGGTCGATGGTGAGTCGAGCGGGGCGGGGCTGTCGGCCTGTCTCTCGGCGGGCAAGAGCCCCCTTCGGGTGAGGCTTTGGCGGACCGTCATGTCACTGGCGCTGACAGCGGTGGTGAGTTGTTTTTGCAGCTGTGCGGGGACGGTGCCTGCTCCGAGGGCGCAGGCATGGACCAGTGCGCGACAGTGAGCCTCCGCCAACTTGAAGCCGCTGGTCAGCGGGCTGGTGTGACCGGTTTTCGGGGTGCTCACGCTGGTCGTGGACGACTGTCTGCGGAGTAGATCATCTGGCGGAGTTGTGCCGGGGCGGATCAAGCGTCAGGACAAGTCAATGGCAGTTCGAGGTAACGATCGGGCAGGGTGGACGGATGCCTGAGTCGCCCTTGCCTGGAGGTTTCGTCAATGCGGTCGTTCGTGTCGGGGACACGGTGCGCCGTCCAGCCTCGGCTCGCACGAGGTTCGTGGGTGATCTGCTGAGGTTGCTTCAAGCCCGTGGCTGGAGTGGTGCTCCGCGGTATCTCGGTGTGGACGACGAGGGCCGTGAAGTCCTCAGTTACCTCGAGGGGCATGTGGCGTGGGAGCCGCGTCAACCTGCTGCCGTCTCATCCGACGAGAGTCTGGCGACGGTCGTCCGGCTCGTGCGTGAGTTCCACGACCTGACTGCGGGCACCCCGCTGGCCGGTGACCAAGAGGTCGTGTGCCACAACGACCTGTCGCCGAAGAACACGGTCTATCAGCTGTGCGGGGGAGAGCTTCGACCAGCGGCATTCATCGACTGGGACCTTGCGGCGCCGGGCGCGCGGATCCATGACATCGCTCATGTCTGCTGGCAGTACGTCGATCTGGGTGCTTCGGTCACCGATGTCGAGGAGGCTGCCCGGCGGTTGAAACTGATCGTTGACAGCTACGAGTTGGCGGACCGGCAACGTCTCCTGTCCACGATCTTGCGGTGGCAGGACCGGTGTTGGCGGGGCATCGAGTCCCAGGCTGATGCCGGTGACGTCGCCATGGCCCGGCTCCGTGACGCAGGGGCGGTGAGGCACGTTCGGGCGGCCTATCAGTGGGTTTCCGATCATCGGGGTGCACTGGAACGCTCAGTGCGGTGAGCGCGTGAGTAACGGTCGCGGTCGGTTCGCTGGTTCCTTCCCGTGGCGGTCGGACGGCCTTCTACGATCCGACGCATGCTGGATCCCGAACCGCTGGAACGGATCACCGGGCGTCGTGCGGAACTGGACGAACTCGAAGAGCAGCTAGCCAAGCAGTTGGCGGAGGTGCGGGCCGAGCGGGACGAGTTCGCCATCGCCGAACGTGTCCTTGACCGCGTGAGTGAGCAGCTCGCCGACGAGCGCGCCTCGGCTGCCCCGGCGCCGGGGCAGGTGGGCGGTCGGGCGGTGATGCTGATCCCGCACCGCACGCCGGATGCGGAGGAGACCGTGCCCCGTCGGACTATCAGCGCATCCTCGCTGCCGTGCGCCAGGCCGCCGGACCGGTCATGGCCCGCGAGGTCGGCGAGGTGGTGGGGGTGGATATCAGCGTGCGATCCAAACTGGAACCGTCTCCCCGTACGTGACCTCGCGGTCCAACAACTCCCGTCGGGACGTGAACCTGGAGGGGTGGACGCTGGCGGACGAGGACGGCCACACCTACACCTTCCACCACTACCGGCTGGAAGGCCGCTCCACCGTCCGCATCCACACCGGCCAGGGCCACGACAGTCACAGCGACCTGTACCAGGACCGCCGCCAGTACGTGTGGAACAACGACCACGACACCGCCACGCTGCGCAACGACCGCGACCGCTTCGTCGACGACTACTCCTGGGGCCGCGACCACCGCGACCACCGCGGCGGCGACCACCGCAGCGCCCGCCACTGACCCACACCCTCCGGTGCGCCGGCGACCACCGACCCCGGGACACGGACGGCGGCGCTCTACGGGACCAGAGCACCTGCATGTGCCTGGGCCCACTGCCGCTCCCGCCCTGCTGCCCACCACCGTCACCGCGCCCGAACACGCTCCACCAGCGGTTGTCCCAGCAGATCCGCCACGCGATCCGGGCGGCCATGACCGACCCCGCGCTGCGGGCCTCATCGGCCAGGAAGCGGTAGCCGAACTCCGGGTCGTCACGGTGGGCATCGAACAACGCGCTCGCGCGAAGGGCCTCCTCCAGCACGGCATCGGCCACCGGCCGGTCGAGCCAGCGGTAGTAGGGCTGTCTGGCGAGCTTGAGGACTCGGCACGTGACCGTGACTGGATACCCGTCCGTGGCCAGCTCCTTCACGAGCGGGTAGATCCTTTTCCCGGCAGATTCGCCTGCGAAAGGTAGGCCGCGGCCCGGCAGCAGGACCTCGTTCTCCTGCTCCAGCACCTTGATCCGCCGACGGGCCTCCCGCAGTTCCGCGTTCTCTTGCCTGGTCGTTCCGGGTTTCATCCCGTCGTCGATGTCCGCGCGGCGCATCCACTTCGACAGCGTCATCACATGGACACCGAAGTCTGCAGCAACCTGCTCCAGCGTCACACCCGGGCCGCGGTTCCTCGCAATCCGCACGACATCCTCGCGGATCGGCACAACGCCATCGTTCCCACCCGCCTCACAGGGCAAGCCAGTTCAGATGTCACCGGATCGTGCATCAGACCCTCCCGTCTTCCAGCCGCTCTAACTGATCTGCATGAAGCCCGGCCACCGGCCGCGGCTGATCAGGTCTACAAGCGGTCGTCGCTGGCTCGCTCTGTGGTGCCAAGGTGGCAGCTGATGACCAACTCCCCAGCGGAATGCCGGTTTGGTGCCACATGCTGCCCGGTCGTCGATACCCTGACTTCGCTTTGTTCGCTGCGTAATTGCATGGATACAGCTGGTGGGGCGGGGTTGCGATGACAGAACTTGCACGTGTTCCGATCGAGGGTGGCGGCAAGATCCTCTTCGAGGTGGCGCGGCAGCCGTCGGACGAAGGCCCAGTGAAGGCCGGGAGGATCGGGGACGCCGTCCGCGACTTGCCGCAGACCCTGCAGCAAGTGATGGAGCCCGTGCGCGATGCGGCTGCTGCGGTACTGAACCAGTTGCGGCAGGCCGGTCCGGACGAGGTAGAGGTGGAATTCGGTGTGGACCTCTCGGGACAGGCGGGCGCTGTCATCGTCAAAAGCGAATCCGCCGTTCACTTCAAGGTGAGGGTGCTGTGGCAGCGTCCGGAACCCGCCGGGAACACCGCCTGAGACCCGGGCTAAGAACATGGCTGCCTTGAACGAGTCGGGGTCAGGCGAGACAGGCCTCGGCGGACCGGAATATAGCGGCCCCGAAGCCGCCGGGCCGGAGAGCACCGATCCACCGGGAGACGACGGAGCAGCGAGCTCCGGCAAGGGCGGTTTGGCCTCCTCCATCGCCCGCATCGAGACACAGGACGGCCGCACCGCCGGCACTGGGTTTATCGTCGCGCCAGGCGTTCTGCTCACCTGCGCCCATGTGGTGGCCCTGGCTGGAGAAGGCCCTGGCGGCAGAGTCTGGCTGGTCTTTCCGCACCTTCCAGGTACACCGCGTACAACGGCCCGAGTCATGCCCGAGGGATGGCGGGCCGCTGATTCCGAGGACATCGCGGTCCTGCGGCTGGACAAGGACCCCCCGGCCGGCGTCCGGCCGGTGAGGCTGGGGTCCGCGGCCGGATCTCGCGGGCACCGGGTCCGTTCCTTCGGCTTCCCCGCTCAGGCTCCGCGTGGCGGGCACTTCGGTTACGGGCGGGCCGGGGATCTTCTGCCCGCCGAGTCGGGGCCGGAGGCCGTACTGCAGCTGACCGACGCCAACGACCTGACGACCGGCTTCAGCGGCGGGCCGCTCCTGGACGATGTCACCGGCCTAGTGATCGGGATGGTCACCTCGATCACCCATCCAGACAAGCAGAGCCGAGGCCTGAACATCGCCTACGCCACGCCAACGCACGTGCTGCGCACCGTCCGGCCGGAGCTCGCGGAGCACGACCGCTGTCCCTACCGCGCCCTCGAACCGTTCACTGAGCAGCACGTTGCCTGGTTCCACGGACGGCAGGCCGCTGTGGCGGAGAGCCTGGCCCAGCTCCGCAGGCACCAGCAGGTGCTGTTGCTGTTGGGGCCCTCCGGGTCCGGCAAGACGTCGCTCGTCCGGGCAGGGCTGCTGCCCGCTCTGGCAGACGGCGGGCTGCCCGGCAGTGACCGGTGGGTGCCACTGCTGGCCCGGCCCGGTAGGCACCTGGCAGCTGAGCTGGAACAGACCGGGCTGCCCGGGGCGACGGCCGACGGCATCCTGCCCGCGGTACGGCGCTGGTCGGCGGCCGGGCCCGGCGGCCGACGGCCGATCGTCGTCATCGACCAGTTTGAGGAGCTCCTCACCGACTCCGGGGAACAGGCGGACACGCACCTCGCTGCCGCCGAAGAACACCTGGTGGAGCTGATCCGCTCACGGGCGGCGGCAATCGTGATCCTCGTCATGCGCGACGACTTCTACCCCTTGCTGGCCGCCCGGACCCCGGCGCTGCTGAAGGAGGCCACGCCCGGGCTGTTCAACGTGCCCGCCGCACTGGGCATACCGGACCTGCACGCCATCGTTGCCGAACCGGCCCGGGCGGTCGGGCTACACGTCGAGGACGGCCTCGCGGAGCGTATCGTGGCCGGCGTTTTGGCAGCCGATCCTGCCGCGGCCACCACCCGCCAGGCCCCCATCACCCTCCTGCCTTTACTCCAGCTGACGCTCAGCCAGCTGTGGGAACGCCGCCACGACGGCCGGCTAACGCACCGCGCGTACGACAGAATCGGTGGCGTCACTGGATCCCTCACCACCTGGTGCGACACGGCACTGAACCGCCTGCCCGCCGCGGACCACTCCATCGCCCAGCGCCTTCTCACCGCACTCGTACGTCCGGCCGACGCCACCAACGCCGTCCCCGCAACACGCCGGCAGGTGCTCCTCACCGATCTGCGTGAGCTGGCCGGGGGCGCCCCCGCGCCCGGCCCCGGCAGCGACGGGGACTTCGACCGGGTGCTCGCAGCCCTGACCCACCGGCGTATCGTGACGACCAGGACCATGCCGCAGACCGACGGCACGCCGGGCCCGGCGACCGCCGAGCTCATGCACGAAGCCCTCATCCGCGAGTGGGGCGACCTGCGGCGCTGGGTCGCCGCCGATCACCGGTTCCAAAACTGGCTGGACCGTGCCGGCAAGCAGTACGCGCGGTACACGGAAAGTTCCGATCCCGGCGACTTGCTCGACGGCAGTGACCTGGCCGAAGGCATCGACTGGGCGAAAGAGCGCGGCCTGCCGAGCGCTGTCTCCTCCTTCCTCGCCCGCAGCCGCCGGCATCAGCAGGCCGAACTGCGCCGGACACACCGGGTGAACGTCGCCCTGTCCTGCCTTCTGGGACTTGCCCTCATCGCCGTCGGCGTCGCCTTTTGGCAACGGAAGGCAGCCATCACAGCCCAGCGGGTCGCCCAATCGCAGGAGATGGCGGCGCAGTACGCCGCGATCAAGAACAGCGACCCCGACGTCGCGGCACTGCTTGCGGTCCAGGCGTACCGCGTGAGCCCGACCGAGGAAGCGGTCTCCGTACTCCATGCTGCTGCCGCCAACCCGCTGCGGAGCGTCCTAACCGGCCACAGTGCGCCGGTGTTTACAGCCGCTTTCAGCCCGGACGGGACCACCGTCGCCACTGGTGGTATGGACGGCAGAATCCGGCTGTGGAGCGCCTCGGACGGCACACCGCACAGGACGCTCGTCAGCCGAGCGAAGTTCGTCGTCTCGGTGGCCTTCAGCCCGGACGGCAGGACGCTTGCCTCGGCCGGCGATGACGGAGTGGTACGTCTGTGGGATAGACGCACGGGTGACTTGCGTGCATCCCTGACGGGCCACACCGGAGGCGCGCTATCGGTGGCTTAGGGGTCCTTGCAGAATGATCCTCTTGTGGCACGGTGGAGGTGCATGTGATTCCGTGTTTTGTGGGGTGTGACCATGGCGCGGCGAAAGCCGTGG